>DATDGC010000086.1:0-3310 GCA_036522275.1 Burkholderiales bacterium | reverse complement strand
TTCGATGACCTGCCCGCCGGCAAGTTTCAGCGGGGGTGTAGTGGATTTGACCGACAGCCGCCACAGCGGGGTAGCGCTGCGGAAGAAGGGATCGGTCTGCTCGCGGATGCCGATCCAGAATTGTTCGGCCTGCGCCTCGTCTATGCGCATGCCGCCGAGCTTATTGTACGCCGCCTCGATTGCCGCTGCCGCGCCTGAAAGGCGCAGGCTGAGCTCGCCGCCGGTGTAGGCGCTCGCCGAGATCGGCAGCGGCTTGCCCGCCCATTGGTTGAGCATCTGGATGGCCTTGTCTTCCGGAAACTCGAAGCGCAGCGTGCTCTCCGCAAGCGGCAGCGGCAGCACCTTGAGCGAAACTTCGAGAATCAACCCCAGCGTGCCGAGCGAGCCAACCATCAAGCGCGATACATCGTAACCCGCGACGTTTTTCATCACCTGTCCGCCGAAGCGCAAATCGTTGCCGCGCCCATCCATCATGCGCACTCCGAGCACGAAGTCGCGCGCGGCGCCGACTGCGGCGCGGCGCGGGCCGCAAAGCCCCGCGGCGATGCAGCCGCCGAGCGTGGCATGATTTCCGAAATGCGGCGGCTCGAACGCCAGCATTTGCCCGCGCTCCTTCAACGCCGCTTCGATTTCAGCGAGCGGCGTACCTGCGCGCGCGGTGATCACCAGCTCGGTAGGTTCGTATTGAACGATGCCGGAATAGGGCCGGGTGTCGAGAATTTCGCCATTTAATGCAGCGCCGTAAAAATCCTTGCTGCCTCCGCCGCGAATGCGCAAAGCGGTTTTATTTTCTGTAGCACGACGAATGATTTCAGAAAATTGTATTAGGATGTTCTGCATTTTCTTTTGTATCTTTTGACCGTTCGCCCCGAGCTTTTCAATCCGTTCATCCTTCGACGGGCTCAGGATGAACGGATTACTAGAATCTCGGAAGTTCGGGGAATTTTTCCTGACCGCGGTGCACATGCATGCGGCCAAACTCGGCGCAGCGGTGCAGCGTGGGCACGGCCTTGCCCGGATTTAGCAGGCCGGGCTCGTCGAACGCGCGCTTCACCCAGTGGAAAATTTCCAGTTCGTTGCCTCGGAATTGAATGCACATCTGGTTGATTTTCTCGACGCCGACACCATGCTCGCCGGTGATGGTGCCGCCGACTTCAATGCACAACTCCAGAATCTCCCAGCCGAACTTCTCCGTGCGGTGCAATTCATCCGGCTGGTTGGCGTCGTACAAAATGAGCGGGTGCAAATTTCCGTCGCCGGCATGAAACACGTTGGCGCAGCGCAGGCCGTATTTTTTTTCCATGTCACCGATGGCGCGCAGAACCCGTGCCAGCTGTTTGCGCGGAATGGTGCCGTCCATGCAGTAGTAATCCGGCGAAATGCGTCCCACGGCGGGGAACGCCGCTTTGCGGCCGGCCCAGAATTTGTTGAGCTCGCTGTCGTTCCGGGAGACGCGGACTTCGGTTGCGCCGCTTTGTTTCATGATCTCTTGCATGCGCAGGATTTCATCCGCCACTTCTTCAGCGCAGCCATCCGATTCGCACAGCAATATCGCTTCCGCATCCACAGGATAACCGGCGTTGGCAAACGGCTCCACCGCCTGGGTCATGCGCTTGTCCATCAATTCCAGCCCGGCGGGAATGATGCCCGCTGCGATGATGCTGGCGACCGCCTCTCCCGCTTTGCCGATATCGTCAAACGCTGCCAATACCACTTGCGCGCGCTCCGGCAGCGGCAGGAGTTTCACCGTGATTTCGCTAATCACGCCCAGCATGCCTTCCGAGCCGGTCATTAGCGCCAGCAAATCGTAGCCCGGCGAATCCAGCGCATTGCTGCCGATTTCCAAAAGCTCGCCTTCGATGGTGACGACGCGGAGTTTAAGAATATTGTGCACTGTGAGACCGTATTTCAGGCAGTGCACCCCGCCGGAATTTTCCGCGACATTGCCGCCGATGCTGCAAGCGATCTGGCTGGAAGGATCGGGAGCGTAATAAAGTCCGTAGGGCGCAGCCGCTTCTGAAATGGCGAGATTGCGCACTCCCGGCTGCACGCGCATGGTGCGCGCGGCCGGATCAATTTCCAGGATGCGCATGAATTTGGTAAGCGGAAGCAGCACGCCGTCGCCGAGCGGCAGCGCGCCGCCTGAAAGCCCGGTGCCCGCGCCGCGCGCCACCACCGGGACTTTATGTTGGTGGCACACGCGTAAAATGCGCTGCACCTGTTCCTCGTTTTCAGGCAGCACCGCCAGCATCGGCAACTGGCGGTAGGCGGTAAGACCGTCGCACTCGTAAGGCTTCAGGTCCTCGGCGGCATCGAGCACCGCTGCTGCGGGCAAAAAACGCCGCAGTTCAGCGGCTAAAGAGGCACGCAGGGAAGGGGATTGGGCAGTAGCGACCGACATGACCTTATTATACTCATTCTTCTGCTTTTCCCTCTCAGCCTGCCCTGAGCCCTTCGACCCGTTCGCCCTGAGCTAGTCGAAGGGCAAACGGGCTCAGGACAGGCTAGTCGAAGGGGGAGAGGGCATCACTCCTGCGCCATTTCAGGGTCTACTTTCGGCTCGCGCATTCCAAGAATGCTGAGAAGCAGGAGCGCAACGCCAATCAGCAGCATGCCGGCAATTTCCCATTCCTTGGGCTGCTCGCCGAGTTCCAGCCACGCAGAAAGCACGCCCACCACCGGCACCATGAGCGAGCCCAGCCCCGCGGTCCCTGCGGGCAGCCGGTGCAGCACGTAAAGCCATAACAACCACGCGAGCGCGGTTCCCAGGACCGCGTTGTAAATGACTGCAAACCAGAAATAACCGCTCAACTCGATGGGCTGCTGCGGTATAAAAAACGTAATCCCGACCAGCACGATTCCTCCAAGCAGCATCTGCCAGGCGGTGAGCGAAAGCAGGTCGAGCTGCACGCGGCTGCGCAATTTTTTCGCTACGATGACTGCAACTGCCCAAATAATCCCCGCTGTCGTTGCAATCACACTGCTCACAAGGCTGCCGCTTGCGTGCCACGGCGTGAGGATAAAGAACAAGCCGGCAAACGCCATCATTACCGCCAGCCATTGCGCGCCGTGTATGCGCTCGTGAAGCAGCGGCCAGGCGAGTATCAGCAACCAGAACGTCATGGTGTAAACAAGCACCGCGCTTTTTCCCGCGCCGCCATCTACCACGGCCCACATCACCAACGCGGTAAATACCGTGGTTTGCAGCAAGCCCAACAAAAGCGTGGCTTTGAATTCCACCAGCCGCAGCGGTTTCTTCATCCACGCCAGCACCGCAAACAAGCACAGCGCGCCGAAAAAAGTGCGCAGC
>DATDGC010000085.1:0-2248 GCA_036522275.1 Burkholderiales bacterium | reverse complement strand
AAAGAAGCCATGATGCACGCGGCATTTTCCCTCACCGGCTAGGCATCTTCCAGCTACTGCCCCTTTGACTGAAGTTTTTCAATCTTTGTCCCGCCCGTGAAAATGAGGGAGTACAACTCGCGCTCGCCGACCGCTCGGCTGATCTCTTTGAATGCGAAGAATGGAATCAATGCGACAAACATAATCATGCCCACGGCTAATATTCCTTTCAGACCGCCACCGCCGATACCAGGGATACTCTGGATAATTGCCTTCCCGTCCCACACTCCGACAATCACATGTTCCACGATATGAAAGCAAATTAATACAATAGCGAATACCATGGACTTAAATAAAATCGGATAGACGAGGGGCCTATCTTTGAAGAACCTGCCTCCCAAATTCAAATCTTCGGCGATGAGCATAACCTTGGCCAGAACCAAGGCATTAATGATGGCAAAGCCATAAGGTCGATAACTTATTTGATGCTTTGCCAAAATTATCCATTCGTAGAGCGAGAGTAGACCGAATAATATAAAAAGATAGATAAATATTACGAACATCTTCTTTGTTTCATCGAGGGCTATCTCTTTCAGGTTGCGTTTGTGGTTTTTCTGGTCACGTTCTTCAGTGACGCCGCCGCCTCTGTTTATCTGCACTGGCTCATCGTTCATTTCTGAATTACTCCTTCGAATGATGCGCACACCCTCTGACGCATGCTTCGTAAAGGCGCTTTCTATATCAATCGGCCTACCTCACCCTCAGCTCCGTTGCTATCATACTGGGAGACACATCGCTAAGACAACAATGAAAACCGGGCAAGCAACATCGGGTGTGATGGGCCATGGAACTTAGTAACCCCAACAGCTTTCTGCGCTGCGCTCCGTCTGTTATGATGCGGTGACACGAAAAAGAAAGTCGTTCCCATTACACCACTGATAACAATCACCAGGCTGCTTATTCCCGCCTTTGCAGTGTTGCTCGTTGCTGCGTGTGAGATGGGGTATGCAGCGGCGGGCGATATTCTTGCGCTGGTGAAGTCGCGCGGCACGCTTCGCTGTGGCGTGAGCGAAGGCATCGCCGGATTCTCAGTGCGGGATTCCTCGGGACGCTGGACGGGATTGGATGCGGATTTTTGCCGCGCGGTCGCCGCTGCGGCTTTGGGCAACGCTGAAAAAGTGGAGTTCGTGCCGTTGTCCGCCGCTGCCAGATTTCCCGCATTGATATCAGGACAAGTTGATTTGCTTGTGCGCAATACCACGTGGACGCTGGGCCGTGAGGCGAATCTCGGCGTGCACTTTGCCGGCACCCTGTATTACGACGGCGGAGCCATCATGGTTCCGCGCAAGAGTGGAGTCAGCGGCGTCGCGCAACTCAAAGGCGCGACGATATGTGTCGAGAAGGGGACCACGTACGTAGAACATCTCGCCGACTATTTCGGATCGAAAAACCTCGCTTATCAGCCGCTGATTATCGAATCGCTCGATTCAGTTACCGCAGCTTTCTTCTCCGGCCGTTGCAAGGCATATGTTTCGGATCGGTCCCAGCTCGCTGCAGTTCGGACGCAGGCGCCGGGTGGACCGAACGGTTATATCATCCTGCCGGACAATATTTCCAAGGAACCGTTGGGCCCTGTGGTGAGGCGCGGCGACGAGCAGTGGTTAACGCTTGTGGAATGGGTACTATATACGCTGATCGAAGCAGAGGAACTTGGCATCACGCGCGAAAATGTGCGCAGTATCCGCGACACCCAAGCTAATCCGGGATGGGGACGTTTCTTTGGTTCGAGCAAGAAAGTCGCAAAAGCATTGGGGGTCAACACCGACTGGGTGGTGCAAATCATCGCGAGCGTTGGCAACTACGGCGAGATGTACGAGCGCAATCTTGGCCGCCAGAGTGGGCTGCAAATCGAGCGGGGATTGAATCGGCTGTGGACTCAGGGTGGACTCATGTACGCGCCGCCATTTCACTGACATGAGATTACGCAATGACTGACACACAGGTTGCCATCACCCTCATCGTCTTTGCAGGTGTGATCCTGGTGATCGCTTTTGATGTAATAGACCTGGCGCTGGCAGCAATGCTGGGAGCAAGCGTTCTGATCGTGTCGGGGATACTGACTCAGGAAGACATCCAGAACTCGCTCAAGACTTCCGAGGGAATGATAGCGCTGCTTTTCGGCGGAATGGTGGTGGCGCGCACGCTCGCGCCAACCGGCATTTTCGATAAAGTCAGTACCCTGTTTCTGCGCGCGACCAAGGGAAGCGGC
>DATDGC010000084.1:0-24422 GCA_036522275.1 Burkholderiales bacterium | reverse complement strand
ACACGTTCTTTGCCAAATCGACGCCAACGCGGATAATCTTCATCTTGGACTCCTTCTCTCTCTTGACTGGTTGATAAGACGTCCAGTCTGGCACATTGATGCCGGTGGGTGAGGAGGAGTCCATCCCATTGCTCTTGGCCGTATCCAGCCATTCTGAGAGCCTAAAGAGCACCATAATGTCCTCAAACCAGTATCCAGATTTGTCCGAACCGGGGACCCGTTAGCCCAGCGATCCCTCAGTAACCAAGAGTTCTCAGATTTGACCGGGTTGGGGAGCTAAAAATGTTGACCCCCGTTCCGAGTTCGAACTCGCGGCAAGATTATGCTTCCGGATAGCGTAGCTCAAGCCCGTTTAAGTGGTGAAATCTGGATAAAAACTGCAAAGTTATGGTTCTGACCACGGCAATGTTATGGGTCTAATCACATCCTGCCCCTAGAACCATAGAATTGCCCGAAATGTGATGCTTCCAATTCACGGGTGTAATTTTATGCTTCCAGTCTAGTACAATCATTCCATTCCAGAGCGGGCCTCATCGGCCTTAAAACAGCCGCAGGGTAGAAGCACAGATTTTAATCTTGCTTAGCCCCGTTTCTTCAGGGAAACCGCCGCTTCACCGCAGAAACTATAATTGTTGGGCAAACAGCAGGCCAGACGCTGATTGACTATGTCAGAAAAATACCATTTTGACTTCCGCAGTTTATCGAGATTGACGCTCTTCGGAGGTTGTCGTGTCAATGTGTCACTCATGATATTGACTCTATTATTGTCAGCTTGTGCTACTTACCAGAATCGCCCTATCCAACTGGCAGAGATGGGGCGGACTTTTGAAGCCCGTTCATTGGAGAGCGCCGAGCTGCAAAAATTTATTGCCACGAATCAGCGCCGCGACGTCAACCCGTGGCCACCGCAATGGTGGGATCTGACAACATTGACGCTTGCAACGTATTACTACAACCCCGAGCTGGACATTGCACGCGCGAAATGGAGTGTCGCCGCGGCGGCCGTTAAGACGGCTGGACAGCGCCCCAATCCGACACTACAGCTGCCGTTCGGATATACCGTAGACGCCAAAAATGGTGACACGCCCTGGACTTATGGCATTAATCTGGATATCCCAATTGAAACCGCGGGCAAACGTGGCTATCGAGTCGCGCAGGCTCAGCAGCTTTCGCTGGCCGCACGCCTGGATATCGGCAACGTCGCGTGGCAGGTAAGAAGTCGACTTCGCAGCGACCTGCTCGGCCTGTACGCGGCAAGCCGCAAAGCATCGCTTCTGGAAAAGGTGATATCCGCGCAGGAGGAAATTGTAGACATGCTGGATAAGCGGCTTTCACATGGTGCTGCATCAGCTGCAGAAGTCCACGAGGCAAAGATTGCTCTCAGCCAAAATAGTCGGGATCTGGCCCTGGCAAAAATGCAAATAAGCGATGCGCGGGCTCGTATCGCATCGGCAATCGGACTCCCTGTAAGCGCTCTCGGCGATATTAAGATATCGTTTGACGTTTTCGAGCAAAGTCATTTTGATGTTCCTGCTGATGAAGTTCGTTATAAGGCCGTGCTAAGCCGGTCTGATTTGTTGAGTGCGCTGGCAAAATACGAAGCAAGCCAGGCTGCTCTGCAACTGGAAATCGCCAAGCAGTATCCTAATATCCATCTGGGCCCGGGCTATCTGTACAACAAAGACGGGGATAGCGTGGTATTACCCGTTTCCTTCATTGCATTGCCGCTTTTCAACCGAAACGAAGGCCCCATTGCCGAAGCAGAGGCAAAGCGGGACGAGGCGGCAGCGCAAGTAAAAGCTTTGCAAGCGCGCGCAATCAACGTTTCAGAACAGGCGCTTCAGAATTATTACGCCGCCGCAGGCAACCTTGCTACTTCTGATGTCTTGCTGTCCGCTCGTGAAAATCAACTAAAAGCTTTGCAAAATACTTTTAATACCGGTGAAACGGACAGGCTGACGTTTACACATGCGCAACGCGCATTTTATTCAAATAGGCTGGTCGGCGAAGATCCCCTCATCAAGGTTCAACAAGCAATCGGTCAGCTGGAAGATGCACTGCAGCGCCCATTGTTAAAACCCGTCGGCGAATGAAAACCATGTTCAAATTTAAGGCCGTTATTGTCCTCGTTTCGCTGATTGGCGCAATTGCAATACTTGTCTTCGTGTTGCCGCAGGAATGGCGTGGGCACGCGACTTCGAAGGCAACAGAAGAATCCGGCCGAAACCCTAATCTGAAACATGGCGACGACGGGACAAAGGCGACGCCAAGCGACATGCCGGCCGCCGCCGGATCGAGCATTGCAGCCGCTGCAGCAGGTGGTTTTACTTCGGTGAAGCTGGGCGCAGCGATGCAAGAACAAAGCGGCATTAAGGAGGAGCCGCTCGAAGCGGCGAGCTACCAAACAGAATCCGTCGCCTACGGCACCGTACTGGATTTGCACCCGCTGACCGAACTGCGCACCCGCTTCAACGCGGCATTGGCCGAGGCCGAGATCGCGCGTGCTGCTGCAAATGTGTCCAAGCAAGAATATGAGCGCACCCAAGCGCTTTACCAGGACAATCAAAACATGTCATTGAAAGCCCTGCAGAAGGCAGAGCAGGCATATCTATCCGATGAGGCCAAACTAGAAGCTGCAACGTTGGCGATTCAGGATATGAGAGGGTCTGCACGCCAGCAATATGGCGAACCGCTGGCAAGCTGGGCACTCGCCCGCGCATCGCCTGAATTTCAAAAATTTCTCAAGCGCGAGGAAGTCATAGTGCGCATCACTCTGCCGCCCGGCCTGAAGATTTCCGCGCCATCAAGGATACAGGTTGGCGCAAATAATAACCCTCGTGTAAATGCTAATCTGGTGTCAGCTTCGCCTCAGAGCGATCCGCTAATTCTCGGCAGCGCCTATTTCTATCGGACATCAACGCTGCTTGCAGCGGGCACCCGCGTAACGGCGCATTTCCCGACATCGAGCCAGCCAAAGCGGGGCGTGTTTATTCCAGGCGTTGCAATTGTCTGGTATGCCGGCCAGGCGTGGTCATACGTGCAGTTGGATCAAGAGCGCTTCGAGAGGCGCGCTGTACCCGATAATTATGCGCAGGATGGGGGATTTTTTGTTACCGACGGTTTCAAACCGGGGGATCGTATTGTTGTGAAGGGCGCTCAGCTCATGCTCTCCGAAGAGCTCCGCTCGCAAATACAAACCGGGGATGGCGGAGATCAGAATTAACATCTCGTAGCAACTTGGGTTTCTTTTTTACTTAAGAATAACAGGAAGCAACCATACTTTCCTCTATCGTCCGTTTTTCAGTTCGCTTTCGTGGCGTGGTTATCGCTTTAGCCTGCCTGGTGCTCGGCTTTGGCATCTACACCTTTTTTAAATCCAGACTAGACGTATTTCCCGAATTCGCGCCGCCCCTGGTGGTAATCCAGACGGAAGCCCCGGGGCTTTCCGCCGAGCATGTGGAAGTGCTGGTAACTCAGCAGATTGAAAACACGCTGGGCGGGATTATCAGTCTTGAGACCATGCGTTCACAGTCTATCCAGGGGCTTTCGGTAATCACCATGACCTTTCATGGCGGGACGAATATCTATCAGGCCCGCCAACTGGTCACAGAGCGGCTCAACGCGCTTGCCGGACAACTGCCTCGCGGAGTAAAGCTGCCTGCAATGACCCCGCTTTCTTCTTCCGCCAACCAATTACTGGCAATCGGGTTGACTTCGAATACGCGCAACCCGATGGAGCTTCGTACGATTGCCGATTGGACGGTAAAACCGCGCCTCCTGAGTGTCCCGGGTGTAGGCAGCGTTAATGTATTCGGAGGCGAAGTAAAACAACTTCAAATACAGATCGACCGGCAAAAGCTCGTGCTTTATAACCTGTCCCTGCTGGATGTTTTGAACGCCGCGCGGCGCTCAACCGGGGTGCGTGGCGGGGGATTTATTGAAAACGAAAATCAGCGCATCGTTCTCAACCCACAGAGCGAGGCCCTGACGCCCGCGCAATTAGCACAAGTGGTCGTCCTGCATAAGAATGGGATCAGCGTGCGGCTGGGAGATATCGCTGAAGTCGTTTACGCCCCAGCGCCTTCCATTGGCGGTGCATTGGTGGAGGGTAAACAGGGTGTGATCCTGATGATCAACAGCCAATTCGGCGCGGACACACTTACAGTTTCCCAGGCCGTCGAAAAATCCTTGAAGGGCTTGAAATCGGTTTTTGCTGCAAACCAGGTGATTCTCCACGCCGACTTGTTCAGGCCCGTTAATTTTATACTGGTAGCGATTAACGGATTAAGCACAGCACTCTTGTTGGGCGCTGTCCTGGTGGTGATCGTGCTGTTTCTCTTTCTCTTTAACGTCCGCACCGCATTCATTTCTGCAACCGCAATTCCCCTGTCGCTGATCGCGGCGGTTATCGCGCTGCATTATCTGGATGTGAGCCTTAACATCATGACGCTGGGTGGTTTGGCGATTGCCCTTGGCGAAGTCGTGGATGACGCCATCGTCGATGTGGAAAATATTTTCCGCCGTCTGCGGATAAACCGGACGCTGCCGCAACCTTTGCCCATAACCCAAATAATCGTAAACGCTTCAGTCGAAGTGCGCAGCGCCGTGGTCTATGCCACCTTCATCGTGGTTCTCGTTTTCATGCCGGTGCTTGCCCTTTCAGGGGTTGCCGGCAAGCTGTTTGCCCCGCTTGCACTCGCTTATATCCTTGCAATCCTGACGTCGCTTGTGGTTGCGCTTACGGTGACCCCGGCGCTTGCCTATGCCATGCTTCATCGGATGCGGTTCGCGACGGAGGACCCATGGTTGATCAGGCAATTAAAAACAAGATACGCAAACCTCATCACGCGCGTTGAGCGTCATTCAAATACCGTTATAGTCGTGGCTGCCTTGCTTTGCGTCGGCGCGCTGGCGGTTTTGCCGTTTTTCTCCATAAGGTTCTTGCCGGAGTTGCGGGAAGGGCATTACATCGTTCACATGACAGGGATACCGGGGACCTCTCTCAATGAAGCGCTCCGGTTGGGCGCCGAGGTCACCGCCGCGCTGCGCAAGCTTCAGGGCGTACGCTCGGTTTCCCAGCGCGTAGGCCGCGCCGAAAAATGGGTTGATACCACCGGGCTGCATGTCAGCGAGTTTGACGTAGACCTCAAGCCGTCAAGCGGCGAGGAGCAGCGGCAATTACTTGGTCAAATCCGACAGACGCTCAGTCGATTCCCGGGTGTAGATTTTACGGTCCGGACCTATCTTACCGAACGAATAGAAGAAACCATCTCCGGCTACACGGCCCAAGTCATCGTGAATATCTTCGGCAATGATCTGGATGTGCTTGACGTCAAGGCCGTGGAAATCGCCAAAATATTAAGCGGCATTCCCGGTGCAACAGGTGTACAAATGCAATCTCCACAGGGCACCCCGCAACTGGTGATTCGCTTACGATCGGAGCAGTTGGCGCGCTGGGGCTTCGCGCCGCTCGATGTGCTTGATTCCATCCAGGCAGCCTACGAAGGCGCGGTTGTTGCACAGGTCTACGAGGGCAGCCGCGTTTTCGATGTCTCTGTTGTATTGAACGCTGCTGCGCGTCTGAACCCCACCGAAGTCGGGACCCTGACCCTGCGAAGTCCGGAAGGAATAATGATCCCCCTGAACGAGATTGCAGATATCTATCAGACCTCGGGCCGCTACGTCATATTGCATAGCGGCGCGCAACGCTTGCAGACCATCACGGCAAATGTATCGGGCCGGAATGTGACCGACTTTGTAGAGGAAGCCCAGAGACGGATCTATAGCGAAGTATCTTTTCTCAAGGGCTTTTATGCAGTTTTCGCGGGAGAGGCCGAAGCCCAAGCGCGCTCGCAGTGGGATTTATTCGTGTACTCGGTCATCGCGGGCGTAATCGTAATCGCGTTGCTTTTTTTGGCTTTGAGGAGCTCTAGGGCGCTGTTACTTGTCATGGCCAATCTTCCTTTCGCCTTGGTCGGTGGTGTGTTGATTGTTTGGGCAACGGGGGGAACGCTGACTTTGGGTTCACTGGTGGGCTTCGTCACGCTCTTCGGCATTACCCTGCGTAACTCCATCATGCTTATTTCCCATTACCAGCATTTGGTCAATGAAGAGGGAATGACTTGGGGGATGGATGCCGCCATCCGCGGCGCGACCGAGCGCCTCGTCCCCATCTTCATGACCGCCCTGGTGACGGCGCTTGGGCTGTTGCCTTTGGCTGTTCAGAGCGGTGAGCCTGGAAACGAAATTGAAGGGCCCATGGCTGCGGTCATACTCGGCGGTCTTATCACGTCCACTTTGCTGAATCTGGTTGTCTTGCCGCCTTTAGCGTTGCGCTATGGGCGATTCACTCAACCCCGGTGAAGTTTCTTTAAACCTCTTTACGTTATGCGAAAAGGGCTGCCGGGAAGGCAGCCCTTTTTTCATTAAATCCCGATTCCCGTTTTAGTCCAAATCCTTTTGTCTTTTTGTAGTTCCCAGCGAGTAACGGATGCCGAAAAATCCGGCGATCGGCGCGCCCGGACCCACGAACAACTCCGGTTTTCCAAATGCATTTGCGGGATTAAAGTTGTTAGGCCCACTTAAGACATTGCTGCCCAGTATGCCCATGTTCGCGTACTTCTTGTCGAACAGGTTGTTGATGCGCGCGAATAACTCCAGGCCCGGGATGATTTCGTAACGTCCGTTCAGGTTTACAACCGCGTAACCGGCGACCGTCCCCTGGCTGTCCAGGTTGTTTTCGTTGCCGCGCGCGAACTGGCTGCTGTAAGCCTGGAGGCTCGCGCCAACAAAAAACTTGTCCGTGAAAGCGTAGCCCATGCGCGCCTTGAAACTTTGGCGGGAAATCCCTGGAATGCGGTTGCCGGGATTCACCTGAATTTGCCCGTTTGCATCGGCTGTGGAGTTATTGGGGCTGTTCTCGGTGAACGGGGTTTGGAAGCCAGCATCAATGAAGCTGTAATTGGCGGATAATGACAAACGGCCCTGCTTGGTGCTCACACCGAGTTCAATGCCCTGGCGCCGCGTGTCGCCCACGTTTTGGAAGAAACCGGTGCTGGTGCTGGTCGAGCTGCTAATAAACGCGATGTCGTTGGCAAGTTTGGCATGGAAGACAGCGGCGCTCCAGCTTGTGTTCTGGCCGAGCGCGCCGCGCGCGCCGATTTCCCAAGTTCTGGAGACCACCAACTTAAGCGGCGGGTCGGAAAGGAATGCATTGGGTAGGCTGCAAGGGGTGTTGGGGTTGGAGCAGGCGAGTTCCACCGGAGTGGGCGCCCGCATGCCCTCATTGTAGGCGGCATACGTGGTGAGCGCTTTATTGGGGTTGTAGTTGAAGCCCACCGCGGGATTGAAACGGGTAAACACGTTGTTGCCATTCAGCGCCGGTGTCGTGCCGGTCAAGTCCTCGAGGTCGACCGAGGCGTAATTGTAGCGGCCTGAAGCGGTGACATTGACTTTGTCGGTCACCGAGTAATTGTTGGTGAGGTAAAGGCCGTAATAGCGGTTATCGCCCTGCACATTGTTGATTAATGCAAACGGCGTCAACAATATCGTATTGGTGTTCCCGTCAGTGGTGATGCCTACTTCCTGCTCCGATTGTGTGAGAGTGGTGCTGCCCACATCCAGGCTCGCACCGGCGGTGAACTGGTTTTTATGGCTGAACAAATTGCCAAGATAACTGTACTGTACCGAGCCTCCGTAGGAGGTTTGATCGATAAGAGTGAGCTGATTCAAGGCGGGGGCATTGCCCGGAGCAACTGACAGAGTGGGATCAAACTGATTATTCGTGTTGCCGCTTAAGTTGCTGTTCCTCAACCGGCGGTAGTAGGTATTGGCAGCGATGAGATTGTTGCTGGTGAGGAAATGGCTGCCTTTGAGGTTGAGGAAAGCAAGGCGGTTTGTGGTTATGTCGGGGAACGTGTACACCAGATCCGAATTTACGTTATAAAAAGATATCGGAATCGTTTGTCCGCCCTGCAGATTGTTGTCTGCGCCGGTGAAACTCAAATCAATGTCGGTGGTGCTGTCTTGATAGCCGACCTTGCCGAACCACTGCTGCACCAGGCTCGAAGACGCAGAGTTGTCGCGAAAGCCGTCGCTGTTGTAATAATTGCCGGTAATGAAATAATCCATCCGCTCGCCGTGTCCGCCCGCTTCGAAGTTGACCGCCCCAGTACCGAACGAACCGCCGTAGCTTTCAATCGAGTAACCCGGATATTCAAAACCGGATTTAGTATGTATTGCCAGTGAGCCGCCCAGTGTGTTGAGGCCGAACAGCGGATTGGAACCGGGAATGAGATTGATGCTGGAGATGGCCGATTGTGGAATCAGGTCCCAGTTGACCGTGTCGCCGAACGACTCGTTGACCCGCACGCCATCCTGGAACACGGAAAGCCCTTGCGGTGTGCCGAGCAAGGGGGATGCGGTGAAACCGCGGAAATCGACGTCGGGCTGAAACGGATTGCCTTGCGACGAGTTGATATTTACGCTGGTCAGGTTGTCATCAAGGAATTCTGTGATATCCCGCGAGTGCTGTTTCTGTATTTGCTCTCCGGTCGCGGCCTGAACGTTGGCCGGAACCTCTTGAATGGGTGTGCCGATGCTTGGCAGTGGAGTGGTGCTGATGACCTCCACGCTGGGCGCCTCAAGTTCAGTGGCTGGATTTTCTGCCAGGGCGGGCGCCGCCAGGAAGCCGGCGACGACAAAGGCTTTCCCTATCAGTTGTTTTTTTTGCATCTTTGCTCACGTGTTGTCATTGCGACGGCACTACTGCAGCATTTGCACGAAAGAGTTTATTATCCGCTGCATCATCCGGGAATAATTCCCGATTTTCAGTGTAAGTTTCTCATATTAGTATTGATTAAATATAGTGGGAAATCGGGGAAAGCACCAGTTGCCACCGTTTATGGGTACCCGTTTAATTATTCCAAGAATAAATTTCTTTTGAGGAAAACCATTTCTTGTACCACATTCGGTAGCTATTAGAATTAAAATACTGGATTATTTGAGCGACTAAGACAGGGCCTTATGGAAGGGATACAATGAATTTTCCGCACCCAATCCGCTTCTTTGGGGAGCGACCCGCGTGGCGAGGGGATTTGCTCATCGTTTTTGCGATAACCCTGGTAACCTATGCCTAATCAATTAAATTTGAATTAAGCGAGAAGTCAGTACCGCTCACTCGTGCCATCAAAAAAGACCAGATTAATGAACTCCCCGTAGTGTTAATCTTAACGCTGTTGTCCATGATATGGTTTTCATGGTGACCCTGCACCATGAAACCGACTTGGTTTATTAGGGGCAGGTCACTTACGATGGGTACCATTGTATGTGATGTATCTAATCGTCATGCAGTTGATTCAAGCTGTAGTTTAATGAAGCGAGCAATCATCAACCGACAAGCCAAGAGGGCACCACACCATGCCTTATGCAATCCGCATTCATGAGACGGGCGGGCCCGAAAAAATGCGCTGGGAAGAAGTCAGGGTTGAAACACCCGGCCCCGGGCAGGTGCTCGTGCGCAACTCCGCAATCGGGCTCAATTTTATCGACACCTACCACCGCAGCGGACTGTATCCCGTGGCGCTTCCCGCCACGCTGGGCATGGAAGGCGCGGGAATCGTTGAAACGGTGGGACCGAAAGTAAGCGGCCTCAAAACCGGCGAACGCGTCGCTTATGCGCAGCCGATCGGGGCTTACGCGGAATGGGTGCTGCGACCGGCCGATCGGATGGTTAAAATCCCGGCCGGTATCGGCGACAAAGCTGCTGCGGCCATGATGCTCAAGGGCATGACGGCGCAGTATCTGCTCCGGCGCACCTATAAAGTGAGAGCGGGGGATACGATTTTGGTGCACGCGGCGGCCGGTGGCGTGGGTCAGATCCTCTGCCAATGGGCGAAATATCTGGGTGCCACGGTGATCGGCACCGTAGGCAGCGACGAAAAAGTGAAGCTCGCGAAAAGAGCCGGGTGCAAGCACGTTATCGTCACTGCAAGGGAAAAATTTCCGGAACGGGTCAGGGAAATCACCAAGGGCGCCGGCGTGGCGGTGGTCTACGACGGCATCGGCAAGGACACCTTTATGGGTTCGCTCGACTGCCTTGCGCCCCTGGGCTTGATGGTGAGCTACGGCAGCGCTTCCGGCGCGGTGCCGCCTTTTGAGCTCGCCATTCTTTCCCAAAAAGGCTCGCTGTTTCTGACGCGCCCGACCCTGATGACCTACTCCGCGAAGCGCGAGGACCTGCTCAAGAGCGCAGCCGAGCTTTTTTCGGTAGTGAAGAAAGGCGCAGTCAAGATTACCATCAATCAGACCTATCCTTTGAAAGAGGCAGCGCAGGCACACCGTGATCTGGAGTCGCGCAAAACTACCGGCTCCACAGTTTTGTTGCCTTAGGGAACCTCTGATTAAGTCCTCCGCGAATTGCGTTGCTAGCAAAATGCGGATGGATGCAAGGCGCACGACGAAGGTCGTAGCCAGGACTACGACACCGAGGAGCGCAACGCCGCAGACGCCGCATTTTGCCGCAACCCGGAGGGACGGCTGCCGCGACACGGTCAGCGAAGCTTGGGGTGCGGGAGCGGCAGCATGAGCGCCCCGTTTTTACGGTGTTTCTTGCGGCAGCTTGCGCCCCTTCCCGCTCCACGCTCACGCGAGTCCGAGTCCGGGGCGCCTTTCCGGGCGGCTTGCTTTGTCGCTCGGCTTGCTAAGGGGAATGACCCTTGGCTGCGCCTCGCTTCGCGCACTCCATCCCGGAAAGCCATCGTCGCAACCGCGTGGGACTTAATCAGAGGTTCCTTAACCTCTACGTTAAGATACTTTCATCGGCAGAATCACCATCTGCATCCCACGCAAGTGCAAACGGCTTTGCATGGTGAGCGCAGTCTGGTTGTGCAGCATGCGCGTAAGGAGATTATCGTGCTGGAAAATCAGCTTGCTTGCGAAAAACACACAGTTGGAGAATTGCTGCGCCACTTTTTCGGTGAGCTGGGTGAGTTCATCGACCGGGTCGCAGCCGAATACTTGGTAGGTGGTCGCGGCGAGCCCATGACTGTGACAGAAGCCGGTGTAGTATTTGAGCGAGTTGCTGATTTTTTGTTGCAATTCAGCCATCGTCTCTTTTGCGTCGTAACTTTGCGCGTCGACTTCGCCCGCGGCAAGAAAAACGAAATTCTTGAAATGGTTGGGGAAGAGCCGCTGCACCCACAATAAAGTATGCATTCCCACACCCAGATTTTTGCCCACCAGGAATACTGCGGTGGGTTGTGACGGGTTGAGCACGGGCGGCGTGATCTTCTTCTCGTCCCAGTTGGGTTGGGTCACGAACAACTCATCGATTTTACGCAATTGCCTGCGCACCTCGTCGTAATGGCTGTGAATCAGCAAGCACACGCCGATGACCATACCGGTAATCAGCAGCGTCACCCAGCCGCCTTCGCTGAATTTTTCGACCACAATCACCAGCAGGATACCACTGGTGACTGCAAGGCCGACAATCGAGAGCACTAACCTGCGGCGCCAATGCTCGAGCGACTCGCGGTTGCGCCACCAGTGCACGCACAAACCCAGTATCGACATCGAAAAGGTCAGAAACACATTGATGCTGTACAACACCACGAGAAGGTCGACACTGCCTCCGGTCCAAATGAGAATAGCCAGCGCCGCGATGCCCATCAGGGAAATCCCGTTTTGCGTCACCAGGCGGCTGGAAAGCTGGCGGAACTGGCGCGGCACCCAGGAGTCGGCGGCCATGTTGGCCATAACCGCAGGTCCGCCGAGAAAACCGGTGTTGGCAGCGACGAGCAGCAATCCCGCTTCCAGCGCCAACACCACCGCCAGCGCAAACTGATTTACCCATTCAATTCCTCCGCCATAGTTCGCGATAATGGTCTGAAAGACCACTGCGTTAAGCGTCCGGCCTTCCACTGGTTTGGCGTCCCACAGCAGGTAAAGCAGGATGATGCCGCCCGCAGTAAACGCCAGCGACAACGCCATGTAAAACATGGTGAGCTTGCCGGTACGTACTCGCGGCTCGGCCAGCCGGTTTATGTTGTTGGAGACCGCCTCAATACCGGTATAAGTGCCGCCGCCCAGTGAATAGGCGCGCAAAAACAGCGATGCGACAAACAACCAGCTGATTTCGTGAGCCAGGCTCGTGGTTTCGTTCAAGGTGTCGGGTATCAGGCGGGGAAGATTGTCGGCATGCGCCTGCACGCCGTAGACAATAAGCAAGATATGGGTGATGACAAAACCTAGAAAAATCGGCAGCAAAACCTTAACTGACTCCTTCATGCCGCGCAGATTAAGCCCTATCAACACCACGATGAGCACGATTTCATTCGCCAGCTTGAATGGCTGCGCGCCTGCGGGAAGCAGGCTGAACAGCGCATCCACACCGCTTGCCACCGAAATCGCGATGGTCAGCACATAGTCAACGATTAACGCGGAACCCGAAACCAGCCCGGCGTGCGGGCCGAGAAGTTGGCTTGCAACCTTGTAACCGCCGCCGCCGGAGGGAAAGAGTTCGATGACCTGGTTGTACGCAAGCGCAATGACAAAAACCGTGAGCGCGGTTGCCGCCGCCATGTAAAGGCCGAGATGGGTGTGGGTTCCAAGCGCAAGGAAAGCTTGTTCCGGCCCGTACGCAGAGGAAGACAGGCCGTCCGCGCCAAGACCCACCCACGCCAGGAACGCGATCAAGACAATATGTTGGCGGGTTTCCGGTTTAAGAGGATCGAGCGGCGCACCGATTATAAACTGACGGAGTTTTTCGATGATCGGCATGCGTTATTATTGTGGTCTGAATTCGGACTGTTGAGCCAATTGTTTTTCAATCCTGTGCGCGAACACCTGCATTTCCCTCGCGGCCTGTTTGTCGCCTTTCCCCTCGGCCACTGCGATTCCGCGCTGGTAGGCCGCTAATGCCTCCTGCAAACGGCCGCAATCGGCAAGTGCCCTCCCCAGCAATTTCCATGCGGCCGAATAGGCCGGGTCATGATGCACTGCTTGGCTCAAGTGCTGTACCGCGGCAGTCACATCGTTGAGTTTAAGATATTCGTTGCCAAGACTGAAGCGCAACAAAGCATCATCGCGGCCCGCCGCAAGCATTTTTTCCAGGTTTGCAATGAGCGGACTCATCATCTCGCATGGTATCTTAATGCGTAATGGCGGTTATGATAGCGCAATCCAGGCTCCACGTGATGATGCACCGTTACAATACGCTTTGTTAGAAGCCAGCGAATCCTGATAACATCAGTTTCGCAGGGAGAATCCACATGGCTAAAAAAATCATTCATAGCGAGGATGCGCCCAAGGCCATTGGCGTTTACTCACAGGCGGTGTGCGCAGGCCAAACCGTTTATTTGTCCGGCCAAATCGGGCTCGATCCAGCAAGCATGCAAATGGTAGAGGGCATTGAAGCGCAGATCGTGCGGGTATTCGAAAACCTTAAGGCAGTGGCGCAAGCCGCGGGCGGCAGCCTGGACGATGTGGTCAAGCTCAATGTATTTCTCACCGATCTTGCGCATTTTGCCCGCGTCAATGAAATTATGGCCAAATATTTCCGCGAGCCCTATCCGGCGCGAGCAGCGGTGGGGGTGGCTGCGCTGCCGCGCGGCGCGCTGGTGGAAATGGATGCCATCCTGGTAATCGAGAAGTGAGGACGTGATGGGGGCCCATCGTTTGTTCGCCATTGAGATGTAACACATGCCCTCAGCCACAAACCAGCGCGAGAAAAAAAAATCCCGCTTCAATACGTCTGACCAACCTTCGCTCGCTGGCATCAGCCGGCCTAGCCTGGAAAAGCTTGCACGACTCGGTATATCCCGCTCGCTGGACCTGGTTTTGCATCTACCCCATAGATACGAAGACGAGACGCGTGTATATCCGATCAAAGACGCGCTAACCGGCCAAACCGTTCAGGTAGAAGGGGTGGTGGTGAATACTGAAATCCAGTACCGGCCGCGGCGCACGCTGGTGTGCCAGATTGAAGATGCCGGCGGCACGCTGGTGATGCGATTTCTCATTTTTTACGGCAGCCAGGTCAAGGCGCTCACGCCTGGAACAAAAGTGCGGCTGTTGGGCGAAATTCGCCAGGGTTTTTTCGGCGCGGAGATGGTGCATCCCAAATACCGCATCGTGCGCGGCGACATGCCTCTGCCGGATTCGCTGACTCCGGTTTATCCGACGACTGCGGGCCTATCACAGGATACCCTGCGCAAGCTCATCACGCGCAGCCTAGCTGAAAGCGATCTAGCCGAAAGCTTGCCGCGGCAGATTTTGCAGGCGTTCAAGCTGCCGGGTTTTAAGGAAAGCGTGTTGTTTTTGCATCAGCCGCCGCCACGGGTAAAGTTGCAGCAGCTTGCACAGCGCGATCATCCGGCATGGCGCAGGATCAAATTTGATGAACTGCTGGCACAGCAACTCTCCATGCGCCTGCATTACCGCGAGCGGCGCAGCCGTGTCGCCCCGGCATTGCCTAAGCGCGGCCGGCTTACGCGGGCCTTGCATGAGGAATTGCCGTTTGTTTTGACTGCTGCCCAGTGCAGAGTAATAGAGGAAATCGCCAGCGATCTTTCACAGCCTTATCCGATGCAACGGCTGTTGCAAGGCGATGTCGGCAGCGGTAAAACCATCGTCGCCGCTTTTGCAGTGCTGCAGGCCATCGAGAACGGTTACCAAGCGGCGATCATGGCGCCTACGGAAATTCTTGCCGAGCAGCATTATCAGAAATTTTCCGGCTGGCTTGTGCCCCTTGGTGTAAAGATGGCGTGGCTTGCCGGCAGTTTAAGCAAAAAACAAAAGCAGGTTGCGCTGAAAAGCGTGTTGCAAGGCGAAGCAACGCTGGTCATAGGCACTCATGCGCTGATTCAGGAGCAAGTGGAATTCCGCAAATTGGGCCTGGCCATTATTGACGAGCAGCATCGCTTTGGCGTGCATCAGCGCCTGGCGCTGCGCATCAAGGGCAGCCACGCAGGTCTGCAGCCTCACCAGTTAATGATGAGTGCAACGCCGATTCCGCGAACTTTAAGCATGAGTTACTACGCGGACCTCGATGTGTCGGTTATTGATAAACTGCCGCCCGGGCGCGCGCCTGTCACCACCAAGCTGGTCGCAGACAATCGGCGCGCCGAGGTGATTGCGCGGGTGCGCGATGCCTGCGTTGCCGGCAAGCAGGCGTATTGGGTGTGCCCGCTGATCGAAGAATCCGAGGCGCTGCAACTCAAGACCGCGCTGGAAACTTATTCTGTTTTGAAAACAACTTTTCCCGAATTGAAAGTCGGCTTGGTGCATGGCAGGCTCGCCAGCCAGGAAAAAGCATCGGTGATGCGGGCATTCCTGCAGGGAGAGATTCAATTGCTGGTGGCGACCACGGTGATCGAAGTCGGCGTGGACGTGACTAACGCTTCGTTGATGGTCATCGAGCATGCTGAGCGCATGGGCTTGTCGCAATTGCACCAATTGCGCGGGCGTATCGGGCGCGGCTCAGAACAAAGCGTGTGCATTCTGATGTACCAGAATCCGCTTGGCGAAGCGGCGCGGGCGCGGCTCAAAATCGTGTTCGAAACGGCGGATGGCTTTGAAATCGCCAGACAGGATTTGCGGCTGCGCGGCCCCGGGGAATTTCTTGGCGCGCGACAAAGCGGGGCGCCCATGCTGCGCTTTGCTGATATCAACACTGATATTGATTTACTGGAAGAAGCGCATAATGCTGCCGCGCGCATGCTCAACGAATTTCCCCAGGCTGTTGAGCTGCACTTGCAGCGCTGGTTGGGCGGCAGGCAAGACTACCTGCGGGTGTAGGAACCCCTGATTAAGTCCTTATGAAACTTCCGCAAAACACTTGGCAGCCTAGTCCTGTCAATGCCCAACGCTCTTATCATCGCTGGCTGACCGACCGCGGTTCGCTCACGTGCCGCTTGCAAGCGCGCTGCCCGGATTTCAGTGTGCGGGCGGTGCACCAGCGGCTTGACAAGCCGTGCCGCGACGAGCTGTCGTTAATCAAGTCCAGGCGCAAGGAGCGGGTGGTGGTGAGGGAAGTGTATCTGTATTGTCGTGAAACGCCGGTAGTGTTCGCGCACAGCGTGCTAAAGCGACGCAGTCTGCGCGGCAACTGGCGCAGCATCAGCCGGCAGGGTGTGAAACCCCTGGGCGCAGCGCTGTTTGCCAATCCCCTCGTCAAGCGCACGCCTCTGTATTTTAAAAAGCTCACTTTGCATCATGAACTTTACCTTAGGGCATGCCAGATACTGAAGACGCTGCCGAACTACTTGTGGGCAAGGCGCTCGGTATTTATTCTGCGAGGCAGGCCGATAATGGTGACTGAAGTATTTCTTCCTGGAATCTTGGAACTTTCGCGATGACGTTCAAGGAGCGGCTCCATCTTTATGAAAAGCTGATGCGGCTCGACAAGCCGATAGGCATTCTATTGCTCTTGTGGCCGACGCTGTGGGGTCTGTGGATTTCTTCTTACGGCCGCCCGAACTGGGTGATACTCTGGATTTTTGTTTTGGGCACGGTATTGATGCGTTCAGCCGGCTGTGTCATCAATGACTACGCCGACCGCGATTTTGACAAGCATGTTGTTCGCACCCAGAACCGACCACTCTCTAGCGGCCAGGTCAGTGCTAAAGAAGCGCTGCTGCTGGCCGCAGTACTGGCGCTCTTAGCGTTTGAGCTGATTCTGCCGCTCGACCGTTTGGTCATTTTGCTCTCGGTGCCGGCGCTGCTGATCGCTGCGACTTATCCTTTCACCAAAAGGTTTTTTGCCATTCCACAAGCTTATCTGGGTATTGCTTTCGGCTTCGGCATTCCCATGGCCTATGCCGCGAATCTTGGCGCGGTGCCCCCGATCGCCTGGGTATTGCTGCTTGCGAACATTTTCTGGGCAATTGCCTACGATACCGAATACGCCATGGTGGACCGCGATGACGACATCAGGATCGGGATTAAAACTTCAGCCATCACTTTCGGAAAGTACGATGTGCTGGCGGTGATGGGTTGCTACGCTGCCATGCTCGCGATACTTGCTGGTGTCGGTCTACGTTTCAAATTCGGAGCGCTTTATTACGCCGGGCTGCTTGCAGCTGCAGGCATAATGGGCTATCACTACACCTTGATTAAAAACCGTGAGCGCGACAAATGCTTCAAGGCGTTTCTGCACAATAACTGGGTGGGCGCAGCGATTTTTGCCGGCATTGCCTTTGACAGTTACTTTCGTTTCCATATCAATTTCTGAACGGAATTAAATGAAATACCAAAATCTCCGCGACTTCATCGCGCAACTGGAAAAACTCGGCGAGCTCAAACGGGTGAGGGCCGAGGTTGACCCTTATCTGGAAATGACCGAAATCTGTGACCGGGTGTTAAAAGCACAGGGCCCCGCGATTCTATTCGAGAAACCTAAAGGCCACAGCATTCCGGTTCTGGGCAATTTGTTCGGCACGGTAAGAAGAGTCGCGCTCGGCATGGGTGAAGAATCGGTGGCAGCGCTTCGTGAAGTGGGGAAGCTTCTCGCCTATCTCAAAGAACCCGACCCGCCCAAAGGCTTGAAAGACGTCTGGGAAAAACTCCCGGTGTTGAAGCAGGTCATGAATATGGAGCCGAAAATACTGGGTTCCGCGCCTTGCCAGGAAATCGTGTGGGAAGGCAGGGATGTGGATTTGTCGCGCTTGCCGATCCAGACTTGCTGGCCGAAAGACGCCGCGCCGCTCATTTCTTGGGGCTTGGTGGTGACCCAGGGGCCATACAAAGAGCGGCAGAATCTGGGCATTTACCGGCAGCAGGTGATTGCACCCAATAAAGTCATCATGCGTTGGCTCAGCACAAGGGGCGGGGCGCTGGATTTTCGCGACCACTGTGTCGCCAACCCCGGCCAGCCGTTTCCTGTGGCAGTGGCATTAGGCGCGGATCCGGCGACGATTCTGGGTGCGGTAACCCCGGTGCCTGATACGCTCAGCGAATACCAGTTTGCAGGACTCTTGCGCGGGAGCAAGAGCGAAATCGTGAAATGCTTGAGCAGCGACTTGCATGTGCCCGCCAGCGCCGAAATCGTGTTGGAAGGCGCGATCCACCCGGGGGAAACCGCGCTGGAAGGGCCGTTTGGCGATCATACCGGCTATTACAACGAGCAGGAGCGCTTCCCGGTGTTTACGATTGAGCGCATCAGCCTGCGCCGCGATCCGATTTACCACAGCACTTATACTGGAAAACCGCCGGATGAGCCGGCGATTCTCGGTATGGCGTTAAATGAAGTGTTCGTGCCGCTGCTGCAAAAGCAGTTTCCGGAGATTGTAGATTTTTACCTGCCGCCGGAGGGTTGCTCCTACCGTCTTGCGGTGGTGAGCATGAAGAAACAATACCCCGGCCACGCCAAGCGGGTGATGTTCGGCGTGTGGTCATTTCTGCGCCAGTTCATGTATACCAAGTTCGTGATCGTCACCGATGATGACGTGAACATTCGCGAATGGAAAGAGGTGATCTGGGCCATTACCACGCGTGTTGACCCGGCGCGCGACACCTTGCTGGTCGAGAATACGCCGATTGATTATCTGGATTTCGCCAGCCCGGTTTCCGGCTTGGGAAGCAAAATGGCAGTGGATGCGACCAACAAATGGCCAGCCGAAACTGCGCGCCACTGGGGTACGCCGATTGTGATGGATGAAACGGTGAAACGGCGCGTGGATGAACTCTGGAAAGAGCTGGGGCTGTGAGGGCGGTCTAGAATTTCAAGCCAAGACCAAGCGAGAACCAGCGCACTTCGTTTTGGATGTTGTAGATGTCTTCCACACCCAGGCTGTTATAGCGATCCAATCCCATACGCAGGTCAATGTTCGGGTTGTAGTTGTATTTCAGACCGATGCCGTATTTGAGGTCGGAGTTTCTGTCCCCCACATAAGACGGGATGCTCAGATTCTGCCCGTAAGTCGAACTGGATTTAGCGACCCCGAACTTGCCAAATAGGGAAAATTTATCGCCGATAGGTAGCATGCCAACGCCCAAGAGATTCCGGCTTTTTGAAGCAAAGGCATAAGGCATTGACAAGCCGTTGTCATTACCGATGTTGCTGAATTCGGCGCCCAGATACTTTCCAAACTGATAATAGCGTCCCTTGAAAGCCGGGTTTTTCAAGCCTACACCGCTGCTATAGCTAAGCTGAGCCGAATCAATATCCACTTCTGCGGCGTAGCCTTGCCAGTCATAATTCTGCGCTGCTACCGTCAAGGGTAGCAATAGGCCACCCAAGACCAGGGAAATTAAAGTATGGAATTTCATAAACTCTCCATTCTGTCACAGGCAACAAAATAGCCATACACAACAAGTATAGTCCTATGACGCCATAATTTAAAGTGACGTATTTCACACTTATTCAGAAGTTCCTTAGCGCTGGTAAACCCATTGCAGCAGCGCATCCTGCAGCGGCTCGGCGTCGCCCGCCCGCGGGTGGTTGACGAGGCAGACCACCACCACCATCCTGCCTTTGTGATCGAGCATATATCCGGCGATCGCACGAACACCTTCCAGGCTGCCGGTTTTAATGTGCCCCCGTCCTGTAACGTCCTCGCCATTGAGCCGCTTTTTCATCGTGCCATCCACCGCGATGAGCGGGAGCGAGGCAATCAATTCAGGCATCAGCGGACTTTGGTATGCTCTGATCAAAAGCATTCCAAGATGTTTGGCGCTGATGCGCTCGGTGCGCGATAAGCCGGCGCCGTTTTCCAAAACCAGCTCGGGGAATTGCAAGCCTTTCTGCGCGAGCCATTGTTTTATCGCGTGCGCGGATTGCTCAGCCGTGGCGGGCGATTGTGTTGCTTCAGCCCCAATCGTGAGAAACAATTGTCGGGCCATCACGTTGTTGCTCCATTTGTTGATGTCGCGCACCGCTTCGCCGAGCGTTGCCGATTCCCCGCTGAAGATGAGCCGCGCTTCAGCCGGGGTTTCAGATTCGCGGACAGCGCCTTTCAGCGTGCCACCCAATTCCTGCCACAGATCCTTGAAGACGCTGTACACGTATTGCGGATGGCCGAACAAGGCCACATACCAGGTCTGTTCGCCGCAGCCCAGGGGATAACCGCCGTTAAACGTGATGCGCGCGGACTTCACGGTGACTTGAATGTCGCTGACCAGTTTGGGCTTCCACTCTCCGCATGGCTCGTCTATCAAGGTCAACCCATTGACGATTTCAAGCTGTGACGGCAACGGATCGGCAACGACTTTGACCGTTTTTTTCTCGCTATCGGGAATAAACAGCAGGCGGATGCTTTTGAAGTTAAGCAACAGGGCATCCGGTGCGACGTTGTAAGGCCGTTGCGGTTCGTTGTCGAACTGCCCGGGATCAGTGTCCAAGACCATAAAATAGCCGCGGTCGAGCACTAGGTCGCCGCGAATGTCACGAATGCCCCGCTGTCTCAGTTCACGCAGCATCAGCCAGAAATTTTCCAGGGTAAGTTTCGGATTGCCGTAACCCTTGATGACCAAATCACCGCTAAGCACCTCTCTTTCAATAGCGCCGTGGGCATAGAACTCGGTTTTCCAGGTAAAGGCAGGGCCAAGCAGCTCCAAACCAACGTAAGTGGTGAGGAGTTTCATGGTGGAAGCCGGGTTGAACGGACGGTCGGTGCCGTAGGCCAGCACCGGAGTTTTTGCATTTACTTCTTGCACGAAGATGCCAACATGTTCTTCGTTCAACCCGGCGCGTTTCAAGGACTGGCTTAACGGCGCAGGCAGCCGATCGGCAGCGGCGGAAAAAGACAAAAACAGCAGAATCAGAATTAGCGTTGCAGCGCGCATATTTAAAATTTTCCCAGCAGGTCCTGCGTTTTTTCCACCAGGAAACGCATCTCTTGTTCATCGATGATATAAGGCGGCATGAAATAAACGGTGTTTCCCAGCGGCCGCAACAGCAGTTGCGAATCCAGCGCTGCGTGATAAAAATGCTTTGAGAAGTTCCTGTCGGAATTATTTACTTCAAACGCCCAGATCATGCCGGTGTTGCGGAAGTCCTTGACCTTTGGGTGTTGCGAAAGAGCGCTGGCCATCTTGTTGAGTTGCGCAGACTTGGCGTAATTGTTTGGTATTACATTGTCCTGCTCAAAAATATCGAGAGTAGCGAGCGCTGCACGGCAGGCGAGCGCATTGCCGCTGTAGGAATGCGAATGCAGAAACCCCCGTGTTACTTCATCGTGATAGAACGCCTGGTAAATCATGTCGGTGGTCATCACCACGGAAAGCGGTAAATAGCCGCCAGTAATGCCTTTGGACAAGCATAAGATATCCGGTGTGATTCCTGCCTGCTGGCAGGCGAACAACGTGCCGGTGCGGCCGAAACCTACCGCGATTTCATCGGCAATCAGGTGCACCTGGTATTGATCGCAAAGCTGCCGCGCGCGCTTGAGGTATTCGGGATGATACATGGCCATGCCGCCTGCGCATTGCACCAGGGGCTCGACTATGAATGCGGCGATGTCTTGATGGTGCTCGCTTAAATGGGTTTCCAGTTTTTCAGCGCAGCGCAGCGCGTATTGCAGGCTGTATTCACCGGGCTCGGCGCAGCGCCAATCAGGTGAGGGGACGGTTGAAGAATGGTGCAAAAGCGGCGCATAGGTGTCCTTGAACAGCGCGATATCGGTGACCGACAGCGCACCCAGGGTTTCGCCGTGATAGCTGTTTTCAAGGCTGATAAAGCCGTTCTTTTCGATGTCGCCGTTGTTACGCCAAAAATGAAAACTCATTTTGAGCGCGATTTCGACGCTGGAAGCGCCGTCGCTGCCATAAAAGCAATGTCCGAGGCCGCGTGGCGCGAGCTTGCTCAAGCGTTCGGAAAGTTCGATCACTGGCTCATGAGTAAAGCCGGCGAGGATGACGTGTTCAAGCTTTTCCAGTTGCTGGCGCAATGCGGCGTTGATGCGCGGGTTGCAATGGCCGAAGAGATTCACCCACCAGGAACTGATGGCATCGAGATAACGCTTGCCATCAAAATCGTAAAGCCAGATTCCTTCTCCGTGGGCGACCGCGACCAACGGCAGGGTTTCGTGTTGTTTCATTTGGGTACAGGGATGCCAAACTGCCGCGAGGCTGCGTGCCAGAAGTTCCCTGTTTCCCATGAACACCCCTTGATTTTAAAAGATATAGGCCGTATTATTAGCACTCAGTAAGAGAGAGTGCTAATCCAGTTTTCGGCACGCTGCAGCTTTCCTGCGGCTGTGTTAAGTAACTTCCTAACTATCGGAGATGAAATATGAAAATTCGTCCTTTACACGACCGCGTTATTGTCAAGCGGCTGGAAGAAGAACGCAAGACAGCTTCCGGCATTGTCATTCCCGACACTGCTGCGGAGAAGCCCGATCAGGGTGAAATCGTTGCCGTGGGCAAGGGTAAAATTCTTGAAGACGGCAAAGTGCGGCCGCTCGACGTGAAAGTCGGCGACAAGGTGCTGTTCGGCAAATATTCGGGACAGACGGTGAAAGTCAAAGGCGAAGAACTGTTGGTGATGCGTGAAGAAGACATCATGGGCGTGGTGGAATGAGTCGCGCCTAAGCCGGCAATTCGCATTGGTTTTAAGCAGCAGTAAACAAGTTTACTTAGGAGAAGAAAATGGCAGCTAAAGACGTAAGATTCGGTGAAACCGCGCGCGCCAAGATGTTTGCCGGCGTGAATATCCTCGCCGATGCGGTGAAAATAACCCTCGGCCCGAAAGGCCGCAACGTGGTACTTGAGCGCTCCTACGGCGCCCCCACCATCACCAAGGATGGTGTGTCGGTGGCCAAGGAAATCGAGCTCAAGGACAAGTTCGAGAACATGGGCGCGCAGATGTTGAAGGAAGTGGCATCGAAAACTTCCGATGTGGCGGGGGACGGTACCACCACCGCGACCGTGCTGGCGCAATCCATCATTCAGGAAGGCATGAAGTACGTGGCCGCTGGAATGAATCCAATGGATTTAAAGCGCGGCATAGACAAGGCGGTTGCGGCGACCGTTGAGGAACTTAAGAAGATCTCCAGGCCCACCACCACCAGCAAGGAGATCGCCCAGGTCGGCGCCATCTCCGCCAACGCCGACGAGTCCATCGGTAAGATCATCGCCGACGCCATGGAGAAGGTCGGCAAGGAAGGCGTCATCACAGTGGAGGACGGCAAGAGCCTCGACAATGAGCTGGAACTAGTTGAAGGCATGCAGTTCGACCGCGGCTATCTCTCGCCGTATTTCATCAACAACGCCGACAAGCAAATTGCGCTGCTGGAAAACCCCTACGTGCTGCTGTACGACAAGAAGATATCCAATATCCGCGATCTCCTGCCGATGCTGGAGCAGGTCGCGAAAGCCGGCAAGCCGCTGCTGATTGTGGCTGAAGATGTGGATGGCGAAGCGCTGGCGACGCTGGTGGTGAATAACCTACGCGGCATCTTGAAGACTTGCGCAGTGAAGGCCCCGGGCTTCGGCGACCGCCGCAAGGCCATGCTCGAGGATATCGGGGTTCTCACTGGCGGCACGGTGATTGCGGAAGAACTCGGGCTCACTCTGGAAAAAGCCACGCTTAAGGATCTCGGACAGGCGAAGCGCGTCGAGGTGGCGAAAGAAGACACCACCATCATTGACGGCGCAGGCGATTCTAAGAACATCGAAGCGCGGGTGAAGCAAATCCGCAAGCAAATCGACGAAGCCACCAGCGACTACGACAAGGAAAAGCTGCAGGAGCGCGTAGCGAAGCTCGCCGGCGGGGTGGCGGTGATCAAAGTCGGCGCCGCGACCGAAGTCGAGATGAAGGAAAAGAAAGCCCGTGTCGAGGACGCGCTGCACGCGACCCGCGCCGCGGTGGAAGAAGGCATCGTCGCCGGCGGCGGCGTCGCGCTGCTTCGCGCGAGGGCCAATATCAAGGTTAAGGGCGACAACCACGACCAGGACGCGGGCGTCAAAATCGTGATGCGCGCGCTGGAAGAGCCGCTGCGCCAGATCGTGGCCAATGCCGGAGAGGAGCCTTCAGTGGTGGCAAACAAAGTCAAGGAAGGCAAGGGCAATTTCGGCTACAACGCGCAGACCAACGAATACGGCGATCTGGTGCAGATGGGCGTGCTCGACCCGACCAAGGTCACCCGTTATGCCCTGCAAAACGCGGCCTCCATCGCCGGCCTCATGTTGACCACTGACTGCATGGTGGCGGAACTGGTTGAAGACAAGCCCGTTCCTGGCGGGGGCATGGGCGGTGGTATGGGTGGCATGGGCGGTATGGATATGTAATTGCCCGGTCTCAGCATAAAAACAAAACCCCTTGGTTTGTAGCCAAGGGGTTTTGTTTTACGTATACGCTGTCGGCTTGACTTGTTTTTGAATTAAGATTGTAATACCGCGCTTCAAATAATGGCCAAGTAGCTCAGTTGGTAGAGCAGCGGACTGAAAATCCGTGTGTCGGTGGTTCAATTCCGCCCTTGGCCACC
>DATDGC010000083.1:0-3334 GCA_036522275.1 Burkholderiales bacterium | reverse complement strand
CAACCTGCGTACATTTGAAACTCGCCTTGACATTACTTTACAACTCCTCAAATTGATTCCACGGGAGCGCGTCGTGGTTACCGAGAGCGGAATACTGAAACCTCAAGACGTGCAGTTGCTGCGCGAGAACGGGGTCCAGTGTTTTCTGGTCGGCGAAGCGTTCATGCGCGCCCCAGATCCCGGCGCTGAAATGGCAAGGCTGTTTGCTTAAGGAACCTCTGATTAAGTCCCCCACGGATTACGTTGCTGGCAAAATGCGGATGGATACGAGGCGCGCGACGAAGGTCGTAGTGCGGCTGCGACCCGTTAGCCCAAGGCCCGCTTGCGGGAGCAGCCGCACAAGCACCGCTCCATGCTATCGAACGCAGCCTTCTGCGCCCCTTCCCGCTCCACGCTCACGCGAGTCCGAGTCCGGGGCGCTTGTCCCTGCGGTCTGCTTTGTCGCTCGGCTTGCCAAGGGGGCCTGCCATTGGCTGCGCCTTGCTTCGCGCATCCCATCCCGGAAAGCCGCCGTCGCAACCGCGTGGGACTTAATCAGAGGTTCCTTAGCCTAGCGGATGCGCTTGGCAGTAAATTCTTCCTCGATGTTGTTCTTGAAAAAACTCCCTAACGTCGGTGCGGCCATCAGCTTGCGGTGAATCTCAGGCGACACCCGCGAATACCGGTAGATGCTGCCGCTGGTGAACTCGATTTCCAGGGTTTGGCTGCCTGGCTCGTAGCCCACCGAGCGGATGGTGCTGGAATTGACGCTTTTGCGCTCCATAAAGCATTCCTCCTTGTTTATCATTTTACCAAAGCTTGCCCAATCCCTTGAAAAACCGCCCTTTGCACCCATATTGGATAACTAAAGGCGGGCTGGAACGTTAAATGCTTAAGTTATGGTGGAAGCGTTTCAACCTGTGTATGGAATATGAGGTATAGCCATGAACTCAATGAATGTTGTATACAGCAGCCCGCACTATTATGTTGCGGAATACCCCGTCCAAAACGGGTTTGAGCTGATTAACCTGCATCAAGGTACCGGCACTTTTCTGTGCGGAGATGTCGCAACGTCTTTCCGCCGGACGCTGGCGGTCGTAATTGCAGGCAACCCCACTGCCGAGCTTGTGGACGAATTTCTAGAGAATTTCGACGGGCTGATGACTCAGCCTGCCGTGTTGCATTAATACAATACCGGCCCGCTTGCTATGAGCAAGCGGTCGCGCTGTTTTTCCCTTTCCCCTCCAATTAAGCCTGTCTGCTATGATATTTACCCCCATTAGGAACGAGAGGGGCACATGAAAAATTCATCGCTCGTTTATCTCCTGCCCATTCTTGCTCTGGCATCAAGCCCGGTCGCAGCCGATGTGCCGACTATGCAGGAAGGCATGTGGGAAATCACCACTAAGGTGGACGTTTCAGGCCTGCCCGAGGGCGTGCCAGAACACACAGTGCAACAATGCCTCACCGAAAAAGACTTTGAAGAAGGCAAGATGCACCAATCCGAGAACCAAAACTATAAGTGCGCAGTCAAGGATTACAAGGTGGTAGGAAACAAAGCGAGTTGGAGCATAGACTGCAGCGGCGATAATCCGACCACCGGCAGCGGGTCGGTGACTTACAGCGGTACCAGCTTTGCCGGAGTAAGCAAAATGAAAATGGGCAAACAAGGCGAGGAAATGGAAATGACCCAGACTTTCAGCGGCAAGCGCATCGGGGCATGCAATCAGTAGCCGTAGTCGCCTGATTAATTCGGGCCTGTTCCCAGAGACAGAAACAAAACAGCCCGCCTAGGCGGGCTGTTTTGTTATTGAGCTGGCTTGGGCTTCGGCGGTTCCTGCTTCGGTTGGCGCGGCGACATAATAATAGTCACGATTGAGCCGGTCAGCGTCGCGCTTTCAATCTGAACTGAGGCGACGCGGTCAGCCTTGGAGAATGTCAGATTGCTTACCTTGCCTTGCACCACGGTGATCAATTCCCAGCCGAATGAAGGCATTTGAGCCTGGTAGAAAACCACTGTGTCATTGGGGGGCATACCCACCTTAAGCACCGCACGTCCGATCCAATGATCCGGCGGACCCAGGATTAAGGATGGCTCGGTATTAAGCTTGGCATCGCTAGGAATCGGAATATCCGTTAGCGGCTGGAACTTGCCGGGCTCAAGACTTTCCGCGGTGGCAGTAGTGGCCAAGGTGGGGTTGCTGCTGCAGCCGGCCAGAAAACCAGCAACTGAGATTGCCATTGCAGCATAGATGAGTCGGAAGATGATCTTCATGTTGCAGTTTATAGCATAAATTGCAAAATGCGACTAGCGTCGCTCGTTATTTGCTGCTGAATTTCTATTTTATCCGTCTTTAAAATCCGGCATCCCGGTGTGTGCCGTCATAAATGGCTTGCTTTTCGAGCCAACGCAGCAGCGCAGGCTCGCCGAAATCTAGCCGCGGCCGTAAGTATCCTCGAAGCGGATGATGTCATCCTCGCCGAGATAGGCGCCGGATTGTACTTCGATTATCTCCAGCGGTACCTTGCCTGGGTTTTCCAGCCGATGCCGGGTGCCGATCGGAATGTAGGTTGACTCGTTTTCCGAGACGAGGAAAGTCTCATCCCCACGCGTCACGCGCGCCGTGCCGCGCACCACGATCCAGTGTTCGGCGCGATGATGGTGCATCTGCAACGAGAGCGCAGCGCCCGGATTGACCACGATACGCTTCACCTGAAAGCGGCTGCCGGCGTCGACGCTGTCATAGTAACCCCACGGTCGGTAGACCTTGCGATGGGCATCCGCTTCTTTTCGCCCCTCGCGCTTTAATCGCGCCACCACTTCCTTGACCTGCTGTATGCGGCTCTTGTGCGCCACCAGCACCGCGTCCGGCGTTTCCACCACCACTGCATCGGCAAGCCCCACTAAAGCCACCAGCCGCGATTGGGAAATTGCCAGCGTGTCGCGCGTATCCACCGTCATCACGTCGCCGCTTAGCACGTTGCCGTCGCCATCCTTGCCGCCGATCTGCCAGAGCACGTCCCACGCGCCGACATCCGACCAGCCGGCCACGAGCGGAATCACCACGCCCCGTCCGGCGGGCAGCTTCTCCATCACTGCATAGTCGATCGAATCCCCCGGGCACGCAGCGAACGCCGACTTCCCCGCGCGCAAAAATTCCCGGTCGGTGCTGCGCGCGGCGAAGGCGGCACGGCACGCTTCCATGATGTCCGGCCGCAGCGCGCCGAGTTCCTCCAGCCAGATTGAGGCGCGCATCATGAAGATCCCCGCATTCCACAGATATTCCCCGGAAACCACGTAGCGTTCCGCCGTCGCACTGTCCGGTTTCTCGACGAAAGCGCGGATCCCGCGCCC
>DATDGC010000082.1:0-2519 GCA_036522275.1 Burkholderiales bacterium | reverse complement strand
GTTTGCCACTTTGCACACCAACAGCGCGCCTGAGTCCATCATCCGTCTGCTGGACATGGGCATGGACCCGTTCAATTTCTCGGATGCGCTGCTGGGGGTGCTGGCGCAACGCCTGGCCAAGCGCCTGTGTTCTAAATGCAAGCAGGCCTACGTTCCTAACCAGGACGAATTGAAAGCCCTGCTCACCGAATACTGCGAGGAGTTGAAGAATATCACACAGTGGAAGAAAGATCCGAAAGGCGCGTACGAGCAGGTTTACAAAGAGTGGGTCAAATCCTTTGGCAATGACAAAGGGCAGTTTACCCTTTATCAGCCGGTGGGGTGCGAGGTGTGCAACAAGACCGGCTACAAAGGCCGGGTCGGCCTGCATGAGCTGCTGGTAGGCACCGACAACATGAAGAAAAACATTCATGAGCATGCGCAGGTTGCTACAATGTTTGTCACCGCCTTGGAAGACGGCATGCGCACCTTAAAGCAGGACGGCATAGAAAAGGTGCTGCAAGGCATTACCGATATTCACCAGGTCAGGGCGGTTTGCATCAAGTAACGCCGGCGCAATAAATGGGGGAACAAAACAAGGTGAAGGTGCTGACTTCTGTTGATTTACTGCAGCGGTTGGAAGAGCTAAACCGCGTCGGCGTGTCATTGTCCAAAGAAAAGGACATCAACCGCCTGCTGGAAAACATCCTGATCGCCGCGAAGAATATCGTCAACGCCGATGGTGGCACGCTGTACCGCATGGTGGACGATCGCAGCATGAAGTTCGAGATCATCCGCACCGATTCCCTCAATATCGCCATGGGTGGCACCACCGGGGAGGAAATCCCTTTCTATCCGATCTTGCTCTATGACAATGCCGGTAACCCGAACAATTCGATGGTGGTGGCTTATGCGGTGTTGCATGACCAGACCATCAACATCGCCGATGCTTATACCGAGCAAGGCTTCGATTTTACCGGCACCAAGAATTTTGACAAGAAAACCGGGTACCGCTCGAAATCGTTTCTCACCATCCCGATGAAGAATCATGAGAATGAGATTATCGGCGTGTTGCAGCTCATTAATGCCAAGGACCGGGCGAGCGGAGAGATCATCGCTTTTTCCGCGACCGATGAGCAGCTGGCCGAATCGCTGGCTTCGCAGGCCGCGATCGCGCTCACCAACCGCCTGCTGATCAGCCAGCTAGAAAACCTGTTTGAATCCTTCATCCGCCTAATCAATACCGCGATCGACGAGAAATCTCCCTACACCGGCGGACATTGCGCGCGGGTTCCGGTACTGACCATGATGATTGCCGAGGCAGTCAACAACACTAAAACCGGTCCGCTTAAGGATTTTCACATGAACGAAAAAGACCGCTACGAACTCAAGATCGCGGGGCTTTTACACGACTGTGGAAAGGTGACGACACCGGTGCATGTAGTGGATAAAGCCACCAAGCTGGAGACCATTTACGACCGTATTAACCTGATAGACACGCGATTCGAAGTGCTCAAACGCGATGCCGAAATCAAGTTGCTGAAGGCGAAACTGCTGGCAGGAAAGGATCGTGATGCGATTGCCGAACTTGAGGCCGAATACCGCAACCGTATCAAACAACTGGACCAAGACCGCGAGTTCCTGCGCAAAACCAATATCGGCGGTGAATTCGTGAACGAAGAGCTGCTGCAACGAGTGAGAAAGGTCGCTGCCTATTCCTGGGCAGATATTGATGGCAAGAAGGCGAATTTTCTCACCGATGACGAAGTGGAAAACCTGAGTATTTCCAGAGGCACGCTGAACGGGAAAGAACGCGAGATCATCAATAACCACGTCGTAGTCACCATCAAGATGCTGGAAGCGCTGCCGTGGCCGAGGCACTTGCGCAAGGTGCCGGAATACGCTGGCGGCCACCATGAGCGCGTGGATGGCAAGGGTTATCCGCGCGGCTTAAAGCGCGAGCAGATGTCGGTGCAGGCGCGCATCATGGGGATTGCCGATATTTTCGAAGCGCTCACCGCGAAGGACCGGCCGTACAAGGTGGGCAAGACACTGACCGAATCTCTCGATATCCTGGGCAGGCTCAAGATCGACGGGCACATTGATACGGATCTGTTCGATGTGTTCGTGCGGGGAAAAGTCTATCTCGAGTACGCCAAGCAGTTCCTCGACCCATTGCAGATCGACAACGTGAATGAGTCGAAAATCCCGGGATATGCTAACTGATGCGGCTTCTGTTATGCCAAATCCCAAATCTGACAAAAAACGGCAGTATATGCCCGATCATGCTGCCGTGCTCAAGGTAACTTATTGAACATAGATGTTTATTAGTATTGATAGCATGGCATGCAACTTGCTCCCTATATGCTTGCTATACATAAATTATGTTTTGATCACGATTTTTAGGAGCTATGCACATGAAACTTTTACAAAAAGGCTTTACCTTGATTGAATTGATGATCGTGGTAGCGATCATTGGTATTTTGGCGGCGGTGGCTATTCCTGCCTATCAGGACTACACGGCACGCGCGCAAGTAACT
>DATDGC010000081.1:0-43902 GCA_036522275.1 Burkholderiales bacterium | reverse complement strand
TTCCAACCGCGGATTGACACCTGCTTGACCCGCGACAGCGTGAGCTCGCCGGCGGGTGCGTCTTTGGTCACGGTAGTGCCGGCAGCGATGGTTGCGCCTTTGCGGATCGTGACCGGCGCCACGAGTTGCGTATCGGAGCCGATGAACACATCGTCCTCAATCACCGTATGGTGCTTGTTTGCGCCATCGTAATTGCAGATGATGGTGCCGGCGCCGATGTTGACGTTTTTGCCGACCGTTGCATCGCCCACGTAGCTCAAATGATTGGCCTTGCTGTTCTTGCCGATGCGGCTGTTTTTCACTTCCACGAAATTGCCGATATGCGCCTCATCTTCCAGCACGGTGCCCGGGCGGATGCGCGAATAGGGGCCAATGCGGCAATCCCTGCCAATTTCCGCGCCATCAATCACGCAATAAGGCAGAAGTTTGGTGCCGGCGGCGACCTTTACGTTTTTCAACACGCAATGCGCGCCTACACTGACCCCATTGCCCAAGGTTACCTCCCCTTCGAACACGCAGCCGATGTCTATTTCAACATCTCTGCCGCAAGCCAATTCCCCGCGCACATCAATGCGCGACGGATCGGCGAGCGTCACGCCCCGCTCAAGCCGTTGGTTGGCGCGCTCCCGCTGATACAGGCGCTCGAGCTGCGCAAGCTGCGCTTTGCTGTTGACCCCCAGCGTTTCCCACTCATGCTGCGGTTGTATGGCGGAAACTTTGGCGCCGTCCTTGATCGCCAGCGCCACCATGTCGGTGAGATAGTATTCCTTCTGCGCGTTTTTGTTGCCGAGCCTGCTTAACCAGTTTTGCAGCCGCGGGCTTGGAATCGCCATGATTCCAGTGTTGACTTCGCGGATATTCCGCTCGGAAGCAGTGGCGTCTTTGTGCTCTACAATACGCACCACACCGCCGCCTTTGCCGCGCACGATGCGGCCATAACCGGCCGGGTCATCCGGTTCCACCGTCATAAGCGTAAGCTGGTTGGGCTTGAGCATGCGCTTGAGCGTGTGCGCCGCGATCAACGGCACATCTCCATAGAGCACGAGAGTAATTCCGTCCTTGACCAGATGCGGCTGCGCCTGCTTCAACGCATGGCCGGTGCCGAGTTGCGGCTGCTGCTTGACCCATACCACATCAGCGCTTTTAAACTGCTCAGGCAGCGCACCTCCGCCGTGACCATACACCACGCAAAGCTTGACCGGTTTCAGCGCGCGCGCGGTATCCAGCACATGCTGCAACAGCGGTCTTCCGGCAAGCTTGTGCAGCACCTTGGGCAAATCCGAGTGCATGCGCTTGCCTTTACCGGCAGCGAGAATGACGATATTCAACATGGTTTTATCGTGAGATTATGGCACAGTAGCGGGTCAGTACGTGATCCGAAACGCCAGCCTGCATTGCCGGCGTAACTCTCAGCGATTTATGAATGCGCCCGAAGTTGTAAAACAAGTAATGAAGTGCGACAGGGTGAACATGGTTTTCGACCTTTTTGCTGAATGCATTTGGTAAGGCGCGTGAACCGGCGATTGCTCATCAGTGACGGGTTGACAATCCCCTCCTTATGGTTGACAATGTTAACTCATAAGGTTGACAAATGTCAAGCTTAAAGTTGACAAAGTATTGGGGGCTAGTTTCCAAATGACAAGAGTCCGTGCGCGGGGGGAAGATATTCGACGTTTTATCCTAGATAACGTTGAAAAACATCCGACTGATATAAGCAAGATAACCGGTGAGCACTTCGGTATTACCCGGCAGGCGGTTAATAAGCACTTGCAAAGGCTTACCTCTGAACACGCGCTTGCTGAGACGGGCCACACGCGAAGTAGATCTTACAAACTCAGTCCTTTATTGGAATGGAAAAGGACATATCAAATATCATCAGGGCTAGCTGAGGATGTGGTCTGGACAAATGACATTAAACCGGCGCTGGGGCAATTGCCAGACAACGTCCTAGATATTTGGCACTACGGTTTCACCGAGATGTTTAATAACGCCATTGACCATTCGGGTGGGACTGAAATCCGCATACATATAAGGAAAACCGCTATTAATACTCAAATAGCTATATACGATGATGGGATAGGGATTTTCAAGAAGATTCAGATGGCCATGAACCTGTTAGATGAGCGTCACGCAATTCTAGAACTATATAAAGGAAAACTAACGACTGATCCCCAGAATCATACAGGCGAAGGTATCTTTTTTACGTCTCGGATGGTTGATTCTTTCGATATTCTTTCTGGTGGAGTCTACTTAGGACACGAGTTTGGAAAAGCAGAGGATTGGATTCTAGAAAGAGAGCAGTTTAAAAACGGAACGGCCGTCTGGATGGAGCTTAACAATCACACCGCGCGTACAACAAAAAAGATCTTCGATCGGTTTTCTTCCGGGGACGATTTTGGCTTTAATAAGACAGTAGTTCCCGTAAAGCTCGCCCAATATGGAAACGATAAACTTATCTCGCGCTCTCAAGCCAAGAGAGTTCTTACCAGGATCGAGCTATTCAAGATAGTTATATTCGATTTCAATGGGGTCGAAACCATAGGTCAGGCTTTTGCAGACGAAATCTTCCGGGTTTTCTCTCAAAAGCACCCTGAGATACAACTTTTAACCGCTAAAGCAAACCCGGCCGTAAAAAGAATGATTGAGAGAGCTAAATCAGGTAGCGCAGTAGAGGAACAAGCGACCTAATTCTTTCCCCGTTTCACACGAGTGGATTTCTTGGCGGCGCGTCCGGGGCTCGAAAGTAATGGTTTCTTAGCTCTTAATTAAAGAATCTTCTGCCTCTCCGGTAGACAGGACGGGGCTTTGTCGAAGGGCTCACCACGAACGGCTTCTAACTGATCCTCTACTTGCAGCTGTATGCCAGTGGTTGAAGACATAGCGCTCTACCGCTTGTTTCTGTGCCTTGCCAAGGTGCAAGCCGACTTTGCTTCTTCGCCACAGAATATCTTCAGCCGTCTGCGCCCATTCGCGCTCGATGAAGTAATCCACTTCGCGGCCAAACAATTCCGCGCCAAAATTTTCCCCAAGGTCAGAAACGTCGCGCGAGTCCTGCAACACCTCGCGGGCTAAACTGCCGTGGCGCAGCGCGAGGTCACGCATAAAGTTCTTCGGCAACTGCGGGTATGCGTTACCCAAATCGTCCAGAAAGTGCTCGAAATCGGGGTTAGGGATATCGCCTCCCGGCAAAGGTTGTTGCGCGGTCCAGGACGATTTCATCGCCGTAAACCATGGGGCGAGATTTTTCAGCGCGGCCTCGGCAAGCTTGCGGTAAGTCGTGATCTTGCCGCCAAACACCGAGAGCAGCGGCAGCTTCCCCTTGCCGTCCGTATCCACGGTAAGCTTGTAGTCACGGCTCACCTCGGAAGGGTTGGGTTGTCCATCGTCATACAGCGCGCGCACCCCGCTGTAACTCCACACCACTTCGGATGGATAAATCTTGCCTGCAAGATAACGGTTCACTGCCTCGCAAAGATACACGACTTCGGAATCCGAGGCGGCTACCACTGCGGGATCGCCCTGGTAAGGAATGTCGGTGGTGCCAATTAAGGTGAATTTTTCCTGGAACGGAATGGTCAGCACGACACGGCGGTCGTGATTCTGCAGCAGATAGGCATGATCCCCTTGATACAGCCGCGGCACCACGATGTGGCTGCCTTTCACCAGCCTGATGTTGTGCCTGGCATTCTGCTCAATGACATCGTCAAACAGCGAGTGAACCCATGGACCGGTAGCATTAACCAAGGCCTTGGCCTTTACCTCAATGCTTTCGCTGCCGCACTCGAGTACCGCTTCCCAAAATTCGCCGTTCCTCCATGCGGATTTGCAGCGGGTGCGTGGCAGAATGCGCGCGCCCAGCTCTTGCGCGCCGCGCGCGTTGGCGATTACCAGCCTGGCATCGTCCACCCGGCAATCGGAATAGACAAAGCCTTTCTCAAACTCGGTTTTTAATGCGGCACCATATTCGCTTTGGCGCAAGTCAACCGCACGCGATCCGGAAAGAGCGCCCGCGCCGCCAAGATGATCGTAGAGCTTCAACCCCAAACGCAACATCCAGGCCGGCCTCATTTCTTTGGCATGGGGCAAAACGAAACTCAATGGAGAGATGAGGTGCGGCGCGGTCTTCAGCAACACTTCGCGCTCGGCCAGCGCCTCCGTCACCAAGCGGAAGGCGTAATGCTCAAGGTAACGCAGCCCGCCGTGAATCAGCTTGCTGCTTGCCGAACTGGTGGCGCCGCCCAAATCCCCTTGTTCGCAGAGCAGCACGGACAGACCGCGGCCTGCGGCATCGCGCGCAATGCCTGCGCCGTTAATACCGCCGCCGATAATAAGAAGGTCTACAGTTTCTGCGAATTGGGTTTGCACTTAATGTGTCCGGCAGTCATTCTTCGGACTTTGCCCTCAGAATGACAAGCTTACAAGAAATAAAAAAGGCAGCCGAAACTGCCTTTGCAATCTTAACCAAGGAGCGCTTGCAACCAATTCACTTCTTGCGCAGCTTGCGGGTCGCAGCGAGCTGGGCCGCGAGTGAGGCGAGCTCGGCCTCGACCACTGCCACTTCTTGCTTGTCCTTGGCGCTGCGCCGGGCTTCTTCTGCTCGCTTTATCGCTTCCAGCGCTTTCGCTTCGTCCAAATCCTTGCCGCGGATCGCAGTGTCGGCGAGTACGGTGATCAGGTTCGGCTGCACTTCCAGGATGCCGCCCGCCACAAAAACCAGGACTTCCTCTTCCTGGTTCGGGATTTTCATCCGTACCGCTCCTGCCTTGATGTGGGTCATCAACGGCGCGTGGTGCGGATAAATGCCGAGTTCGCCCATTTCGCCGGGAAGCACCACGAATTCCGCCTCGCCTGAGAAAATGGATTCTTCAGCGCTGACAACGTCTATATGTATGGTATGGGCCATCAATAATCCTTAGTGAGGTGTGAGGTGTAAGGTGTAAGGAGCAGATGCTAACCTTGCGGGGGTTTACTCCTTACTCCTAACTCCTTTCCCCTCTCTATAAAGTTTTCGCTTTCTCGACTGCCTCCTCGATAGTGCCCACCATGTAGAACGCCTGCTCGGGTAGTTGGTCGTACTCGCCGGCGACAATGCCCTTGAAGCCCTTGATGGTCTCTTTGAGCGGCACAAATTTGCCTTTCTGACCGGTAAAGTTTTCCGCCACACTGAAGGGTTGCGACAGAAAACGCTGGATCTTGCGGGCGCGGAACACGATCAGCTTGTCCTCGGGCGAGAGTTCGTCCATGCCGAGAATAGCGATAATGTCGCGCAATTCTTTGTAACGCTGCAGCATCGCCTGCACCGAGCGCGTGGTATTGTAGTGCTCCTCGCCAATCACGTTGGGGTCCACCTGGCGCGATGTCGAATCCAGTGGATCCACTGCGGGATAAATGCCGAGCGACGCGATGTCGCGCGAGAGCACCACGGTGGAATCGAGGTGGCCGAAGGTGGTGGCGGGCGACGGGTCGGTCAGGTCGTCCGCCGGCACGAATATCGCTTGCACCGAGGTAATCGAGCCGGTTTTGGTCGAGGTGATGCGCTCCTGCAAGCGGCCCATTTCCTCGGCCAGCGTGGGTTGGTAGCCCACCGCAGAAGGCATGCGGCCGAGCAGCGCAGAAACTTCAACTCCCGCCAGAGTAAAGCGGTAAATATTGTCGATGAAGAGCAGCACATCGCGGCCTTCATCACGGAAGTATTCCGCCATGGTGACGCCGCTCAATCCCACGCGCAGGCGGTTGCCCGGCGGCTCGTTCATCTGCCCGAACACCATCGCCACCTTTGATTCGGTCAGATTATCGAGCTTAATGACGCCTGCCTCTATCATCTCGTGATAGAAGTCGTTGCCCTCGCGGGTGCGCTCGCCCACGCCGGCGAAAACGGAGAGACCCGCACGCGCTTTTGCGATGTTGTTGATGAGCTCCAACATGTTGACAGTTTTGCCGACACCGGCGCCGCCGAACAGGCCCACCTTGCCGCCCTTGGCGAACGGGCACACTAAGTCAATCACCTTGATACCGGTCTCCAGCAGCTCCTGGCTCGGGGAGAGCTCTTCGAAAGCCGGCGCTTTCTGATGAATCGGGCGCTTCTCGTCATACTTGACCGGGCCGCCTTCGTCGATTGGACGGCCGAGAACGTCCATGATCCGGCCGAGCGTGCCGTGTCCTACCGGCACGGAAATCGGCGCGCCGGTATTTTTCACCACCATGCCGCGGCGCAAGCCGTCGCTTGGTCCCAGCGCGATGGTGCGCACCACGCCATCGCCCAGCTGCTGCTGCACTTCCAGCGTCAGATCGACCTGGTACTGGGGATCAAGCGTGAGCGCGTCATAAATGTTGGGCATTCCCTCGCGTGCGAATTCCACGTCAATTACCGCGCCGATGCATTGTACGATTTTTCCTTCACTCATCTTTTCCCTATGTGCCGCAAAACTCGTCGCTCGCGCTAACTTTGTTGCTCGGGCTTCGCAAATCCTCATGTACTGTCGTGTACACTCCGGTTTGCTCAATCCCTCACGCCTCGTTATCGCTTCGTTTTGGAGTTTTACAGTCCTTTCTAAAGTAAAAAAAGTTAAACAGCCGCGGCGAACGTGGAGAGAATCTTTTCCTTACTGTGCATTCCTCTGCGTCCTCTGCGGTGAAATGAAGTTCAAACCGCCGCGGCGCCTAGACGATTTGGTCTCGCCATAACGTGCGCTTCACGCACATTAGTCTCGCCCGATCGTCCAGGGTGTCGCGTCAGACAGCCGCCGCACCGCCTACGATCTCAGACAGCTCCTTGGTAATCGCCGCCTGACGCGATTTGTTGTAGACCAGGGTGAGTTCGTCAATCACGCTGCCGGCGTTGTCGGAAGCCGCTTTCATCGCCACCATGCGCGCCGACTGCTCGGACGCCATGTTTTCGCACACCACCTGATAGACCAGCATCTCAATGTAGCGCTTCAATACCTCATCCAGCACATCCTTCGCATCGGGCTCGTAGATGTAGTCCCACCTGCCCCCCGGCGCGCCCAGTCTCTCGCCCGAGAATGGCAGCAATTGCTCCATCACCGGCTCCTGCTTCATGGTGTTGATGAAGCGGGTGAAGAAAATCATCAAGCGGTCGAAACGGTCCTGAGTGTAGCCGTCGAGCATAACCTTCACCGCGCCTATGAGTTTTTCCATGTGCGGCTTGTCGCCGAGGCCCACGACCTGCGACACGATATTCGCACCCAGGCGCTGCATGAAGCCAAAGCCTTTGTTGCCGATGCAGCAGACCTCGAACTGCTCGCCTTGGGATTCCCACTCTTTCATTCTGTTGAGGGTGAGCCTGACCACGTTGGTGTTAAGGCCCCCGCACAGACCCTTGTCGGTGGTAATCAGAATGAGGCCCACTTTCTTCACCGTGTCGCGCTCAACCAAAAAGGGGTGACGGTATTCGGGATTGGCGTGGGAGAGATGCGCTGCGATATTGCGGATTTTTTCGCCATAAGGACGGGCGCGACGCATGCGATCCTGCGCCTTGCGCATTTTTGACGCCGCGACCATCTCCATGGCTTTGGTTATTTTGCGAGTGTTCTGCACACTCTTAATCTTAGTTCGAATTTCTTTTGAGCCGGGCATGGCAGGTCCTTTTAATACGCCGCGTTCTTCTTAAAATCCTTCATGGCGTCGTGAAGCTTGGCTTCGTCGTCTTTGGACAAATCCTTGGTGTCCTCGATGCGCTTCACCAGATCACCATACTTGCCCTTGATGTAATCGCGCATCCCGCGCTCGGCGGAAAGCGCCTTCTTCACATCAATGTCGTCGAAATAACCGTTGTTCACCGCAAACAGCGTCAACGCCATTTCCCACACCTGCAGCGGTTCGTATTGCGGCTGTTTCATGAGTTCGGTCACCATGCGGCCGCGCTCCAACTGCTTGCGGGTCACCTCGTCGAGATCTGAAGCAAACTGCGCAAAAGCCGCCAGCTCGCGGTATTGCGCAAGCGCCAGGCGCACGCCGCCACCCAGTTTTTTAATCACCTTGGTCTGCGCCGCGCCTCCCACTCGCGACACCGAAATGCCGGCGTTGATGGCGGGGCGGATGCCGGCGTTGAACAGGTCGGTTTCCAAAAAAATCTGGCCGTCAGTAATCGAAATCACGTTGGTCGGCACGAACGCAGTCACGTCGCCGGCCTGAGTTTCAATTATCGGCAGCGCTGTCAAACTTCCGGTCCTGCCTTTGATTCTGCCATTGGTGTAGCGCTCGACATATTCCTCGTTTACTCGCGCGGCGCGCTCAAGCAACCGAGAGTGCAGATAGAACACGTCACCGGGATAGGCTTCGCGCCCCGGAGGGCGGCGCAGCAGCAGCGAAATCTGGCGATAGGCCCAGGCCTGTTTGGTCAGGTCGTCGTAAATAATCAGCGCGTCCTGGCCGCGGTCGCGGAAGTACTCGCCCATGGTGCAGCCGGAATAGGGTGCGATGTACTGCATCGCGGCGGATTCGGAGGCGGAAGCCGCCACCACGATGGTATAGGCCATGGCACCGTGCTCTTCGAGCTTCCTCACCACGTTGACGACACTGGATGCTTTTTGTCCTATCGCGACATAAATACAAATCAGGTCCTTGCCCTGCTGGTTGATGATGGTGTCCATCGCCACCGCGGTTTTACCGGTCTGGCGGTCGCCGATGATGAGCTCGCGCTGGCCGCGGCCAATCGGCACCATGGAGTCAATGGACTTCAAGCCGGTTTGCACCGGCTGCGACACTGAGTTGCGCCAGATCACCCCCGGCGCGATTTTTTCGATGGGCGAGGTCTCCTTGGCCTGAATCGGGCCTTTGCCGTCTATCGGCTGGCCGAGCGAGTTGACCACGCGGCCGATCAGCGCTTCGCCCACCGGGACTTCCAGGATGCGCCCCGTGCATTTGACGGTATCGCCTTCGGTGATGTGCTCGTATCCGCCCAGCACCACCGAGCCCACCGAGTCGCGCTCCAGGTTCAGCGCCAGGCCGAAAGTGTTCTTGGGAAACTCCAGCATCTCGCCCTGCATCACATCGGAGAGGCCGTGTATGCGGCAGATACCGTCGGTTACGGAAATCACCGTGCCCTGCGTGCGCGATTCCGCCGACACCGCGAGGCTTTCGATCCTTCTTTTTATCAGTTCACTGATTTCCGATGGGTTGACTTGCATTTCTGCTCCTAGGCAAAATCTGCGTTTTGCGGATTTATCTTGTCAATGCGGTACGCATCGCTTCCAGTTTGCCGCGCACTGTGGCATCAAGAACATGGTCGCCGACCGCGATTTTCACGCCGCCTATCAGCTCGGGTTCCACGCTCACCTGAGTGACGATTTTGCGCTGGTACCTCTCTTCGAGACGGCGTACCAGTTTGCCGGCCTGCAGCTTGCTCAGCGGGAACGCTGAATTAATCTTTACTTCGAGCACGCCTTCCTGTTCCGCCTTGAGCGCTTCAAACAACTCCCGGATTTGCGGCAGCAAGGGAAGGCGGTCGTTGCGCGCGAGCACCTGCACGAAATTTCTGCCCATGCCGTCGAGTTTCTTTCCGCAAATGCCAAGCAGCAGACTTTCGATTTGCTCCGCGCCGAAATTCGGGTTGGTAATGTAAGCCACCACTTGCGGGTCTTTTACGACCGTTTCCAGAAGCTCCAGCATCTTCGCCCATTCGGCAAGGGTGGTTTTTTCCTTGGCCAGCTTGAATACGGCTTCCGCGTACGGCCGTGCGATGGTGATGTTTTCCGCCATGCTATTCCTTAGAGTTCGGTCTGGATGACTTTCAGCAGATCGGCGTGCGCCTTGGCGTCCACTTCACGGCGTAGAATTTTCTCTGCGCCCGCCACCGCCAAAGCCGACACCTGGCTGCGCAGCGCTTCCTTGGCGCGGCTCACTTCCTGCGCGATTTCCGCCTTGGCGCCGGCGGTCACGCGGTCGCCCTCGGCCTTGGCCGCATGTTTGGCTTCCTCGATGACCTGCAGGGCGCGTTTCTCTGCCTGAGCGATGATGTCGGCAGCCTGCTGCTTGGTGTCGCGCAGCGTTTCCGCCGAGCGCTTGCCGGCCATTTCCAGTTCTCGCTTACCGCGTTCTGCGGCGGCAAGACCGTCGGCGATGCGCTTGTTGCGCTCCGCCAGCATGCGGGTCAAAGGCCCCCAAAGAAAGCGTTGAATAAACCAGACCAACACCGCAAAGGTAATCATTTGACCAAAAAGCGTTGCCGTCACGTTCACGTCTAAACTCCTTTTTTCGTTTGCGCCATGCCTGCTCGGGGAACTCCGGCCATGCTAGCCGCCGGCTGCCTTGATCGCGTTCAGCGCGGCTCCGAGGAACGGGTTGGCGAACGTGAAATACATGGCGAAAGCCAGCACAATGAACGGGAACGACTCCATGAGGCCCGCGGTGATGAACATCTGTATACGTAACACCGGCAGCATTTCCGGCTGCCGCGCAATACCCTCCATGTATTTCGCGCAGATGAGGCCCCAGCCCAACGCGGAACCCAATCCTGCTGCGGCGAGGATAATGCCCACACCCACTGCGGTGTAGGCGTAAATCATGCCGACCAGATTAATCATGCCTGCATCCATGCTGTCTCTCCCTAAAAATTACGGCAAAAAATAACTAAAATCTTTTCTGCTCAATGCGCGTCGTCCAGGCTTTGGTACGCCAACGCTAAATACATAATGGTCAAAATCATGAAAATGAAAGCTTGGAGGGTGATGATCAGAATATGAAAAATCGCCCAGAGCGTACCGGGCATCCATATTATCCACCACGGCAACAGTGCAATCAGCAGAAACACCAGTTCGCCCGCGAACATATTACCGAACAAGCGCAGGCCCATACTCAGTGGCTTGGCCAGCTCCTCTACGGCGGTCATTATGAAATTGACCGGCATCAGCCATTTTCCGAAAGGATGAAATAGAAAACCCTTGAAATAACCCCAAGCACCTTTGATTTTGATGTTGTAATACAGAATGAGCATGAACACGGAGAGCGACATTCCCAGCGTGGTGTAGGGATCAGTAGTGGGTACCACCTTGAGATGATGAATCCCCGCGTATTCGGCGGCCTTGGGCAACAGGTCTACCGGAATCAGGTCCATGGCGTTCATCAGAAATACCCATAGGAATACGGTAAGTGCAAGAGGGCCAATTAAGGGATCGGGTTGGGGGAAAGCGGATTTTATTTGACTATCCACAAATTCCAGAATCGCTTCCAATACGTTTTGCGCTCCCCGAGGATTATCGAGACTCAGCCTGCGCCCCACGCGCCAGCTCAGAAACACAAGAAAACCGCCGAGCAGCCATCCAATCACCAGCGTGTCGAGGTTAAATGTCCAGAATCCCTGCCCTGCCTGCAGATTGGTTAAATGATGCTGAATATATTCAACCGGATTGGGCTTTCCTGCTTCGCTCATTTTTTTACCTGTATCATCCCGGCGGCTGCCGGGCACTTGCTAAATTAATTACAAATCCCAGTTGGGCAAGAGCAAATACAATAATCAAGGGAATGGGCGCAAGTTTGAGCTCCCCTATTCCGACTGCCAGCAATGCCAGCGTCACGAAGAACCTGGGCAACACGCCAGCGTACAGCGCCAATTGATTGACCGCATCGCCTTGCTGCGCGGTTTCGGGGGTACGCGAAATGCGCCGTCCCAGTAACCAAGTACCGATTAAAGCGACCCCTCCGCCATAAAACGCCGCCAGCGCCGCAGCGCTCCCTTGCAGCGCAAATGCCGCAGCTGTAGCCAACAAAGTCAGAACAATTTGGCTAACCAGTACCCTACGGATACCCTGACTCAGAATTTCCGCAGCATGACTCATTATGATTTTTACTACCGACTCGAAGGATTATGCAGACAGCTGCCGCATCGCGCGAATTTGCAAGTTTAACTGCCGCGGCTTTAAGTGGTCAAGCAACGAGCCCGCTTTGAGGTGCGCTCGAGGCCGGCGGAAGCGGATTGTAACCGGCTATTTGCTTTCCTGCTCGATTTTGCGCTCGTTTTCTTCCGCTTTTTTCGCGAGTTCCTTTTCCACATCGGCAGCCTTGTTCAGGGTTTGGCCAGCCTGTTGCAAGCGCTGCCCGGGAAGTTTTTCCGGGTCTTTAACCTTTTGCTGGGGAGGATTTTCAGCCTTCGCTGCCGCATCTTTTTGCTCCCCTTGGCCACAACCGAAGATAAAGATGGCGCCGAAAACTGCGGAGAAAAACTTATGGGCTTTCATGGCACGCTTCCCGTTATTGTCGCATCGCGCGTCGGCATCAATGCTTGCGCAATTTACCGATGAGACTGTCCAGCTCGTCGAGGCTGGAGTAATTGATGATCAGTCTGCCAGTGCCGCGCTTGCCCGGTTTGATGCTTACCGAGGCGCCCAATTTTTCCGACAACTCTTCTTGCAGCCTGATAAGGTCGTTGTCGGGTTTTGCGGTTTTCTTGTGAGCCGTTTTTTCCTGCTGCTTGGCAAGCTGTTCGGTTTGCCGCACCGACAGCCCTTTGTGCGCCACCAGGTTCGCCAGCTGGATTTGTTTTACCGCGCTCAAACCGAGGAGAGCCCGCGCATGCCCCATGTCAATCTTGCCTTGCAACAGAAGTTCCCGCACCGGTGCTGCGAGATTAATCAAGCGCAGCAGGTTGGTCACCCCGCTGCGCGAGCGGCCTACAGCTTCTGCGGCGGTCTGGTGGGTCATCTTGAATTCGCTGATCAGCAACTGGATGCCGTTGGCTTCTTCCAGGGGATTCAGGTCTTCGCGCTGAATGTTTTCAATCAGCGCCATAGCCAACGCTGATTCATCAGGCACCTGTCTCACCAGCGCCGGAACGTGGGTAAGTCCTGCCATCTGCGCGGCGCGCCAGCGGCGCTCGCCGGCAATCATTTCATAGCGCCCCTGGGGCAGCGGCCGTACCAGTATCGGCTGCATCACCCCCTGCGCTTTGATGGACTCGGCAAGTTCCGCCAGCGACTCCGTGTCCATGCGCGTGCGCGGCTGATATTTGCCGGTCTGGATGTGCTCGATGGCCAGCGTGGCGAACTGCTCGATCGCCTCCCGCCCCTCGTCGTCCCTGGAGAGAAGCGCGTCCAATCCCCGTCCCAAACCTTTAATCTTCACCGTTCCCTTCCTGTCATCCCGCGCTTGCCGCCGGTCCGGCGCGGCGCAATATTTCTCCGGCCAACTCGAGATACGCCTGTGCGCCCTTGGAGGTTCTATCGTAGCTTATTGCGGGCACGCCGTGGCTCGGCGCTTCGGCGAGCCGGATATTGCGCGGGATAATGGTATCGTAAACCTTGTCGCCGAAGTGCTGCTTCAACTGGTCGGAAACCTGCTGCGCAAGAAGATTCCTCGCATCATACATGGTGCGCAGCAAGCCCTCGATTTGCAGCCCGGGATTGAGGTTGGCGTGCACTTTTTTAATCGTCGAGACCAAATCGCTCAAACCCTCGAGCGCGTAGTATTCGCACTGCATTGGAATCACCACCGCATGCGCGGCGCACAGTCCGTTCAGTGTGAGCAGATTAAGTGCCGGAGGACAGTCAATAAGAATGAAATCGTAATTGTCCTGAATATCGCGCAGCGCTTTTTTTAAACGCGCTTCGCGGTTCGGCAAATCCACCAGTTCCACTTCCGCACCGGCAAGCTCGCGGTTTGCGGGAATCAGATCAAAGCCCCCGCTCTCGGAAATCTGCCGCACTTCGCCGATTGCAGCGCTTCCCAACAGCACCTGATACACGGTGCGTTGCAGTTCGCGCTTTTCTATGCCGCAACCCATGGTGGCGTTGCCCTGGGGATCCATGTCTATCAGCAGCACTTTACGGCCCGCAGCAGCAAGGCTTGCCGCAAGATTCACGCTGGTGGTGGTCTTGCCCACTCCGCCTTTCTGATTGGCGACCGCTAGTATTTTTACCATGAATGCACGGTCTACGCTTTCACCATCACCAAATGACGCTGCGCCTTGAGCCCGGGGATTTTGAGCGGGATTACCCGCTCCAACCGGTAACCGCTTGGCAGTTGCGCGATTTCCTCGTGCGGATAAACTCCTTTCATCGCCGCAAATCTTCCGCCCTCATGCAACAGATGTTTCGATAAAGTAACGAACTCGGCGAGGTCCGCGAATGCGCGGGAAATTACCAACTCGAATTTTTGCTCAGGCAGCCAGGCCTCAACGCGCTCGCAGCACACCGTGACATTGGAAAGTTTCAATTCTATCGCGGCTTGTTTCAGAAAAGCGGTTTTCTTGTGGCTGCTATCTAGCAGGGTTACGCGCCAATCTTCGCGCGCGATCGCCAGCGGTATCCCCGGCAGGCCCGCCCCGCTGCCTACGTCTAAAATGCGCTGCGCTTCGATGTGCGGCATCACCGCCAGGGAATCAAGCAAGTGGTGGCTTACCATCTTTTGCGGCTCGCGCAGCGCAGTGAGGTTGTACACCTTGTTCCATTTCCGCAGCAACGCGAGATAATCGAGCAGGCGTTGCTGGGCTTGCGGCGATAATTTGAGCCTCAAGGCGTTTATGCCTTGTTGCAGCTCACTCGCCAGGCTCATGCGGTCTTTTTATGCTTGGCCGGAAAACCGCGCTTCAAATGCACCAGCAAAAGTGAAACCGCGGCAGGCGTCACCCCGGATACGCGCGCCGCCTGGCCTAATGTTTCCGGTTTGTGCTGATTGAGCTTTTGCTGCACCTCGATCGAGAGCCCGCGCACGCTTTTATAGTCCAGATCCTGCGGCAAACTGGTGGTTTCATAATTCTCGTGGCGCGAGACTTCCTCGCGCTGGCGCTCGATATAACCTTGGTATTTGGTCTGGATTTCCACCTGTTCCATGACTTTTTTATCAGCGACAGCAGGGCCCGCGCCCGGCATGGTCATTAGCGAGGCGTAAGTCACATTGGGACGGCGCAATAAATCCACCAGTGAATATTCGCGTTCGATGGCACTACCCAGCACACGCTCGGCCTCGCTTTGCGGAAGCAACTTGGGGTTGATCCAGGTAGTTTTCAGCCGCTCCTGTTCGCGGGTAATTGCTTCGCGCTTCTTCTCGAAATGCCCCCAGCGCTCAGCGTCCACCACACCGAGTTGTCTGCCGATTTCGGTGAGCCGCAAATCGGCGTTGTCTTCGCGTAACTGTAAGCGGTATTCAGCGCGGCTGGTGAACATGCGGTAAGGTTCGCTCACGCCGCGCGTAATCAAATCGTCTACCAGCACGCCGAGGTAGGCTTGGTCGCGGCGCGGGCACCAGGGTTCCTTGCCTTGCACTTTCAGCCCAGCGTTGATTCCGGCGAGCAGCCCCTGCGCTGCGGCTTCTTCGTAACCGGTGGTGCCGTTGATCTGCCCAGCGAAGAACAAGTTCCTGATGGCTTTGGTCTCCAGCGAGCTTATGAGTCCGCGCGGATCGAAGTAATCGTATTCGATGGCGTAGCCGGGACGCAGGATGTGCGCATTCTCCAGCCCCTGGATTGAGCGCACCAGCGCAAGCTGCACGTCAAAGGGGAGACTGGTGGAAATGCCGTTTGGATACACTTCGTTGGTGTTCAGGCCTTCGGGCTCGAGGAAAATCTGGTGCGATTGCTTGCTTGCAAAGCGGTGAATCTTGTCCTCGATGGACGGGCAATAGCGCGGACCCACGCCTTCGATCACGCCGGTGAACATCGGCGAGCGGTCCAATCCGCCTCGGATAATTTCATGCGTGCGCGCATTGGTGTGGGTGATCCAGCACGGCAATTGCTGCGGATGCATCTCTGCTTGGCCTACGAAGGAAAACACCGGCGTCGGCTCATCGCCAGGCTGGATTCCCATCACCGAATAATCAATGCTGCGACCGTCAATGCGCGGCGGCGTGCCGGTTTTCAGCCGGCCCACCGGGAGTTTGAGCTCGCGCAGCCGCGCCGCAAGGCTGATGGCCGGCGGATCGCCTGCGCGACCACCTTGATAGTTGGACAATCCGACATGAATCAATCCTGAAAGAAAAGTGCCGGTGGTCAACACCACTGCGCTGGCGGCAAAGCGCAGGCCCAGCTGGGTCACCACGCCGGTGACGCATTCGCCTTCAAGGGTCAAATCGTCCACCGCTTGCTGGAACAACCAAAGGTTAGTCTGGTTTTCCAAGCGGCGCCGGATTGCCTGCTTGTAAAGCACACGGTCGGCCTGGGCGCGGGTCGCCCTTACCGCCGGTCCTTTGCTGGAGTTGAGGATCCTGAACTGGATTCCCGCTTCATCAGCAGCAAGTGCCATCGCGCCGCCCAATGCATCGATTTCCTTGACCAGATGCCCCTTGCCGATGCCGCCGATGGAAGGGTTGCACGACATCTGCCCCAGCGTTTCGATGCTGTGAGTAAGCAGCAGGGTCTTCACGCCCATGCGCGCGCAGGCGAGCGCGGCTTCGGTACCGGCGTGGCCGCCGCCTACCACGATCACGTCAAATTGCATTGGAAATTGCATGCGAATAGCGGTCTCTGAAAGAGGCGTAATGATACGCCGGGGCAACTTGGCAGCCAAGCCCAAATTCTTTACGGGGAGCGTTTTACAGGTGCGCCGAACCCTATTTCAGGAAAGTGTCATAGCCGAATTTCAGAATCAGCGCGCTTACCACCAGCAGAAACATCTGCCGCACAAAACCGCTGCCATGACGAATGGCAAGCCGCGTCCCTAGCAACGAACCCGCCACATTGAAAGCAGCCATTAACAGTCCAACCTGCCAGATCAAGTTGCCACTCGGCATGAAGTAGAGCAGCGCAGCGAAGTTAGTGGCCACATTCACCACTTTGGCCGCCGCTGAAGCCCGCAGAAAATCGAATCCGAAATAGCGCACAAACAAAAACACCAGAAAACTACCTGTGCCCGGGCCGAAGAAGCCATCGTAAAAACCAATGGCCGCGCCCAAAGCGATGGCGAGAAACTTCTCTTTGGCGCCTTCATGCAACGGCGCGTGGACAGAACCCAAATCCTTTTTGAAGAAGGTGTAAACCGCAACGACGATAAGCAGCGGCACCACCAGCGCACGCATCAGGTTTGCAGGAATTAAGCTCACCGTCAGCGCGCCAAGGTAAGAAAATATAAAGGCGGTGATTGCGGCAGAAAGGACGGCGTTCCAGCGTATGCGCACCGTACGGGAATAGCGCAGCGCAGCACTAGCGGTGCCAAAAATTGAGGAAAGCTTGTTGGTGCCAAACACCATAGCGGGCGCTGCGTTCGGCATCACGCTGAACAGCGCCGGGATTTGCACCAGCCCGCCGCCTCCGACTACAGCATCAACCAGGCCGGCGACAAGGGCTGCGGCGCAAAGAAAAACGAGGTCCACAGAGCCTATCTCGGCAATACTCACGTGGTGCGTTGCTAGCCAAAAAGCGACGAATGCGAGAAACGAGGTGCAGTTCGATGCCATTCATCGAACAAACCGAGTGACAAAGCAGGCGCGTTTTTTGGCTGCAACCTGTAGGGACGGGGCGATTTTCGGTTATGCCAGCGTTGCTCGCCGCTTATTGAGAACAACTCAACTGCGCGGCTCGCGCCTTGGCCTACCTCGAAAATTGCCACCGTCGCACACGCGACTATTACCGAGACAGGCTCTCTACTTTAAAATGACGATTGCAAACGTTCGCGCCGCGCGACCAATTCCCTGGGCAAACGGTCCTTGAGCTTGTCGAAAAGTTCGCTGTGGGAATTAAGCTCCTGCCGCCACACTTCCTTGTCGAGCGACATCAGGATCTGGAATTTATCTGCGGAGATTTCCTCCAGTCCTTTCCATTCCAGGTCCTTGTAGTCCGGCACCAGCCCCAGCGGATTTGCAACAGCGTGCGCCCGTCCCAAGCAGCGCTCGACGATCCACTTCAGCACGCGCATGTTCTCGGCGAAACCGGGCCAGATGAATTTGCCGTCCGGCCCCTTGCGGAACCAGTTGACACCGAAAATCCTGGGCGGATGGGCAATGGTGCGGCCCATCTTCAGCCAGTGGTTGAAATAGTCCGCCATGTTGTAACCGCAAAACGGCAACATGGCGAACGGGTCGCGCCTGACCACGCCCTGCTGCGCGGTCGCTGCCGCGGTGGTTTCCGAGCCCATGGTGGCGGCGAGGTACACTCCTTCATCCCAGGAATGCGCTTCATACACCAGCGGCACCGCGGTGCTTCTGCGCCCGCCGAAAATGAAAGCACTGATCGGCACGCCGTTCGGATCGTCCCAGGCCGGGTCGAGCGAAGGGCATTGGGACGAAGCCGCGGTAAAGCGCGAGTTGGGGTGCGCGGCGGGGCGGCCGCAATCCGGTGTCCATTCCTTGCCCTGCCAGTCGGTAAGCTTCGCCGGCGGTGTCTTGGTCATGCCTTCCCACCACACGTCACCTTCGGGTGTAAGCGCGACGTTGGTGAAAATGCAATTCCGCCTGAGCATGGTCATGGCGTTGGGGTTGGTGTGCTCTGAAGTACCAGGTGCGACACCGAAATAGCCCGCTTCCGGATTGATGGCGTAAAAAAGTCCATCCTTGTGCGGCTTGATCCAGGCGATGTCGTCGCCTACGGTAGTCACTTTCCAGCCTTTGAAGTTCGACGGCGGAATCAGCATGGCAAAATTGGTCTTGCCGCAAGCGCTGGGAAAAGCCGCAGCCACGTAAAGTTTCTGCCCTTGCGGCGGCTGCACGCCCAGAATCAGCATGTGCTCGGCGAGCCAGCCCTGGTCCCGGCCCATGATGGAGGCGATGCGCAGCGCGAAACATTTTTTGCCGAGCAGCGCATTGCCGCCGTAGCCGCTGCCGAAGGACCAGATTTCGCGCGTTTCCGGGTAATGCACGATGTATTTTTGATCCTTGTTGCACGGCCAGCGCACGTCTTTCTGCCCGGGGCCAAGCGGCATGCCCACCGAGTGCATGCAGGGAACGAATTCACCGTCAGAGCCGAGAACGTCGAGCACCTTGCGTCCCATGCGCGTCATGATGCGCATGTTGACCGCGACATAGGGTGAATCGCTGATTTCCGCGCCGATATGCGCGATGCGCGAACCCAGGGGGCCCATGGAAAACGGAACCACGTACATCGTGCGGCCGCGCATGCAGCCGTCGAAAAGCTTATTCAGCGTAGCGCGCATTTCGTCCGGCGCAATCCAGTTGTTATTGGGGCCGGCGTCGTCTTTGTTCCTGCTGCAGATGAAAGTGCGGTCTTCCACGCGCGCCACGTCGCTGGGATCGGAAAGGGCGAGGTAACCGCCGGGGCGAAGCTTGGGGTTGAGTTTGATGAAGGTGCCGGAGGCCACCATTTCATTGCACAGCCGATCGTATTCTTCCTGCGAGCCGTCGCACCAGTAGATGCGCTCCGGCTTGCACAATTGCGCCATCTTGGCGACCCATTCCTTAAGCCGCTTGTGCTTCAAATAAGCCGGGGCATTGGCCGCTTCAACTGCCGTAGTATTGAGCTGATTCATGTTTTTACCTCATCCCTTCAGGTTGTTTGGAACAGAATCCCCGGCCCCAGGCAATCCGGAATCTCTTCAAAAATTGGGAATGCATAATGACCGCCCCGCAGGAACTCAAGGCAGCGCGAGGAATCCCTTACAGTTAAACTATTATAATTAAACCCACCGCTCCTTGCCAGCCGCGCCAATCGCCCCAAAGCAATGCAATAGCTGTAAGGCATGCGTATTGGATACAATTCCTTGGCGTGACCCGGCGAAAATGTATGGGAGGAGATTCGCGTATGCGACGCCGCAAGCTTGGCACCCAGGGTCTCACCGTCTCAGCCCTTGGCCTCGGGTGTATGGGGATGAGCGAGTTCTACGGCAAGTGCGACGAGGCGGAGTCGCTCGCGACTATCCACCGCGCGCTTGAGCTCGGAATCGATTTCCTCGACACGGCAGAGATCTACGGACCTTTCTCCAACGAAGAACTGGTGGGACGTGCCATTAAAGGCAAACGCGACAAGGTCGTCATCGCCACAAAGTTCGGCATTGTGCGCAAGCCGGACGACCCGAACTACTGGGCGCTGAATAGTCATCCCGAGCGCGTCCGCGCCTCGTGCGAAGGCTCGCTGAAGCGCCTCGGCGTGGACTGCATCGATCTCTACTACCAGCACCGCGTCGACCCCAAAGTACCGATCGAGGAGACGGCGGGCGCGATGGCGCAGCTCGTGCGGGAAGGAAAGGTCCGGTATCTGGGACTCTCCGAAGCGGGGCCCGAGACCATCCGGCGCGCGCATGCGGTACACCCGATAACGGCGCTGCAGAGCGAATACTCCCTTTGGAGCCGGGAGCCGGAAAATGATGGCGTCCTCTCGACCGTGCGCAAGCTTGGGATCGGTTTCGTCGCCTATTCGCCTCTGGGCCGTGGTTTCCTCACCGGGCAGATCCGCAGTCCCGAAGACCTGGCTCCGGATGACTGGCGCCGCACCCATCCGCGGTTCCAAGGCGAGAACTTCAAGAAGAATCTCGAACTGGTGGAGCGCTTGAAGGAGATTGCCAAGGCGAAAAGTGCGACGCCCGCTCAGATTTGCCTCGCCTGGGTACTGTTACGTGGTGACGACGTCGTACCCATTCCGGGCACTAAGCGCCGCACCCGGCTGGAGGAGAACGCTGCTGCAGCCACGATCGAACTCTCGCCCGAGGAACGGGCCCGCCTCGACAATATGTTTCTTCCCGGCGCGGCAGCCGGCGCACGCTATGGTCCCGTCGCGGCAGCGCGGATCAACCGGTGACCGAAGGCAACAGGCGTGCGGGCGGTTGCCGAAATTCACATGGCCGATTTAGCCGCCTAATTGGAGCATGGCGAAAAATTTACGTTTAAGCCAAGATAGCAACGGGTGCTACTTTTAGGGTCAGGACACTTTTCTAATCTTGCTTTCTTAAAGTTGGAGATTAAGCCATGAAAACCGTGCGCTACTTATTGTTTACCATAGCTGCCATAGGCTTTGTACTGGTTGTCTCAACACCACCCAATTCGCAGGCCGACTCTTCACAGGAAGGGTGGTACACAGCCGACCAAGCAAACAACGGTCATCAGCTCTTTAACAACTATTGTGCCCAATGTCACATGCCGGATCTCACTGGAGCGATGGGGCCGGCCCTCGTAGGGAATCAGTTTCTTTCATCGTGGGGAACCTTAGCGGACTTGATAACCTTCGAGCATAAGAACATGCCAGCAAACAGTCCTGGTACATTGTCTAATAAGGAGTTGGCCGAAATAACTGCCTATATCCTGATGAAAAATGGTTTCCCGGATGGTAGTTCTCCCTTGATAATTGGGGCAGGAAACACGCGGGCACTCAAGCCGTAATCGCGTCATTACTGGATTGCTGAATTACTAAGGACAGCTTAACGTCTTATACCAGTCTATCAACAGCTGGCGTTAGCGCATGCGAAAAGGGGGACGACCGCGCCAATACTGGATCAACAACCAAGCACCAAGCATGCCGCCCAAGTGGGCAAAATGCGCAACGCCTTCCAGTGTTCCGGTAACACCTAGGTAGAGTTCCAGCGCGCCATAAAGGATTACGAAGAGCCGCGCTGGTAAGGGGATGGGTGGGATGAGCAGAACTATCGTCCGGTTCGGAAAGTACATTCCATATGCAAGCAACAGGCCGAATATGCCACCGGACGCACCAACAGTGGGATAAGACTCTCCACCCGAGGCGCTCGAAACGACGAGCTGCGTGATTGCCGCGGTGATTACGCTTACGAAATAAAGATTAAGAAATCGCTTTTGACCGAAGAGCCGCTCAAGCTCTCCACCGAACATATACAAGGCAAACATGTTGAAAAAGAGATGTACTGGAGTCGCGTGAAGGAAACTGTATGTGATGAGCTGCCACGGTTGAAAGCCCAGGTATGCGCCGGGTGCTGCTGTTGTTCCCAAAGGCCAAAGTGCCAAATTTAAGGTAAGCGCATTACCGACAAGAAACTCGCTGAGAAACATCACGGAGTTGACGACGATTAGCGCCAGCGTTACGGGCGGAACGGAATAGAACATGCGGGAACGAGATGCTTCGAATAGTGGACTATAACGTTTGGGCTCAGCGACCAAAGTAGTTTAGCAGTTTCCGACTGGCGTCGCTTACATCGAAAGGCCTTCCACCCAGCGTATTTTTATCGATTCGCGTAACCCTGAAGAAGTCTATGTTAGAAAATCTGATTCCGTTTCTGTTGCATTGGGTAATACTCGCGCTCTCACTCTGGGTGGCAAGCCATGTTTTCCACGGGATTGCGTTTGAAAGTAAATCATCGTTAATCGTCTCTGCACTATTGTTGGGATTCGTCAACGCAATAATTCGTCCAGTTCTCATCCTGCTCACCTTGCCGTTAACGCTCATTACGTTTGGGTTCTTCATCCTTGTTATAAACGCCCTCATGGTACTGCTTGTCTCGTCGCTCGTTCGCGGCTTCAAGGTATCAGGATTCTGGACAGCGTTCTTTGCGAGTATCTTTATTTCTATTCTTAGCTTCCTGGTGGGCTATGCCATATCCGGGGGCGAGACCGGATTCCAGCCGTCAAGTACTCATTTATGGGTGTAGGTTTTTGGTATTGTTTTTGGACTTGGCTGGCTGGCTTAAAACGTGGACTTATTTTCCGATGCAAAAGCGGGAGAATATTTCTCCGAGTAAATCATCAGTGGTAAATTCGCCGGTGATTTTGGACAGCGCATTCTGCGCGAGCTTCAATTCCTCGGCAAAAAACTCGATTTGCCCCCGGTTCTCCAAAGCGCCGGACAAGTGCTGGCCGGCTTCGCGCAGCGCGCTCAGGTGCCGCTCGCGCGCCATGTACACCCCTTCCCCGGTGGGCTGCCAGCCGACTATCCGCAGCAATTGAGCACGCAGCAAGTCCACGCCGGCGCCGGTTTTCGCTGAAAGATAAACGCGGATTTCCCCGTCCAGTGCTTCTGATTTTGGTTGCGCCGGGAGCAGGTCAATTTTGTTATAGACGCAGATGCGCGGCAGTGTGCCTGGCAGACGCTCGAGAATTTTCCTGTCTTCCCGTGATTCGCTTTGCGTGCTGTCTATGATCAGCAGCACCGCGTCGGCTTTCTCGATTGCCGCCCAAGCACGGGCAATCCCCAATTTTTCCACCTCGTCTTTGGTTTCCCGCAAACCCGCGGTATCGATGACATGCAGCGGGACACCTTCGATTTCGATAGCCTGGCGTATAGCATCGCGCGTTGTGCCGGGAACGCTGGTGACAATCGCCACGTCTTCTCCGGCAAGCCGGTTGAGCAGGCTAGATTTACCTACGTTGGGCCGGCCGGCGAGCACCACGGTGATGCCTTCGCGCAGGATGCTGCCCTGCCGTGCTGCAAGCAGCACTTTTTCAAGCTGCGCCTGTATTGCCCGCAATCTCCCGGCAGCATTCGCCTGCTCGAGAAACTCTACATCTTCTTCAGGAAAATCGAGGGTGGCCTCGACCAGCGTCCGCAATTCGATGAGGGACTTCGTGAGCGCATTCACTTCGGTGGAAAACGCGCCTTGAAGCGAGCGCAGCGCGCTCTTCGCCGCCTCACCCGTGCTCGCATCAATTAAATCGGCAACGCTTTCCGCTTGCGCCAGATCCAGCTTGTCGTTAAGAAACGCACGCTTGGTGAACTCCCCCGGCTCGGCCAGCCGCGCCCCCAAAGTGAGGCAACGGCGCAGTAGCAATTGCAAAACCGCAGGCCCGCCGTGGCCTTGCAGTTCCAGCACATCTTCGCCGGTGTAGGAATGCGGCGCGGGAAAATAGAGTGCAATACCGCGGTCTATGGTTTCTTCGTTTTCATCGAGGAAATCGCAAAGCGTAGCGTGTCTCGGCGCCAGGGCTTTGCCCAGAAGTAATTGTGCCAGCACTTTCAGATTGGGCCCGGAGATGCGCACCACGCCGATGCCCGATCTTCCGGGTGCAGTAGCGATAGCCGCGATGATAGAACCTGTCTCATGAGTGGTCACGTGTGCGACGGTGGTAATTTGCGATGCAGTTCTAGGAGTGAGCGACGCCGTTTGGTAGCTCCAAACAAGGAACGAACAACGACGAAATGCGCGCAAATTGCCTCGTCCCTCCGGGTTGCGGCTAAAAAGTGCGTCTGCTTTGTTGCTCGGCTTAGCTTATTAGTATAATGCTTGCGCCTCGCGTCGCGCATCCGCCCCTTTTTGGCCGCAACGCATCGCGCGCCCACCCATGAGACAGGTTCTTAGCGCTTGCCATGAGCCGGCTTTGCCCGCTCGATGACCCGCGTAATCTGCCACTGCTGGGCAATGGAGAGAATGTTGTTTACCAGCCAGTACAACACCAGACCGGCAGGAAAGAAGAAAAAGAAAACGCTGAAGGCAATCGGCATGATTTTCATCACCCTGGCCTGGATCGGGTCGGGCGGTTCCGGGCTCAAACGTGACTGGATAATCATGGTGATTCCCATGATGACGGGCAGAACATAGTAGGGGTCGGGCGCGGAGAGGTCTGTAATCCACAACGCAAACGGTGCATGGCGCAACTCCACGCTCGCCAAAAGCACCCAGTAGAGCGCGATGAATACCGGTATTTGCACCACTATAGGCAAACATCCGCCGAGCGGATTGATTTTTTCAGTTTTGTAAAGCTCCATCATCGCTTGGTGCAGCTTTTGCCGGTCATTACCGTATAGCTCCTTCATCTTTTGCATTTTGGGAGCCAGCACGCGCATTTTCGCCATGGAGCGGTAACTTGTCGCAGAAAGCGGATAGAACAGAAGCTTGATAATCACGGTAAGCAAGATGATCGCCACACCCCAGTTCTGCGCCCACTTGTGCAGCCAGGAAAGCACCCAGAACAGCGGCAGTGCAATCACGGTGAGCCAGCCGTAGTCCACGGTGAGACCCAGGCCGGGCGCAAGTTTGCCTAGACTGTCCTGCTCCTGAGGCCCGGCGTAAAGCGGGGTGGTGATGGTGGCGTTTTTTCCGGGTTCTATTTTTGTTACCGGCAGGATCACCCCCACCGAATACAGATCTTCGCCCAGTTTTTTTGCATAAAACTCGCGCGGGGTTTTATCCTTGGGCAGCCAGGCCGCGAGGAAGTAATGCTGCAACATGGCGATCCATCCATTATCGGCGTTTTGCGGGTATTTCGCCTTGCCCTTGTCGATGCTGCTGAACTCGATTTTTTCGAATTTTTCCTGCTCGGTGTAAATCGCTGGACCGGTGTAAGTCGGTACCAGCTTGGTTTCGCCTGATGGCGGCTTGCCATCGCGCAAAAACTGGAAATACGAAAACGGCTGTACGGGGTTTGTGCTGTTATTGCTGATTTCGTAGGAAACGTCTATCAGGTAGCTGCTTTTGTGAAACGTGTAGACCTTGGTCACTTTAATTCCGTCTACCACCGGTGCCGTGAGCCTGACTTCCAAGTGTTCTGCGCCAGGCTTGAGTTCGTAACTCGTGGCCTCTGCGGAAAACTGTGTCTTATGGGTGGGCAGATCGTGGCCGATCAATCCGCTTTGCGCGACGTAAATATGTTCCGGCTCGAATTCCAACAGCACAAAATTTTTCCTCTTGTCAAGCGTGTCGCGTTGCTTCAGTAGCTCCAGCCTGCGCAGGTCTCCGCCTGCGGTATCTATCTCCGCAAGCAAATAATCGGTTTTGACCGAAATTTTTTGTCCTGCTTGAGCTGCTGCCGCTTGCGGCGTGGTCGGTGCTTGCTGGGCGGCAGCGAGTTTTTCGCTCGGTGTGGGCGCGCTTTGCTGGGTCTTGCCGGAGTGCTCGGTCTGCGGCGCCGCCGTTGGGCTGTTTTCGCGTTGCCAGGCGTCCACCAGCAGAAATACCGACAAGCAAAAAACCATGAGCAGGATAAGTCTTTGCGTGTCCATAAGCCGTTGTTAAAAAATTCTCAGGGCAACGGGTCGTACCCGCCCAGGTTCCATGGATGACAGCGTAGAATTCGCTTTAGCCCGAACCAGACGCCCCTTAAAACACCGAATTTGACTATTGCGTCGCGGGTATATTCGGAACAGGAAGGCGCAAATCGGCAATTGTTGCCAAGCAGCGGGCTGAGCACAAACCGGTACAGCGCGATTGCCGCAAGCGCTACGCGCCCCATCGTGACACCTTTATGATTAAGTTCGACAACTCCATGCGCGCTTCCCTCGATTGCGCTTTTGAGGGCTTCTTAAGCACCCTTACCACCACGTCCAAGCCGCCGAGATTGTGCTTGCACATGCGAAATTCTTCTCTTATCAGGCGTTTCAGGTAATTGCGGTCCACCGCTCGTGGTGCCACCTTTTTGCTGAGCACCACCCCTAACCTCGCTGTCTGTCGGCGGCTGGGGTTTACCAGAACCTGAAACGCCGTGCCGCTTTCAGCTTTGTTGGCACGGAATACCGCGGAAAACTGTTCGGGTTTAGTAAGACGAGAGGCTTTTGGCAGGGAATAAATGAAAACCAACCCCGTGCTATACGCTAAGTCGCGTCCGCCCTTTAGCACGCCGGGCGCGCACTACCGCCGCTCCTCCGCGTGTTTTCATGCGCACCAGGAATCCGTGGGTCCTTTTACGCCTCGTGGTTGACGGTTGATAGGTTCGTTTCATTTTCGCCTCCGCTTCAATCAATCAAGAAAGCCGACTATTCAACCTTTATGCGTGCTTTCTGTCAACCCCGAATTATTTTTTTCCTCGGCGTGAATTGTTTCGTTATAATGGTTAGAATTAAACTTGTCTGTGTCGTTCCCTCAACATCTTCGCTGGTCAGAAATGGATCGTTTTTGGCTCTCTTGCCTTACCTACTTCGAAAAAGAACTGACCGCGCAGCAGTTTAACACCTGGATCAAGCCGCTCAAGTTCGTCCCCGAAGCTGATTTCCTGCTGCTGGTTGCGCCCAACCGCTTCGTCTTGCAATGGATCAAAGAGCGGTTCCTGACGCGCATCCAAAAAATGGCCGAGCAGTATTTCTCCAAGCCGGTCAGCCTGGTCCTGGCCCTGCCGGAGAAAAGCGCCGCCAAGCCCATTCCTGCAGATAAGCCAAAGGCTGCTGTAGTTAAGCCTGCCAGTAAAAGCCTCTCGCGTCTCAATCCATCTTTTTCTTTTGATACTTTCGTTACTGGCAAGGCCAACGAGCTTGCGCGCGCCGCTGCTATCCAGGTCGCGGAGCATCCGGGCACGGCCTACAACCCGCTGTTTATTTACGGCGGTGTTGGCTTGGGGAAAACACATTTGCTCCAAGCAATCGGTAACCTGGTGCATGAGCAGAACCCGGATGCCAAGGTTCGCTACACCCATGCCGAGCGGTATGTTTCCGATGTGGTACGTGCTTACCAGCACAAGGCCTTTGACGATTTTAAGCGCTACTATCACTCGCTGGATTTGCTGCTGATCGACGATATCCAGTTTTTCAGCAATAAGAACCGTACGCAAGAAGAATTTTTCTACGCATTTAACGCCCTGATCGAGGCTCATAAACAGGTAGTCATTACCTGTGACACATATCCTAAAGAAATCTCGGGGGTGGAAGATCGCCTGATCTCCCGCTTCGGGTGGGGTCTTACCGTCGCTATAGAACCGCCGGAATTAGAGATGCGTGTCGCAATTCTGCTCAAGAAGGCTGCTATTGATGGTATTACTCTGGACGAAAACGTTGCTTTCTTTATCGCTAAACATATCCAGTCCAACGTGCGCGAGTTGGAGGGGGCGCTGAAGCGCGTGCTTGCTTTTTCCCGGTTCGCTGCGCTGCCCCTCTCCGTAGACCTCGCCAAAGAGGCGCTGCGTGATCTCTTGGCAGTACAGCTAAGGCAAGTCTCTATTGAGAACATCCAAAAAACAGTAGCTGACTATTACAAGATTAAAGTTTCGGAAATGTACTCAAAGAAGCGCGCGCGCGCGCTTGCCAGGCCGCGGCAAGTCGCTATGGCCTTGTCAAAGGAGTTGACTGAGCTGAGCCTTCCGAATATTGGGGATGCATTTGGCGGGCGTGACCATACAACAGTACTGCACGCTTGCCGCAAAATTGCAGAACTGAAAGTGCGAGATGCTGATCTTACCCGCGACTACAGTGCTTTGGTGCAAGTACTCAGAAGTTAACAGGAGAATTGGCTGGATATCTTGTGAGTTTCTTTTCTTCTTTTCCTTTCTGTTCTTACATCCACCACCTATCTACATGCAGTGCCGTGTTTATCCCCAGTGTTGGCGACACCCGTAGTCGCTGTTTTATCAACGTATATAGGAACAGGTCACAAACAGAAGTCGGTGTTATTACTACTCTTACATATAAGGAATAATAAACCATGATATTAATAGAGGCAGACCGCGACGCCCTGCTAAAACCCTTACAGGCAGTGTCCGGTATCGTGGAACGGCGCCACACGCTGCCGATACTATCGAATGTGCTGCTCGAGCGTAAAGGTGAGAAGATCAGCTTTGTTGCAACGGACTTGGAAATTCAAATCGCGACAGAAGCAGAGAGTAAGGGAAAAGGAGGAGATGCGGCGGTAACTACCTCAGCAAGGAAACTGCAGGAAATCCTGCGGGCGTTACCGGAAAAAAGCAAAGTCGTGCTCGAGCAAAAAGAGAACCGAATACTCGTGAAAGCAGGCAAAAGCCACTTCAGCTTACAGACGTTGCCGGCTGTAGATTTCCCCAGGCAAACACTAACAACAACACAATATAAAGAAATAATTCCGCAAAAGGAGCTTAAGCGCCTATTCGGCTTAGTCCAGTATGCCATGGCGCAACAAGATGTCCGTTATTACCTCAATGGATTGCTACTGGTTGTTGAAGGAGACCAAATAAAAGCCATAGCTACAGATGGTCACCGGCTGGGTTACGCAAGCACAAAGCAGAAACAGAAAAAAGAACACCAAGAGGTAATTTTACCCAGAAAAGCAGTAATAGAAGTGGGCCGCCTACTAAATGACACGGAACAAGAAGCGACGCTCGAGGTAGCGCAGAACCAGGTAAGATTTTCCTTTTCTAACATAGACTTAATAACAAAAGTGGTCGATGGTAAATTTCCCGACTATACGCGGGTAATACCAAGCAACTACCAGAAGCATATCCTGATTTCTCGGCAGGCCCTGCTGCAGGCGCTGCAGCGGATAGCGATCTTGGCAAACGAGAAATTCCGGGGCGTACGCTGGATACTAACGGACAAGAACCTGCGCATCGTCTGCACAAACAATGAGCAGGAAGAGGCACAGGAAGAGCTGGAAGTGGATTATAAGGGCGAGCCATTGGATATCGGATTTAATATCAGCTACTTACTAGATGTGCTCAGCAATCTAGACAGCGAGCAGGTGGACTGTGCTTTTGGTGATGCAAACAGCAGCGCGCTCATTACCATACCCGGAAACAACGAGTTTAAATACGTGATCATGCCGATGCGGATTTAGGCATGTTTCACGTGAAACAATGGGAAACCCATGACAGATAAAAGCCAACAGGAAAAAGACGAAACCGAATACGATTCCAACAGCATTAAGGTGCTGAAGGGCTTGGAGGCGGTGCGCAAACGTCCGGGGATGTACATTGGTGATACCTCGGACGGCACCGGCCTGCACCAGATGGTGTTTGAAGTGTTAGACAACGCCATAGACGAGGCCCTAGCGGGCTATTGCAATGAAATAACGGTAACGATCCACACCGACAACTCGATTAGTGTCATTGACAACGGCCGCGGCATCCCGACCGAGATTCACAAGGATGACGAGCAGAAACGCTCCGCTGCGGAGATTGTCATGACCGAGTTACACGCAGGGGGCAAGTTTGACAACCACTCCTACAAGATTGCCGGCGGACTGCACGGCGTGGGTGTTTCGGTTGTCAACGGCCTCTCCGAGTGGCTTAGGTTGACCATCCGCCGAGACGGCAAAATGCATTTCATGGAATTCCACGGCGGTGAGCCGGTTGCCCCGCTCAGAGTCGCAGGCAAATCCGACCGACGCGGCACTGAAGTGCATTTCTTAGCTAGTAGGGAGACCTTCGGTCAAATTGAATATCACTACGACATCCTCGCGCGTCGGTTGCGCGAGCTCTCCTTCCTCAACAACGGCGTGAAGATCCAGCTGGTTGATCAACGCACTGGAAAAGAGGAAATCTTTGCCTTCTCCGGCGGCGTTAAGGGCTTTGTTGAGTTCATGAACCGCAATAAGAACGTTCTGCACAACACCATTTTCCATGCTCTCGGGCAGAAGGAGGGCGTTATCGTGGAGGTCGCCATGCAATGGAACGATTCCTACCAGGAGTCGGTACAGTGCTTTACAAATAACATCCCGCAGCGCGACGGAGGCACCCACCTCACCGGCTTGCGCGCGGCGCTGACGCGTACGCTCAACCAGTATCTCGAGCAAAACGAAATTGCCAAGAAAGCCAAGGTGGAAACTGCCGGTGATGACATGCGGGAAGGCTTATGCTGCGTTCTTTCGATCAAAGCTCCCGAGCCGAAATTCTCGTCACAGACCAAAGACAAGCTGGTGAGCTCCGAAATACAGCCGGTAGTGCAGGAAATCGTGGGGCAGAAGCTCATGGAATTTTTGCTCGAAAAACCCAACGAGGCGCGTGTGATTACTGGCAAGATCATCGAAGCCGCACGTGCTCGCGAGGCGGCACGCAAGGCGCGCGATATGACCCGGCGCAAAGGCGTGCTCGATTCCATGGGGCTGCCAGGCAAACTTGCCGACTGTCAGGAAAGAAACCCGGCGCAGTCGGAGCTTTATCTGGTGGAGGGTGATTCCGCAGGAGGCTCGGCGAAACAGGGCCGCGACCGCAAATTCCAGGCGATTCTTCCACTCAAGGGCAAGATTTTGAACGTGGAGAAGGCGCGGTTAGACAAAATGCTTTCCTCGCAGGAGGTGGCGACGCTAATCACTGCGCTCGGCTGCGGCATCGGCGATGACAAGGACATTGGCAAACTGCGATATCACCGAGTCATCCTTATGACTGACGCTGACGTGGACGGCTCGCACATCCGTACCCTGCTGCTCACTTTCTTTTACCGGCAGATGCCGGAGCTAGTGGAGCGCGGGCACATCTACATTGCTCAACCACCACTTTATAGAGTCAAGCATGGCAAAGAGGAGCGCTATATCAAAGACGACCATGAGCTCAAGCAGTACCTGCTGCACCTGGCTTTAAGCGATGCGCAGCTCTACACCTCGGAAGACGCGAAACCGCTCAACAAGGAGGCGCTGGAAAAAATGGCCAAGGAATATTTGCTTGCCGAGGCCGTAATCGAGCGTTTGAGCCGGATTATCGATCCCGTGGTGTTGTATGCTCTGCTCAAGCAACCGGAAATCGATTTGTCCGATGCGCCCTCGGCGAAGAAAAGTGCCGCCGCCTTAGCGACGCTGGTGCCCCAAGAAGAATTGCAAATCGAGGCTCAGTACGACGAAAAAAATGAAAGATACCAATTGCTCATAAAGAAAACACAGCATGGCAACCTGCGGCTTACCACGCTTGACCAGGATTTTCTGCAAAGCGGGGACTATGCGCAAATCAAGCACACGGCGCGGATGCTGCTGGGGTTTTTGGGCAACGGCTCCTATGTGAAGCGCGGCGAGCAGCAACGCCAGGTGAGCGAATTCAAGCAAGCGCTCGACTGGTTGTTGGAAGAGGTTAAGAAAGGCATTTCCATCCAGCGCTACAAGGGCCTGGGAGAGATGAATCCTGAGCAGTTGTGGGAAACCACCATGGATCCAGCAAGCCGCAGACTGCTGCGCATTCAGATCGAAGACGCTATCAGTACGGACGGAATTTTTACCACGCTGATGGGCGATATTGTGGAGCCGCGGCGCGCATTTATAGAAAGCAACGCGCTAGGGGTGCGCAACCTCGACGTGTAGCAGGATTTAAGATTGCGCCGCGCTATATCCGCATTCCTTCACTGGGCACACCAGTTCGGTGCCACGCCGCTTGGTGGTTTTTAGAGTGAGTATCGGCCACTTGCACTTGGGGCAAGACTGCGCCACCGGCGCGTTCCATACCGCGTAGTTGCATTTGGGATAGGTGCTGCAAGAGTAGAATACTTTGCCGTAGCGGCTCTTGCGCTCTATGAGGTTGCCGGCCTTGCATTGGGGGCAGACCACCCCGCTATCGCGCGGTTTGATGAGCGACTCGATGAATTTGCACTTGGGGTAAGACGAGCAGCCGATGAATTTCCCATAGGGCCCGTTTTTGATGACCAAGCCGCTTCCGCATTTGGGGCAGCTGCGCCCTTCCACCGTTACCACCGCTTCCGCCGCTTCCTGCCCCCCGTTCAGGTTGCGCGTGTAATCGCAAGCAGGAAAGCCGCTGCAGCCCACGAACTTGCCGCGTTTTCCCAGCCGAACAGTAAGCTGCATGCCGCATTTTGGGCAGGCCTCGTCAAGCTGCTCTTGTGTTACTTCTTTGCGCGACAAATTTTTCTTGTCTTCGATTAGACGGTTAAAGCCTGTCCAGAAATCCTCCAGCAACGGCACCCACTTGCGCTTGCCGGTGGAAACCAGGTCGAGTTCGTCTTCGAGCTTGGCGGTGAAATCGTAATCAACGTAGCGGGTGAAATGCTCGGTCAAAAACTTGTTGACCACCCGGCCGACATCGGTAGGTACAAAGTGTTTCTTATCGAGCACCGCGTATTCCCGCTCGAGCAGCGTGGATATGATGTTGGCATAAGTGGAGGGCCGCCCGATGCCGTGCTCTTCCAGCGTTTTAACCAGGCTCGCTTCGGTGTAGCGCGGCGGCGGCTGGGTGAAATGCTGCTCGCCATACAGTTTGTCGAGCGGTACCACATCGCCAACATTCAGTTCCGGAAGCCGTTCCTCTCCCAGCTCTTTCGGCTCGTCAAATCCTTCTTGATAAACGGCGATGAAACCGGGGAAGACCAGGGTTTGCCCGCTTGTGCGAAACAAATTATCCGGTTTAGCCACGCTGATATCCAGGCTGGTAACATCGAATTTGGCCGGGCTCATCTGGCACGCCAGCGTGCGTTTCCAAATCATTTCATAAAGTTTGGCCTGTTCCGCACTCAACTGGTGCCGCACGGATTCAGGGGTGCGGAAAATTGAAGTGGGTCGGATGGCTTCATGTGCTTCCTGCACATTCTTCGCTTTGCTTTTGTACAGCACTGCGGATTTAGGAAGGTAATCAAGTTCGAAATTTTTACTCACGTAATTGCGAATCTCGGCAATTGCTTCGTTGGCCAGCGAAAGTGAATCGGTTCGCATGTAGGTAATGAGCCCGACGCTGGTGCCCCCAATGTCCACACCTTCGTACAATTGCTGCGCGATGCGCATGGTGCGCCCGGTCGTTATATTGAGTTTGCGCACCGCTTCCTGCTGCAGGGTGGAGGTGGTAAATGGCGGTGCAGGAGAGCGCAGCTTGCGTTTTTTGTCGACCTTGACGACTTGCGCGTCTTTCGCCACGCTTAATTCTTGAATAATTTTTTCATGGGCGCTTTCGCTCACGATGCTGAACTGTTCCAGCTTCTCGCCATGGTATTGAAATAAGCGCGACGAGAAGTTTTGCTTATCCTTGTGGCTATCGAAATGAATCGTCCAGTATTCCTGCGTGCGGAACACCTCAATTTCCTGTTCGCGCTCCGCGATTAGACGCAGCGCCGGACTTTGCACCCGTCCTGCTGACAAGCCGGGGCGAATCTTGCGCCACAGCAATGGCGATAGATTAAAACCGACCAGATAGTCGAGCGCGCGGCGCGCCTGTTGGGCATTGACCAGCTGCATGGATATTTCGCGCGGCTCCTTGATCGCCGTCTTCACCGCGGATTCGGTGATTTCGTAAAACACCACGCGCTGTGGCGGCTTGTTTTTAAGCAGCTTCTTGGATTTAAGGATTTCAGTGATGTGCCAGGCGATGGCCTCGCCTTCGCGATCCGGGTCGGTGGCGAGAAAGACTTTGTCTGCCTTGGCGACCGCTTTGGCGATCGCATCCATGTGCTTGTGGCTGCGTGCAATCAACTGGTATTTCATGGCGAAGCCATGCGCGGTATCAACCGCGCCCTGCTTAGGTACCAGGTCGCGCACGTGGCCGAACGAGGCAAGGATTTCGAAATCGCTTCCCAAATATTTTTTCAGCGTCTTGGCCTTGGACGGGGACTCAACGATCAGCAAATTGTTGGACATGCGTTCTCAATAGCGGGAATAAAGCGCAAGATGATAAAAACAATTTGCTGCGATAGCAAGGAATTTGCACCAGGACGCACGCGGGTAATGAATGCCCAAGACTAATTAAGCCGTTGATACAGGCCACCGGGAAGCGCGGCTAGACGACCGGCAAGTTCGAGCTTCAGGAGCATTGCAGTAACCGCATCGGGCGGCAGTTGGCTGCGCGCGCACAGCGTGTCAATGTTGCAAGGGTCGAAGCCGAGATGTTCAAGCAGCGGCGAGGCTTCTCTATCCTGCTCGGATGCGGCAGCTGCGCCTTGGGTTTTTTGCCAGCCGATTTCCTCGAGAATATCCTGCGCGTTTTCCGCGAGTTTTGCCCCTTGCTTAATCAAAGCATGACAGCCCTTGGAAAGCGGGGAGTGAATCGATCCCGGAACCGCAAATACCTCGCGGCCTTGTTCCAGCGCAAGCCGCGCGGTAATCAGCGAGCCGCTTGAGAGCGCGGCCTCGACCACCAGACAACCGCGCGCCAAGCCGCTGATGATGCGATTGCGCCGCGGGAAATTACTGCCGATTGCCGGCGTTCCCAGCGGAAACTCGGAAACCAGCGTTCCGGTGTCCGCAAGCGCATGCGCCAAATCTCGGTTGCGCGCCGGGTATACGATATCCAATCCGGTACCAACCACCGCAATGCTGGAGCAGGCGCCCTTAAGCCCGCCGCGGTGTGCCGCCGCATCAATGCCCAGCGCCAGGCCGCTCAAGATGCTAAACCCAGAGTCGCTTAAATTTCGCGCAAAGCTCTCGGCATTGGCTGCGCCTTGCGGGGTAGCGTTGCGGCTGCCGACTATCGCCAGCGACGGACAGTTGAGCAGTTCGCGCCTTCCTGTGACATAGAGCAGCGTCGGCGGATCGGATATTTGCAGCAACAGCTTGGGATAGTCTTCGTCAGCCAGCGTGACCAGGTGATTGCAGTCCTCTTCAAGCCATTTGAGCGCAGGCAGGATAGCGCTACGATCCACGCCTTCGCAAATGCTGCGTGCGACTTTACTGGAAACTACGCGCGAGAGTGCGGAGTGGGTCGAGGAGAAAATTTTTTGGGGTCCGCCGAAAGCCAGTAGAAGCTTACGGCATGAGTCATCCCCCAACCCCGGCACCAAGCTTAACGCAAGCCAGCTTTCAGTGTCCTTGTCGGGCTGCATATATTATGCGGGCAGCCAAGCGGATTAACTCAGGGCGTCTGTGCCACGTCCAGCACATGCACCGGGCGGGTGATCTGCATTACCAGCGCGTAGGAGACTTTATCAAAGGTGCGGAAAATCATTAACAGCCCGTAGCGCTCATCGGGGATGCGCAGGATGATTTCGCCCTTTTTGTTTTTGGCTGGCGGCGAGCGGCGGTATAGCGCCAGCACATGTCCTCTCTCAATACCATCGCGAGCTCCCTTGTTGAGCGTGACGATAGCGTTTTGCCCGACTTCAGTGAGCCCTCCATAAGCCGAAATGATGCGCGCTTTGATTAATTTTTCAGGCGCATGCGGCACGTAATTATCGATTGCAACCTTGGTGGCCTCGGTCAGGCGGTCGCCTATGTTGATTTCGAGCGCGGATTTGGTGATTTCGATGGGGCTAGCCGTATCTAGTCTCTCCTCGAATTTAATGACCTTGGCTTCTCCGAGATAGATGGCTTCGTAGCCAAGGACTTCCCGGGTGTCCGGATCAACGAGCGTTTTGCCGGCACGGTAAATTTGCCAATCCACGCCCTTGTCTGTGGGCAGTTTGTACACATACGCACGATCACCTGCGCCCAGCACTACACGCTCGCCTTCGGTGGCGACGAGGCGCGGCGCACCATCAAGACCGCCCGCTTCGATCACCAGCGGCTTGCTTAGGAAAGGCTCGATGGCGGATGCCGGGATAGTGGGTATGGGCGCGCGCTCCCTGGGTTCTGCGCGCACTCGCGGGCTTAGCTTAACGGTTTCTCTACCCCCAACAACCCCTCCCCCTATCTGCTCTCCTCTCACCAGGCGCAGGGCGGGGGGTTGGCTCGAAAGATCGAGCACGATAATATCGCCGGGGTAGATCAGGTGCGGGTTTTTGATTTGCTCCCGGTTCATGCCCCAGACTTGTGGCCACTGCCAAGGATCTTTGAGGAAACGCCCTGAGATCCCCCACAGGGTGTCACCCTTGACCACGACATAGCGGTCCGGAGGGTTGTCTTGCATCCTGATAGGCTCCTCGGCCAAAGCCCGCGCCGAGAGCAAACTCGAAATCAGAATCAGCGATATAATAATAAAATTAGGCATCGAAATCCCCGCTTGCAGAAGTTCAAACCCGAAATCCTGGGATACTCAAAGTGTAGCATACGCCATAAGAAATCAGGAGTTAGTATAAATTCTGCATGTGGTTTGTTAAATTAGCAAGCACAAATGGCGATTTTAAAAATTCTGCAATACCCGGACCCACGACTGCACACACTCGCCAAGGCGGTTGCAAGTGTGAATAACCCGGTTCGTAAACTGGTAGCGGACATGGCGGAAACCATGTACGCCGCCCCGGGCGTGGGGCTTGCCGCAACCCAAGTGGATGTGCACAAGCAAGTTATTGTAATCGACACTTCGGAAGCACGCGACAAGCTGCACACGTTCATCAATCCTGAAATTCTCGCAAGCTCCGGAGTTTCCGATTGCGAGGAAGGGTGTCTTTCGGTGCCGGGAATTTTTGAAAAAGTGAAGCGTGCCGAATGTATCACGGTACGGGCGCTGGACCGCGAAGGCAAACCGTTTAAGCTGGACGCCGACGGACTGCTCTCGGTGTGCATCCAGCATGAGATGGATCATCTCAAAGGCAAGGTATTTGTCGAATACCTGTCCCGCCTCAAGCAAGCGCGGATTCTCAACAAGCTAAAAAAAATGCAGCGCAAAGTCATGTAATGAAGATCGTCTTCGCTGGAACTCCGGAATTTGCGGCACAGGCGTTGCAATGTTTGCTGCTTGCCGGTTTCGACATTTCCCTAGTGCTTACTAAACCCGACCGCCCCACCGGACGCGGGATGAAAACCTCCCCGAGTGCGGTGAAACAACAGGCGGCAGGCCGTGGGCTCACTGTGCTGCAGCCGACTACACTCAAACACCCGGAAACCCTGGAACGGCTCAAAGCGCTTACCCCGGACGTCATGGTGGTCACGGCTTATGGATTGATCCTGCCGCAGCAAGTGCTTGCCTTGCCGCGCTTGGGCTGCATCAATATCCACGCCTCGCTGCTGCCGCGGTGGCGGGGTGCCGCGCCGATCCAGCGCGCGCTGCTTGCAGGAGACAAGGAAACCGGAATCACCATCATGCTGATGAACGAAGGCTTGGATACCGGCCCGATACTTTTGCAACGGCGCGTGAAAATCACGGCTGACGACACCGCACAAACCCTGCATGACAAGCTTGCGCAACTAGGCGGAGAATGTATCGTGAGCGCTTTGCACAAGCTTGAGCAGGGCGAGCTGATAGCGCAACCCCAGCCTGAGGCTGGCGCAAGCTATGCGGCGAAGATAGACAAGGCCGAAGCAGCGATAGATTGGCAGCAGGAAGCAGCCCAAATCGAGCGCGCGGTACGCGCGTTCAACCCGTTGCCCGGGGCTTTTACCTCGTTCAATGGAGAAACCCTGAAAATCTGGAAAGCGCGCGTTGTAAACGCAGTGGCAGGTAAGCCAGGACAAATCGTCAGTGTGGATCGGGAGAATATTGTGGTCGCTTGCGGCAACGGCGGGCTGCGGCTTGAGGAATTGCAAAAACCCGGGGGCAGGCGTCTGCCGGTACAGGCGTTTTTGTCAGGCTTTGCCTTAAAACCCGGACAACGTTTTGGCCCTTGAATTTTTCGCGCTCAAGCATTATCTAAATCTTCGCCGGCGCACTCTAAGCAAAACGGCGACAACTTGAGGGGAAAGGAAAAGCAATGTTTGGAAACTGGCTCAAAACCTCTTTGCTGATGGCCGCTATCATGGCTTTGTTTGGCGCTGTCGGCATGCTGCTGGGCGGTGCTTCCGGGATGGCGATTGCTTTGCTCCTCGGCGCCGTGATGAACCTCTGGGCGTACTGGTTTTCGGACAAAATGGTGTTGCGCATGTATAACGCCCAGGAAGTGGATCAGCAAAGTGCGCCCCGGCTCTACAGCACTGTGCGCGAGCTTGCAGAGCGCGCGAGCCTTCCGATGCCCAAAGTGTATTTGATTGACGAAGCCCAGCCCAACGCCTTTGCTACTGGCCGCAACCCTGAACATGCAGCGCTGGCCGCCACGACCGGAATATTGCAATTACTTACTCCACGCGAGTTGCGTGGCGTGCTGGGCCATGAGCTGTCGCACGTCAAGCACTACGACATTCTTGTTTCCACAATTTCGGCGACCATCGCTGGCGCGATCTCCTCTATAGCGCAGCTCGGTATGCTGTTTGGCGGGAGCAGACAGAGTGAGCGCGGCGTTCACCCACTGGTGGCGCTGCTCATTATGATCGTAGCGCCTCTTGCCGCGATGTTGATTCAACTGGCGATTTCCCGCGCACGGGAATTCGAGGCCGACCGAGGTGGGGCCGAAGTCTCGGGTGATCCCCAAGCCCTGGCATCCGCTTTGGAGAAAATTGAGCGCTACGCCCGCGGCCAGCCCATAGAAACAGCCGAAATGCATCCGGAGACTGCGCAGATGATGATCATCAACCCGCTCTCCGGCGGCGGTGTACAGGGGTTGTTTAGCACCCATCCATCGACGCAAGAGCGCATCGCCCGTCTTTTGGCTATGGCGAGAGCGTAAATCGCGCCCGCGGCGGATGCGATGGTTGAAGTACAACGCCTGGCCAGCCTCGCGGTGAGCCAGGTCCTGGCCGGGCGCAATCTGTCGCACATTCTTTCCTCTTTCTGGCAACACCACCCAGGCTTAAGCCCGCAGCAGCGCGCTGTTATCCAAGACTTGAGTTGCGGCACGCTGCGCTTTTACGGGCAGTTGCAGGCGCTGCTTGAACATTTGCTGGAAAAACCTTTACGCGAGCAACGGCTACGCGCATTGCTTTTAGTCGGCTTGTATCAGCTGCAGTACACAAGAGCCGCCCCGCATGCGGTGGTAGACCATGCGGTGAAAACCGCAGCAGCGCTCAATCAACGGCCCGCAATGGGCCTGGTGAATGCAATATTGCGCAACTTTCTGCGCAAGCGGGAAACACTGCAGGCGCTGGCCACAGCTGACGAAGTCGGGCGCTACTCGCATCCGCAATGGTGGATAGACAAACTCAAAGCGCAATACCCGCGTGACTATGATGCGATTTTGACCGCCACCAACCTGCATCCGCCGATGACCTTGCGTGTCAACTGCCGCGCCGTGACCAAGCAGGGTTATCAAACGTTGCTGCAAAACGCCGGCATTGAAGCAGAAGATCTTGGCGGACAAGCGCTGCTGCTCAAGCGCGCCGTTCCCGTAAAAGAACTCCCGGGTTTTGCCGAAGGAATGGTATCGGTTCAGGATGCAGCAGCCCAATTGGCGGCGCCGCTTCTAGACGTACAACCAGGCATGCGCGTGCTCGATGCATGTGCTGCTCCAGGCGGCAAGACCACACATATTCTGGAGTTGGCCGACGCTGAACTTACCGCGCTGGATGAGGATGCCGAACGATTACGACGTCTCGAAGAAAACTTGCGACGGTTGAAACTTGAAGCGCGCGTTGTCTGCGGGGACGCCGCGAATCCTTCGGCTTGGTGGGACGGCACGCCCTTCCAGCGCGTTCTCGCCGATGTTCCCTGTTCGGCTTCCGGCGTGGCACGCCGTCATCCGGACATCAAGTGGTTGAGGCGTGAAAGCGACATCGCGCAATTTACCGCCACACAGCGGCGCATCTTGGACGCATTGTGGCAATGCCTGGATAGAGGTGGTAAATTGCTATATGTTACGTGTTCGGTTTTTGCCGAAGAAAACCGCCTGCAAGTTGACGCATTTCTTGAACGGCACCACAACGCCAAGCTTCTGCCGCTCAACACACAAAGCCAATTGCTACCCGACAGCCAGCATGATGGTTTTTTCTACGCCCTGCTCAGCAAGAATTAGATTTATCTTGCCGTTCTGGCGCAGACTCGCCTGCGCGGTTCTATTCGGGCTTGCTCTGGCGCCAGGGAGCTTGTTTGCCGAAGGCATCCAGGTGCGCAGCGCAGTACTTGAGGCGGGTACCGATGGCTACCGGCTCAATGCCGATTTTGATATCAGTTTTACCCATACGCTGGAAGATGCGCTGAATAAAGGGGTCGCCTTGTATTTCGTAACCGAATTTGAATTGACACGTCCGCGATGGTACTGGTTCGATCAAAAAGTGGTGGAGTTGCGGCAGCAATTCAAGCTGAGCTATAACGCGCTTACTCGGCAATACCGCTTGAGTGTAGGTACGCTATATCAGAATTACGCGACGCTGGAAGAAGCGGTGAACGTGATGAGTCAATTACATAACCGCCTGGTTGCGGAGAAGGACGCGCTGGAAAAAGATCAGAAATACGCTGCGGCATTGCGCATGAAACTGGATCTGTCGCAGCTGCCAAAGCCGTTCCAGGTGAATGCGCTGGCATCGAATGATTGGACCTTGAGTTCGGACTGGCACCGCTGGGAGGTTACGCCATGAGCGGGAGCCCGGCATGAAATATTTCCTGATCCTGTGCTTGGGCCTCGGCGCGGTGTTGCTGTTTCTGCTCTCCACCGCCAGCGCCAACACGGCGTTGTTCGCCCGGAATTATCCTCTGCTACTGGCGCTAAACGGCGTGATTGCCTTGTGTCTTTTGGGCTTGGTGGTTTATCAGTTGTCGGTGTTGCGCAAGAAACGTGCTGCCCGCGTATTCGGCTCCAAGCTTACCTTGCGCCTGGTGCTGTTCTTTTCGCTGATGGCGGTGCTGCCGGGGGCTCTGGTGTACGGCGTGTCGGTGCAGTTCCTGGCGAAAAGCATCGAGTCCTGGTTCGATGTGCGCGTAGACAAGGCGCTGGAAGGCGGCTTGAGTCTGGGACGCACCACGCTTGATAACATGCTCAAAGACCTGAACAAGAAAGCGGACACGGCAGCGCTATCGCTTTCCGAACTACCGGCGGCTGAGCATCTCACCGCGGTCAACAGTCTGCGCGAGCAGCTCGGGGTGCAGGAGGCCACGTTGTTCAGCCAGCGCGGCAACATCATCGCTTTTTCGAGCAGCGAGCGCAGTGGTTTAATGCCGGATTTGCCGAGCACCGCTTTGCTGAAGCAAATTCGCCAGCAGCAGGCATACAGCGCCATTGAGACTGTCCCCGGCAAAGGCCTGTACCTGCGTGTGGTGGTTCCGGTGAACGTATTAAGCCTGAACGAGGACATCCGCGTGCTGCAGCTGTTGCAACCGGTACCTAAGCAATTGGCGCAAGATGCCGAGACCGTGCAGGCGGTGTATCGAGATTACCAGGAGCTTTCCCTTTCCCGTACCGGATTAAAACGTCTTTATGCGCTGACGCTGACGCTTACCCTGCTGCTGGCCTGGCTCTCAGCCCTGGCGCTGGCGTTTCTCATCAGTGAACGCTTGAGCGCCCCGCTCGAGGTCCTGGCGGAAGGCACCCGCGCCGTGGCGCAAGGCGATTTCAGCCAGCGGCCTCCGGTAAAAAGCCATGACGAGCTTGGCATATTAGTGCAGTCGTTCAACATCATGACGCATCAGCTATCGGAAGCCAGGGCCGCCGCGGAACGTAATCAGGAGCAACTGCAAACTGCCAAAGCTTACCTGGAAAGTGTGCTCGCCAATTTGTCCGCAGGGGTGCTGGCCTTTGATGAAGCTTTCAGGCTGCGTTCGGCAAATCTCAGCGCGGCCCATATCCTGGAGACTGAGTTTGCACAATTGCGCGGGACCAGCCTGGAGGAATGGGGTACAGGCAATATTGCGCTGCGCGCCCTGAGTGAGCAGATTCTCGCCTCGTTCAGGCAATCTGTTGCTGACGAATGGGAGAATCAGGTGGAATACCCGGGAAAATCCGGAACCCGTGTGCTGCTGTTGCGCGGCAGCAACCTCTCTGGCGCGGTGCAATCCGGCTATGTGGTGGTGTTTGACGACATCACTCATTTATTGCAGGCGCAGCGCAATGCGGCCTGGGGCGAAGTGGCGCGACGCTTGGCGCATGAAATCAAAAATCCGCTCACGCCCATCCAGCTCTCCGCCGAACGGCTTAAGCACAAGTTGGCGGACAAGCTCGACAAGCCGGATTTGGAAATCTTGAAACGTTCAACGCAAACCATCATCAGCGAGGTGGCGGCCATGCAAAACATGGTGGATGCATTCAGCGATTACGCACGCACGACCGAGCTCAGCCTGCAGCCAATCGATCTCAACAATTTGCTGCGCGAAGTGTTGGCGCTTTATGAATCGCCGGCGTTGACCATCAAGCTTGATCTTGCACCCAAGCTGCCGCAGGCTATGGGCGACAAGACACAGTTGCGCCAGGTCATTCATAACCTTTTGCAAAACGCCCAGGACGCGCTTGCTGATGTGCCCACCGCGAGCATCCTGGTGCGCACCGAAGCGCAAGGAGGCCGCATCCAGTTGAGCATCCAGGATAATGGCAGCGGATTTCCAGAGCAGCTGATGACACGGCTGTTCGAGCCCTACGTGACGAGCAAGCCTAAGGGTACCGGGCTGGGACTTGCCATCGTCAAGAGAATCGTTGACGAGCACAGCGGTGTCATCCACATCGAAAATATCAAACCGCACGGTGCCTGCGTCAGCATTTCGCTGCCGCTGGCGCACGCGGCATGAGTAAGACAGGCAAATGGCATCCAACCAGATTTTGATCGTAGATGATGAAGTAGGCATACGCGAGCTGCTTTCGGAAATCCTCGAGGACGAAGGCTACGAGGTCAAGCTTGCTGAAAATGCCAGCCAGGCGCGCGCCCAGCGCATGGAGGCGCGTCCGGATCTGGTGTTGCTGGATATTTGGATGCCGGATACCGACGGCATCACGCTGCTCAAGGAGTGGGCGAGCAGCGGGCAGCTCACCATGCCAGTGGTGATGATGTCGGGACATGGCACCATAGATTCAGCAGTGGAGGCAACGCGCATCGGCGCGGTTGATTTCCTGGAAAAACCCATCGCCATGCAAAAACTCCTAAACACGGTGGGCCGCGTGCTTAAGCGTGGCACGGTGCAACCTCAGCAGCAGCTATCGCTGGCAAGCCTGGGCAAGTCGCCGCAAATCGCCGAGCTCAAAAAGCGTATGGAACAGATCGCCAATCTCAATCTGCCACTGTTGCTGGTCGGAGAAGTGGGGTGCGGAGTCGAGCTATGCGCGCGCTTCCTGCATCAGCCCAACACGCAATGGAGCATCCCTGAAAACTACGCGCAGCTTGTTGACGCGCCGCTCGATTTGTTGCATCAGGCGCACGATGGGTTGCTGTTCTTGAGCGAAATCGGCGAGCTCAGCAAACAGGAGCAAAAAGGGCTGATATTGCTCGTTAGCAAACTTGGCAAGTACAACGTGCGCCTGGTGTGCGCCACCTCGAAAGCGCTGCCCGAGTTGGTGAGTCAGGGCCAGTTTGACGCGAGCCTTTATCAGGTGCTAAGCGTGCTCACCCTGGGCGTTCCCAGTCTGCGCGAGCACCGTGAAGACATTCCCGATCTTGCAAGGCTCATGCTGTCACGTTGTGTCGAAGCGGCCGAGGCGCCGCTGCGCGAATTCAGTACCTCGGCGCTTAACGCGTTGCGCAATTACTCTTGGCCCGGCAACTTGATTCAATTGGAAAACGCGGTAAAGACTCTGGCGCTCACTTCTCTCGAAGAGGAAATCAGCCTCGACGAAGTGAACCGTGTGCTGGCGCAATTCGATATTGAACCGCAGGTCGCGGACCATGCGCTACCGCTGGATGTCAGCCTGCGCGAGGCGCGCGATGCGTTTGAGCGCGTCTACTTCAGGCACCACATCAACAAGGAGCGCGGCAACATGAGCCGGATCGC
>DATDGC010000080.1:0-28490 GCA_036522275.1 Burkholderiales bacterium | reverse complement strand
CCGAGTCCGGGGCGCACTACGAAGCCGAGGAGCGCAACGACGCAGACGCCGTATTTTACCGCAACCCGGATGGGACGGCTGCCGCGACACGGTCAGCGAAGCTTGGGGTGTGGGAGCGGAAGCATGAGCGCCCCGTTTAACGGTATCTCTTGCGGCAGCTTGCGCCCCTTCCCGCTCCACGCTGTGCGAGACCGAGTCCGGGGCGCTTTTCCCTGCGGTCTGCTTTGTCGCTCGGCTTGCCAAGGGTGGTGGCCATTGGCTGCGCCTCGCTTCGCGCATCCCATCCAGGAAAGCCGCCGTCGCAACCGCGTGGGACTTAATCGGAGGTTCCTTAGATAATCCATATTATGGAGAACGGCATTACCTAAGCCCGTTGCGAGGATAAGAACGACACCACCGCCAGTGAAAATATAGTCGGTAAGCGTAACCTGCCGCTGTGCAAAGGCGATGACCACCGGATTTCGCGTACGGTCTGCCATGACCTTCCACCAACCCGTGACGATGATGTTTCCCAGGAAGATCACGGCACCTAGGATATGCAGGCTTTTTAGGATTAAATAAGTGTTGTCCATCGCAGAGCTAACCGGCGCGCGCTGATTTTGCGCGCGTCCGGGTTGAGCGAGTGGTTGGAGATCGGGAATGATGCTCCGCATAGGCGTCGAGTAGACGCCGGATCATGCGCTGGTACTGAGTATTGTGTTTCCGTGCCTCGCCCTTGAAGAACTCGACGCTTCTCTTGCTCAAGGCAATGGTGACCTTGACTCCCGCATCCCGAAAGACGAGTTCCTCTGGACGAGGAAGGAAATTAGGAACGACCTTTAGGTTCCCGAGAGGTTCGTCTGTGTACCTGATTTTCTCGCTCATAAATTCGCTTGCCCTTTCGCCAATAACCAGCTCCAAAAATTCGAATCACGTTGTCACGATACGTAAATCGAACGGTCAAAATCCCGGCTTCGACCCAGCCGAAACAGTAATACCGCTTTTCGCTCGAGCTGTGAGACCGGTCTTCCGCTATGACACGGCGTGGATCGGCGAAGGCGAACTGCGCCTTCGCAAAAGCGACCCCGTGTTTCTCTTGATTCTCCTGATCCTTCTTCGAGTCCCAATCGAATCGGGCCTTTGCCATGGGCAAAGCTTAGCACGAATAAGGTGGAATAGCCATACGTTTATATGGCTATCACCGGCACGGCGCCGTTTGCCGCGTCCGGGCTGAGCGTCGTGTTAGATGGCTCACAAAGATCAATTCTCTGCTGCAACGCTGCCACAGCCTTGTCGCGCGCTTTCGCGTGACCAAGAAAATCGGCGTGGAATACGCATGCGTCCACTTGTAGCAACTTTGACAGAGCCCTTCACGCTCCCTTCACGGTTTGACCGGAACCGCCGCACTGACGCCCCGCAAAAAGCGTTCCCTGTCGCCCTCGTTTCCGAGGTGCTCCGCGAGCATCGAGTAGAACTGTTTTCGGCCGGTGGACTCGGCCGCCACCTTCTTCACCACGATCCGGGCGATCGGCCCCAGGTACGCGGCGAGCTGGCGCGTGGCCTGGTCGATCTCCTGCGGCGTGAGTAACCCCGCAACACCGGCCTGCTTATCGGTTGCACTTTTCGGTTTCGCTGGCGTCACGCTCTCGAGCCGGTCTTTTCCGGCGAGGAAATCCTTCTTCGCCTGCGCGGTATCCAGGTCTTCGGCCAGCAGCGAATAGAGAGCGCCGAGCTCAGTGGTAGTCTTGGCGCCCCTCTTGACTATGACTCTCGCCACCGGTCCCAGGTAGTGGGTGAGTTGCTGCTCAATCTGATTCAGCAGCGCCGCGTCCCAGCCTGTGGGCGGAACGGACGTGCCCCCGGGTACCGAGTCGGTCTGGGACTGGGAGGGGCGTGGGCTGCCCGAGCCGGCCGGTGGCGGACTGGCCTCGTCGATGATGGTTACCTCAGACACCGCCGGGCTGACCGGCGCGGAATAGGCATCCAGGATCGATTCAAGAAACTCCTGCGCACTCTGGTATCGCTTCTCGGGCGTCTTCGCCAGCGCTCTACCTACCACGCCGTCGAACTTCGTCGACTCCAGCTCATGAACGAGCTTGGACGGATCGACATGGGGTTCGAAGCAGATCCTGTAGGCGACTGTCTCGGTACTCCCGGTAAACGGCTTGACACCGGTCAGAAGCTAGTACAGCACAACACCGGCCGAGAAGACGTCGGCACGCCGGTCTACGCTCGCCCCGGTGTACTGCTCGGGTGCCATGTAGCCGGGCGTCCCCATGATCGTGCCGACTTGGGTCAAATTCGACGAGTCGAGATGGGCGATACCGAAATCAGTCACCTTCAGCTTGGCGTTGCCCATGATGATGATGTTTGCGGGCTTGACGTCCCGGTGTACCACGCCTTCCTCGTGTGCGTAGGCGAGCGCTTCGAGAAGCCGGGTCATGATGCTGACGGTGTCGTTCAACCCGAAACGGGTGCCGCGCTGAAAATACTCGCGCAGGCCCTTACCCTGCACATACTCCATCGCGATATAGGCGACGGCATCCTCTTCCCCGTACTCGTAAACCGCTACGATGCCCGGGTGGCTGAGCCGGCCCGCTGCCTGCGCTTCGTTCTTGAAACGGGCGATCAACGTCGCCGCCTCGTCGTCCTCCATAAGCTCCTTGCGGATGACTTTGAGCGCGACGGTACGGCGGATGTGCGGGTCGAGGGCCTTGTAGACGACCCCCATCGCGCCCTTGCCGAGCACTTCCTGGATCGAGTACTTGCCTATGCGTTCCGGGAGGGTCATCAGAATCGGCGAGCGTGGTCGACGCGGCAGTCAAGGCCGGGGGGCGGTCGGCTGCAATGACAGGTTGGGCTAGCGCATCCAGTCATTGGGGCCACCAGAACCTATTGGGTCATCTTCGACAAAGGCAAAGCGTGGTCGGTTCGTTTTTTTAGAGGTTTCTAATTGCCTAGTACGCCCGGTCAGTTTTTCTACCTCAGCGATGTGCGCTTTGCTTGTATTCGCGGTGGAATCGTTATGTACTTGGTTGAGTGTTTCGATTTTCTTCTTGGGTCGTGTGATGTCATCATTGGCGAGCTTGAGAGAATGCGCGTCAGCAGCCGATTTAAGCGAGGTGCCTATCGCGAGTTGTATCAGAGAAGCGAGCAACCCCCAAAACCATGCGTCTGCCATATGAGCCATAACTAGAATTCGATTTGAGATTTGACTGATATTCTGGCACTCTACGTCGCATAATCTTTGCCGTCAATTTTGACCTCATGGAAAATAGATACTACAGAGCGGATAGTGGGATTCCCATCTAATTGACTGATAATCTCGACTCGATATTTTCAGATCGCAGTCCACTTGCGCAGGCGGTAGGCGACTTCCGCGTGCGCCAAGGGCAGCTAGAAATGGCGCACGCGGTCGCCGATGCGATTGAAGGCAATTCGGTTCTGGTCGCAGAAGCCGGCACCGGGACGGGAAAGACCTTTGCGTATCTCGTTCCCGCATTGCTCTCCGGCGGCAAGGTGATTATTTCCACAGGCACCAAGACGCTGCAGGACCAGCTCTTCAACCGTGACATTCCCACCGTGCGCGCGGCGCTCAAAGCGCCGGTGACGGTGGCGTTGCTCAAAGGCCGCGCCAATTACGTCTGCCATTACCATCTCAATCAGGCGCTGAATGAAGGCCGGTTCGGGAGCCGCGAAGACGCAGGTTATTTGCCGCTGATTGCGCGGTACGCGCGCACTTCCTCTTCAGGCGACAAAAGCGGTTTGGGTGACGTGCCTGAGAACGCCGGTGTCTGGCTGCACGTCACATCCACCAGGGAAAACTGCCTCGGCCAGGAATGCCCCAATTTTCAGGAATGCTTTGTGATGAAAGCGCGCAAAGAAGCGCAGCAGGCCGATGTGGTGGTGGTGAATCATCATCTGTTTTTTGCCGATGTGATGCTGCGCGATGAAGGCGTCGCGGAATTGCTGCCGGCGTGCAATACGGTGGTTTTTGACGAGGCGCACCAACTACCCGAAACCGCCAGCCTGTTTTTCGGCGAGAGTATCAGCACCGGCCAAATCCTGGAACTCGCGCGTGATACCAGAAACGAAGCGCTGGTCAATGCGCGCGAGTTCACGGCATTGCCGGAGGGCGCTGCCGCCCTGGATAAATCCGCCAGGGATTTGCGGCTGACTGTGAATGAAGACAACGCGCGCCTGTCGCAGCAATCATTACAGGATATTTCCGGTTTTAATGCGGCCCTTGATGGACTGTGCGAAAAACTCAATGCGCTGGCCGAATTGCTGGCGAGCCAGGCGGAACGGGGCGAAGGTTTGCGCAATTGCTGGCAACGTGTCCTTGAGCTGCTGGAAAAAATCCGCCGTTGGCGCGACGCGGACACCGGGCAAGTGCGCTGGGCGGAGGTATTCAACCAGGCGCTGCAACTCAATAGCACGCCTTTGTCCATCGCCGAAATTTTCCGCAAGCAAATCGAGGGCAACGCGCGCGCTTTGATTTTCACTTCGGCGACCTTGTCGGTGAACAAAGATTTCAGCCACTACCAGTATGAAATGGGATTGCATGATGCGGCTACCGCCTCTTGGGACAGCCCGTTTGATTACTCCACACAGGCGCTGTTATACGTGCCCGAAGACTTGCCCGATCCCAACAGCAGCGGGCACACCGGCGCGGTGGTCGCAGCGGCTTTACCTTTGATCAAAGCCAGCCAGGGGCGTGCGTTCCTGCTGTTTACCAGCTTGCGCGCGATGAAGGAAGGCCATGCGCTGCTGAGACAGCTATTCAGCGAGCAGCAACTGGATTTTCCGCTGCTTGCCCAGGGCGAGGGCTCACGCAGCGAGCTTTTGGAGCGCTTTCGCAAGCTCGGCAATGCGGTGCTGGTCGGCAGCCAGTCATTCTGGGAAGGAGTGGATGTGCGCGGGCCTGCGCTGTCGCTGGTGGTGATAGACAAGCTGCCGTTTGCGCCGCCCGATGACCCAGTGCTCGCAGCGCGCATCGAGCAGATCAACAAACAGGGGCGCAATGCCTTCATGGAATACCAGTTGCCGCAAGCGGTGATAACATTGAAACAGGGAGCCGGGCGCCTGATTCGCGACGAAACCGACCATGGCGTATTGATGATTTGCGACCCGCGTTTGCTGTCCAAGGCTTATGGCCGCAGAATCTGGCGAAGCCTGCCGCCGATGCGGCGCACCCGGGAAACAGCCGAAGCAGCAAATTTTCTTAAAGAGTGTCACACGGCCTTGCAAACGGAGAGTGTGAAATGAGAATTCGCAATCAGATGCTGATGAATTTGGGTTCGGGCGGCGCCTTTCTGTTTTGGCTTTCTGCGGCTATGGCCCAAAGCTATACTTGTGAATTGCAGCCAAACACCGATTGCCGGAATGCCGACTTGCGCGGCGCCAATCTGCAGTATGCGCAGCTCTACGAATCAAACTTCGAAGGTGCAAACCTGGGGAAGGCGAATCTGCAGTATGCGTTTCTTTACAACAGTATTTTGCAGGGCGCAAACCTGCAAGGTGCAAACCTGCTGGCCGCCAGCCTCTCGCACGTCGACCTGAAGCGCGCCAACCTGAAGGAGGCCAATTTGTATCGCGCCAATCTGCTTGGCGCCGACCTGGAAGGTGCGGACTTGCAGGGAGCCAACTTGGTCAAAGCTAATCTCAAGGGCGCGGTTCTTAAGGGCGCGAATTTGACTTCGGCGAATTTAAAGGGAGCGAATCTTGAAGATGCGGATTTGCAGGGCGCAAACCTGCAAGACGCAAACCTAGAGGGCGCATTGACCGACAATTGCAAGGGTTGTCCGTAAACTGGCTGGTTGCTAATTACTTCTCCCTTGATGGGAGAGGGGGAGCCTGTCCTGAGTTTGTCGAAGGGGTGAGGGTGAAGAGCGCCCCCTCATCCGCTCAAGGGGATTTTTTGTCTTCCGCGGGTTTACCGGAATCCGCGTCAGGCGCCTCAGATTTAGGAGCTGCTTGCGAAGAGGAGGATGTTTGCGGTGTGATGCCAAAATCGGGGAATCCAAAATTGCCGAACAGGCTTCGCGTCTGCTTTTGCAGCTGGCTTTGCATGTCCAGAAACATATTGGCGCTTTGCTCGAGATAACTGCCCAACAATCCCTGCATCGCCGGCCCCTGGAATTTGAGAAATTGCGCCCACGTGTCGGCATTCAGCGTCGGGCTGTCGCCATACAGGGTACGCGATTGTTCCTGCAAGCGGTTCTGCATCTCGATAAAGGTCTGGACGTTTTTTTCCAGGTAAGCACCCATCATGCCCTGCATGGCGTGGCCGTAAAAGCGGATGATTTGTGACAGCATATCGCTGGAAAACATCGGCATGCCGCCGCTTTCTTCCTCGAGAATGATTTGCAGCAGAATGCTGCGGGTCAGGTCTTCATTGGTTTTGGCATCCACCACGCGGAAATCCACATTCTCGAGCACCAGTTTTTTGACATCGGCGAGCGTGATGTATTTGCTGGTGGCCGTGTCGTAAAGACGCCGGTTAGGGTATTTCTTGATCACTCTCGAGGTGTCGGTCATGCCGCAAACTCCTTAATATCACCACAGCCTTGGAAAGGCTTGTTATGTTCGGTGCAATAAGTCGAACAGTAATTATAACCGCATGATTCAGAATAACAAATAGATTCTGTGCTTGGATGTTGATACATCTGTGCTGCAACGCGTCATAAATTCTTGACAAACCCAATCCTGGCCTCTAGAATGACTATTGTTGCAATGCAGCATAAATTACCTACCTTTTTAACTTTTGTAAAGGATATCCATCATGTTTAACGATCAATACCCCGAGCTTAACAAATACAGTGTAGATAATGCGCTGCGTTTCGCCACAATCACCATGGAAAGCGCCGAGCGCCTGGTCAAGCTGCAACTTGAAGCCGCCAAGCAGGCAATCGAAGAGAATGCCAAGAACGTCAAGTCACTAAGCGAGGTGAAAGACTTGCAGGAAGTTATGGCGTTGCGTGCCAAGCTGGCTGAATCCGGTGTGGAGAAAGCGTTGAAATATTCTCGCAGCGTGTATGAAGTGGCTGCAGAGGCCCAAGCAGAACTTTCCAAGCTGTTTGAAGAGAGTCTTTCCATTTACACCAAGGGTTTGGTGAACGTCATCGAGAAAACCACCAAATCCGCTCCTGCCGGTTCAGAACTGGCAATCGCTGCGCTCAAATCCACGGTTGCGGCGACTCAAGCTGCGGTTGACAGCATGACCAAAGCCGCCAAGCAGGCTGCAGAACTGGCAAGCGCTGGCGTCAAGGCCGCTCATTCAGCGACCTCCAGCGCGGCAAAAGACGGCTCGAAGAAGAGCCACTGATTTAGAATCCTCTTCCTTACTATAAAGGTTAGCCCCGCCACTCCAGGCGGGGCTTTTTGTTGAAGGTTCCTCAGAACATGTGCTGTCCGCCATTGATGGAGATGTTGGCACCGGTGATGAACGCCGCTTCATCTGATGCCAGATAAATAATCAGCCCGGCGACTTCTTCCGGCTTGCCCAATCTTCCCACCGGGATTTGCGGCAGAATTTTTGTGTCCAAAATATCCTTGGGAATCGCCATCACCATCTTGGTGCCGATGTAACCGGGCGAGATTGTGTTGACGGTGACGCCTTTCTTCGCCACTTCCAGGGCGAGCGCCTTGGTGAAGCCGTGCATCCCCGCTTTCGCCGCGGAGTAGTTGGTCTGTCCGAATGCGCCTTTCTGGCCATTCACCGAGGACACATTGATGATGCGCCCCCAGCCGCGCTCGACCATGCCATCCACTACTGGCTTGGTCATGTTGAACACGCTGTCGAGGTTGGTTTTCATGACCGCGTCCCAGTCCACCTTGGTCATTTTCTTAAACGTCATGTCGCGCGTGATGCCAGCATTGTTGACCAGGATGTCTATGAGCCCGACTTCCTTCTCCACCCTGGCCACCACTCTTGTGCAGGAATCGTAGTCTGAAACGTCAACTTGAGCGGTATAAAACTCGTAGCCGAGTGATTTCATTTCGGCCTTCCACTGATCAGCCCTGGTGTTATGGGTTGAATAAGTGGCCACCACCCGATAGCCCTGGCCCGCCATTTTGGTGCAGATGGATTCGCCCAGCCCGCCCATTCCGCCGGTAACTAAAGCAATTCTTTTTTGCGCCATGTTTTCCCCCGATAAAAACTAGTTAATTCGCAAAGTCCAGATCATGCTGCTTGCTGCTTGGAATCGCTTTTCTCACAATGCTCTTTCACATACCGTCCCGGTGCCGCTTCAATCTCCGGATACTTTATGCTGCCGAGCTTGGCGGGCGCAGGCACTTGCTTATTGCTTTTTTGTTTCAGCCAGGCACTCCAGTGCGGCCACCAGCTGCCGGGGCTGGATTGCGCGCTTGCCAGCCACTGTTCAGGGTCTTGGCCTATTGAGCCGCCGCTCCAGAAACTGCGCTTGCTTTTCGCAGGAGGATTGACCACGCCCGCGATGTGGCCGCTGGCAGTGAGCACGAATTCTATTTTCCCCTTGAGCAGCGGTACGTTGGCATAGCTGGATTTCCAGGGCACGATGTGATCTTCCTTGGCTGCCAGCACATAGGTGGGCCGATTGATTTTTTCCAAATCAATCGGCACGTCGCACATAATCAATTTGCCGGGAGTTTTCAGGTTGTTTTCCAGATACATGTTCTTCACGTAGTACACGTACATCGGGCCGGGGAGGTTGGCACTGTCGCAATTCCAGTAAAGCAGGTCAAAGGCATAGGGTGTTTTGCCTTTAAGATAATTGTTAACGACGTAGAACCACACCAGCTCGTTGGCGCGCAGGCTGGCGAAGGTGAGCGCCAGATCGCGGCCGGGAACCAGGCCTCCCGTACCGATCTCCGACTCGAGTTTTTGCACATAGGCTGAGTCAACATAGACGCTGATTTCGCCGGTATCGGTGAAATCCAGCATGGTCGCGAGCAGCGTCATGCTGGCAGCCGGGTTTTGCCGTTTAGCACGTAGTACAGCCAGCGCGCAGGCGAGTTGGGTGCCTCCCACGCAAAAACCAAGCGTATTGAGTTTTTTAACCCCGGCAGTCACCAAGCTAACCTTGATTGCCTGAATCACCCCCTGCTCGAGGTAATCATCCCAGGTGAGATGGCCGAGCTCAGGTGGAATATTGCGCCAGGAGATGATAAACACGATGTTGCCTTGCTCAAGGGCGTAGCGTACGAAAGAATTTTCCGGCTGCATGTCAAGCACATAATATTTATTGATGCAGGGCGGCACAATGAGTAAAGGGTATTCGCTTACCGTTTCAGTCAGCGGACTATACTGGATGAGCTGAATCAGGTCGTTTTCAAATACCACCGCGCCGCGAGTGACGGCGAGATTGCGGCCCACCTCGAATGCCGACTCGTCGGTCATCGAGATGTGGCCTTTTTCCAGATCTTCGATGAGATTCTTGAGGCCTTTATTGATGGTCTCGCCATTGCTGTCGGCCGCGAGCTTCAATACTTCAGGATTAGTCGCCGGAAAATTCGCGGGCGACATCGCATCGATATACTGGCGGGTAAAGAAACGCAGTTTTTTCTTGGTCTCGTTATCGAGCTTGGCTGATTCGACCATTTCCATCAGCCACTGTGAAGTCAGCAAATAATATTGCTTGAGGTAATCGAAATAGGGGAGTTCCTTCCATTCGGCTGACTGAAAACGGCGATCGTTTCTGTCCGGCTGGGCTACTGGTTGGCTTGCCTCCCCCGGCTTGTGCCCCAGCATGCTTATCCACAGGTCAAGCTGTTTCTGATAATAACGGTTCTGGATTTCTGCTAACTTCTCTGCGTCGTGGTCAACGCTGAGCTGTTGATAAATTTCCGTGGCATCCAGGTTGCGCCCGCTTGAAAGATTTTTCAGGATGTCCTGCAGCAGGTTCTGGTTGGCCTCGTTGAATAACGGGTACGGCTTCGTTTGGGAACTCATGCTGAAAGAGTGAATTAAATTATGGAAACAGCATTACTTTGCCCTGCCACTAAACACCCTGTCAAGCGAGCGGGAGACTAGGTGTAGATTGAGGGTGCAATGGTCTCACGCCGCTGTTACTATGAATGACGTTAACCTTACACAAAATGGACGCTGATGCTGCGCGCGAGCCAGATCGAGCCGATGCCCAGCGTGATGAGTAAAACCTGCTGCAGCGTGGCATGCAACTCCGGGCGTCTGTGCAGGCCGGGGATAAGGTCGGCAACTGCGACGTAAAGCATGCTGGCCACCGCGAGGCCGAGGATCGGCGGCACCATTTGCTGCATGGTATGCAAAGTGGAATAAGCCAGCACACCGCCCAGCAGCGTGGCGGTGCTCGACAGCAGATTGAACGCCAGCGCTTGACGGCGCGTATAGCCGGAGTGCAAAAGAATCACGAAATCGCCGACTTCCTGCGGGATTTCATGGGCGAAAATGGCAAGCGAAGTAACGATTCCGAGCCTCACATCCGCGAGGAATGCCGCCGCAATCAATATGCCGTCCACAAAGTTGTGGAAAGTGTTGCCGATCAAGATCATCATGCCGCTGCGACCATGATCGTGTTCGCGGTTATCGGTACCGTGCGCTTCGCATTCGTTCTGGTGGCAGTGGCGCCACAGCACCAGTTTTTCCATCACAAAAAAAAGCAGGATGCCGAACAGGATGGTTGCGGTCATCTGTTTCACATTCTGGCTGAGCTCAAAAGCATGCGGCAGGATTTCCAGAAATACCGCTCCCAACAGCGCGCCAATGGCGTAACTTATCAGCAGGGGGAGCCATGCGGTGCGGGCATTCAGTGCAAAAGCCGCGGCGCACAGCACGCTCAAGACGCCGCCAGCAAGACTTGCGCAGACTATCCAGGCCAGGATGGACATCGGTGATCGGTTGAATAAGAAAATTAAATTTTAATTATACCTGCTGCGAGAAAAGCTCATCCGCTTTTCGTGTCCAGCCAGATCAGCGAGGCCATGCGCCCGGTGTTGCCGTCGCGGCGGTGGGAAAAAAACCTGCCGGCCTCAGTGTAAGTGCAAAAATTCCCTCCGTGAATATTTTTCACACCGAGGCAGTTCAGGCGTAGTCGTGCCAGCAAATAAAGGTCAGCCAGCCATTTGCCGGGCGCACATGGGGCAAAAGCCTGTTGCGCGCTGGCATCGCCGCGCAGGAAAGCCTCGCGCACGTCTGCGCCCACTTCGTAAGCTTTGGGGCTGATAGCCGGGCCCAGATAGGCAAGCAGTGTGGCTGGAGCGGCCCGCATCGCGCTTACGGTTTGTTCGATCACTCCTGCGGCAAGCCCGCGCCAGCCGCAGTGCGCGGACGCAACCACCGATCCGTTTTCGTCGCATAGCAAAAGCGGAAGGCAATCGGCACTGAGTATCGCGCACAGAGTGTTTGCCATGCGCGCAACGCTGGCATCGGCTTCCTGCGGTGCGCGCAGGGTATCGGCGTTTGCGGCCTGGCTCCCGTGCACTTGCTTCAGCCATTTCGGTTCGGCTGGAAGGTACTTGCGCAGAAGATCGCGGTTTTGGCTCACCGCCAAAGCTTCGTCTCCCACATGGTCGCCCAGGTTAAAGTCGGCGTAGCGGCCCTGGCTGAACCCGCCCAAACGGGTTGTGATCAACGCCTTGACGCGGTATGGCGCAGGCCACTCGGGAATGATCCAGTCAGCCGGAGTGTTCAACTCCGCTCCTTGCCACCGGATTCAACTCTCAGCGCGTTCAATAATTGGAGAAGATCTTGTGGTACTTCAGCCTGCCAATGCATGATATTTTGCGTTTCCGGGTGAAGCAATGAAAGCTTGAATGCATGCAGCGCCTGGCGCGGGAAAACGGGTTTTTTATTTTTTCCGGAATAAACCGGATCGCCCACCAGTGGGTGGCCGATGGATTGCATATGCACGCGGATTTGATGGGTGCGACCTGTTTCCAGCCGGCAGCGCAATAAAGTACAGGCGGCAAAGCATTCCATCACCTGATAATGCGTCACGGCCTCCTTGCCGCGCGCCACCACCGCCATTTTGGTGCGTTTCACCGGGTGCCTGCCGATGGGCGCTTCCACTTTGCCGTCCGTCTTGAGCCGGTCGTGCACTAATGCGAGATATTCACGCTTGACAGTGCGCGCCTGAAGCTGCCGCACCAGGCTGGTTTGTGATTCGAGCGTTTTTGCCACCACCAAAAGACCGCTGGTCTCCTTATCCAGCCGGTGCACGATGCCGGCGCGCGGAATATGCGCAAGTTGCGGCGCATGCTCGAGCAGCGCGTTCAGCATGGTTCCACGCCAATTACCGCTTCCAGGGTGCACAACCAGTCCGGGCGGTTTGTTGATGATCAGAAGAGCGGAATCTTCATAAACAATGTTCAGCGGGATTCTTTCCGGTAAATGCGCGAGAACTTCGGCCGCTGGCTGCGCCGCGACGCGGATTTTTTCGCCGCCCCGCACTTTTTGCTTGGCCACCGCAGGCAGGCCGTTTTGCCATATCTGGCGGGCGCGAATCCAGTTTTGCAACCGGCTGCGCGAGAATTCAGGCAACAAACGCTGCAGCGCCTGATCCAGGCGCAAACCCGCGCAATGCTGCGGGATCACCAGCTCGATGTGCCGCACCGCGTTTGGGTTATAATCGCGCAATGATTTGCCGGAATCCGTCATGAAACATAGTTTAGCTTTAATTCTAGTCTTGTTGCTAAGCGGCTGCTCCTGGTTTGGAAATAAGGAAGATCTGGCCAACCTCTCGGCAAGCAAGCTCTTTTCCGATGCCATGGGGAACATGGATGACAAGAATTACGAAGAGGCGATCAAGAAATTTGAAACTCTGGAAGCGCGCTATCCCTATGGCAGGTTTGCGGAACAAGCGCAACTTGAAGTGGCTTATGCCTATTACAAGCAGGACGATGCGGCTTCCGCGACGGCCGCGTGCGACCGTTTTATCAAACTGCATCCGACCCACCCCAACGTGGATTATGCCTATTACCTGAAAGGGCTTGCCAACTTCAACGAGAACCTGGGAATGCTTGCCAAGTTTGGCGGGCAGGACATCACCGAACGTGATCCCAAACAGGCGCGCGAGTCGTACGACTCATTCAAGGAACTGGTGAGGCGTTTTCCGAACAGCAAGTACGCGGGGGAAGCGGCGCAGCGCGCGCGCTATCTGCTGAACGGATTGGCGAATTACGAAGTGCAGGTGGCGCGCTACTACATGAAGCGCAAGGCATACGTGGCCGCAGTGAACCGTGCCCAGTATGTCCTGAAAAATTACCAGCAGACGCCGTCCACGGAAGAAGCATTGCTAATCATGACCCAGGCCTACGACGCGTTGGGCATGACGGATTTGCGCGACGACTCCGAGCGCGTGATGAAACATAATTTTCCCAACAGCAAATACCTGTCGGGGTCGTCAGACGTCGGCACATCGTGGTGGAAACTCTGGTAACCAAGAAAATCAGGATGAGAGAAAGAGTCCGGGTATGGGGCGAACCGGGCCCGATCCCGGGCTACGAGGTCATTTCGGTTCCTGCAAATAATGGAGTTCGTCACGCAGAATCTCAACGCACTGCTGCGCCCTGCTGGTTTCCACCATGAGCCGCATGTCACCCAGGCCGGCGGGCGGCAGGATGCTGTTCAGGTGTTCGTTGGTGATGAAATAATCAACGCCCTCGCGTTCCAGCACCATTTTCAGCATCATTACTTCTAACTGGTCGTTCGGTCGGTAGATTTCGGTGTAGACGGGACGCATGATTTCAATGAAGCCAGTGTAAAGTAACAAGTCCAGCGCAGGGAAAACGGAGGTTAGAAGCAAAGCCGACCCGCATCATCCCAGCGCCAGCGCAATTACGCCTATGACCATGGCAGTGGCCGCAAGCATGCGCCGCCCAAGATTGCCTTCCGCCAGAAAATGGCTGCCCATCAGCGCGGCGATGAGAATGCTGATCTCGCGCGACGGCGCAACATAACTTACGGGAGTGAACGCCAGCGCGCTCAGTATCATGATATACGACAGCGGGCCCATAATCGCCACCATGATGACTTCCTTGCGGTAATTGTTCCAGGCGTACCTGATTTTGCCAGTATTGCGTGCGGCGAGCGGAACCAACAACAAGGTCCGTCCCAGGTTGGTGCCCCAGTCCTGCAGCAACGGCGGGATCAGCAAGGTGCTGACCGCGACTTTGTCCCATAAGGTATAGGCAGCGATCACCGTACCGGTAAGCAGCGCGAAGCCGACTGCGTGAAGCGCGCCGTTTTCCCTAAGCTTGCGCGGGTCTCCGGTGAGCGTGAAAGCCCCGACACCGATCATAATGGCGCCCGAGACGGCAAGCGGGCTGGGACGTTCTCCAAGAAAAAGAATTGCCGCAGCCACCGCAAGCAGCGGACCGCTGCCGCGCGCCAAAGGGTAGACCAAAGACAAATCACCTACGCGGTAACCCTTGTCGAGCAGCAGGTAATACGCAGTGTGAAGAACCGTACTCCCAAAGATGAAGGCAATCTGGATAAAACTGATATGCGGTTTTTGCCAGATGACCAGACCAAGTGCGAGCGGCGCATAGATCAGCGTGGAGAACGCGGCGAACAGCCACACGAAACCCACACCGCCGCCGCTGCGCTTCAGCAGATAATTCCAGGTGGCGTGCAGAAAGGCCGCGGCAAGCACCAGTATCAGGGCGAGAGTGCTCATGCTGCGGCAAACTTGCAGGTATGAAATTTGCCCGGCATGGCTAGCGGGTGAATCAGTTTTGCAGTTTGGTTCAAACGCGATTTGCCTAATCTTCCGGCCGCATGTGCGGAAACAAAATCACATCGCGAATGCTGGGGCAGTCGGTGAACAGCATCACCAGCCGGTCGATGCCGATTCCGCAGCCTGCGGCGGGCGGCAGGCCGTATTCCAGCGCGCGGATGTAATCGGCGTCGTAATGCATGGCTTCCTGGTCGCCGGCTTCCTTTTGCTTGACTTGCTCAAGAAAACGCGCCGCTTGGTCGTCGGGGTCGTTTAGCTCGGAAAAACCGTTGGCGATTTCGCGCCCGGCGACGTAGAGCTCAAAACGCTCGGCGATCTGCGGGTTCTGGTCGCTGCGGCGCGCGAGCGGAGAAACCTCGGCTGGGTAATCAATGATGAAGGTCGGCTCGATGAGCAATTGTTCGGTGGTGTGCTCGAACAGCGTGAGCTGCAGGCCGCCGATGCCGTCGCCGGGTTTGCAGGCGATGTCGCGTTTTTTGAATTCACCGGCCAGAAACTTGCGGTCCTCAAGCTTTGCCTCGTTGTATTCGGGATGGTATTTCCGGATCGCTTGCGTGATGGTGAGCCGTGGATAAGATTTGCCAAAATCGATTTCCTGGCCCTGATAATTGATTTTGCTTGAGCCCAGCACGCTTTGCGCCAGCACGCGCAGCAGGTTTGCTGTGAAATCCATCAGGTAGCGGTAATCCTGGTAGGCGCAATAAAACTCCAGCATAGTGAATTCGGGATTATGCTTGGTGGAGATGCCCTCGTTCCTGAAGTTGCGGTTTATCTCGAACACTTTTTCCATGCCGCCCACCACCAGGCGCTTGAGATAAAGCTCCGGCGCGATGCGCAAGTAAAGCTGCATGTCGAGTGCGTTATGATGGGTGATGAAAGGGCGCGCCGCGGCGCCGCCAGGAATCGGTTGCATCATCGGCGTTTCCACTTCAATGTAACCGTCACGGATCAGGAGTTCGCGCGCCGCCTGGATGATTGCGCAACGAGTGGAAAATACCTTGCGCGTTTCATCGTTGGTAATCAGGTCCACGTAGCGCAGGCGGTATTTCTGCTCTTGATCGGTCAAACCGTGGAATTTTTCCGGAAGCGGCCGCAGCGACTTGGTGAGCAGGCGTAATTCGGAAACACGCACTGAAAGCTCGCCGGTCTTGGTTTTGAACAGCGTGCCTTTGGCGCCGATGATGTCGCCCAAATCCCAGTGCTTGAACGTTTCATGCGCCGGCTCGCCCGCGTGGTCGTTGGTGATGTAAAGCTGGATGCGCCCGCTCATATCCTGAATGGTGGCGAAGCTCGCTTTTCCCATGACGCGCTTCAGCATCATCCGTCCGGCGACGCTCACCTCGATGTGCGCCGCTTCGAGCGCATCGTGGGATTTACTTCCGTGCTGCGCATGCAGCTCGCCGGCAAGGTGCTGCCGACGGAAATCGTTGGGGAAAGCGACGCCTTTGCCGCGCAACGCTTTCAGCTTCTCGCGGCGCTCTTCAATGATTTGATTAGTATCCAATTTTTTTTCGTTGTTTTTCTCGGACATTTACACTCCCTGTTTCAGGCTGGCGTTGATGAAATCGTCCAGACCGCCGTCCAGCACCGCCTGGGTGTTGCCGATTTCCACGCCGGTGCGCAGGTCCTTGATGCGCGACTGGTCCAGCACATAGGAGCGGATCTGGTGTCCCCAGCCGATGTCAGTCTTGGTTTCTTCCAGCGCCTGCCGTTCTTCGATGCGCTTTCTCAACTCCAGCTCGAACAGGCGCGATTTCAGCATCGCCATCGCCTCGGCGCGGTTTCTGTGCTGCGAGCGGTCGTTCTGGCATTGCACCACGATGTTGGTCGGAATATGCGTGATGCGCACCGCTGAATCGGTCTTGTTCACGTGCTGCCCGCCCGCGCCGGATGCGCGGTAGGTGTCAACGCGCAAATCCGCCGGGTTGATTTCGACCTCGATTGATTCATCCACTTCCGGATAGACGAACACGCTGGCGAACGAGGTATGGCGGCGGTTGCCGGAATCGAAAGGAGACTTGCGCACCAGCCGGTGCACCCCGGTCTCGGTGCGCAGCCGTCCATACGCGTAGTCGCCGTTTATCTTCATGGTTGCGCTCTTGATGCCGGCGACTTCGCCTTGCGATTCCTCCAGCAATTCCACGCGGTAGCCTTGGCGCTCACTATAGCGCAAATACATGCGCTCGAGCATTGCCGCCCAGTCCTGCGCCTCGGTGCCGCCGGAGCCGGCCTGGATCATGAGAAAACAATTGTTGGGGTCCATCGGATTGGAAAACATGCGCCGGAACTCGAGGTCTGCAACGTCTTTTTCCAGCTTCGCAACGTCGGAGGCGATACCCACCACGGTGGCGTCGTCGTTTTCGGCACGCGCCATTTCGAAGAGCTCGCGTGCATCGCGCAGGGACGAAGCGATCGAAACCAAGCCCGTTACAGTAGTGTCGAGAGATTTTTTTTCTTTACCGAGTTCCTGGGCGCGCTTGCGGTCGCTCCAGATAGCCGGGTCTTGAATGAGCTGGATAACTTCGTTCAGGCGCTTTTGCTTGGCCTCGAAGTCAAAGATACCTCCGCAGTTCCGCGGCCCGGGCATCGAGGTCGGTCAGGCGGTTGGCGATGGCATTGAGTTGTTCGGCTTCCATAACCTGCATTTTATCATGCAGCGGGTTGCCAATGTTCGATGTTGAGTTGCAGCGATTGCGCACCTTTGTATTCGTTGACGGTGAGCCGGTATACCGCGAGGATGCGCTCTGGTAGCGGGTTACTTTGAAAAAACAGCATCGCATCAAAAGCGCGGCCGGACAGGGAAAGTTTGAGTTTAAGATGCTTTTCCCCGACTACGCGCTGGTTTTCAACCGTGAAATCGCTGCTGAAACCGGGCTGCGGAAAGCCCTGACCCCATACCTCTTTTTCCAGCAGGCACGCCAGCTCGATTTGCATTTCAGCGGCGGCCAGCGCGCCGTCGGTTTCAATTACGCGCTCAAGATCGGCGGGCGAGACCAATGCAGCCACCGTTTCCTCAAACGCCAGGGAAAATTTCTCAAAATCATTCTGGCGTATGCTGAGCCCCGCGGCCGCCGCGTGGCCGCCGAACTTGAGAATCAAACCGGGGTGGCGTTTCGCCACCAAATCCAGCGCATCGCGCAGATGCAGGCCGGAAATGGCCCGCCCCGAGCCCTTGATCTCGCCATTGGCCGCGGGAGCGAACGCGATGACCGGCCGGTGAAATTTGTCCTTGATGCGCGATGCGAGCAGGCCCACCACACCGGGGTGCCAGTCGGCGTCAAACAGGCACAGGCTTACGCTGTCGCGCACTTCAATGCGCTCCAGCGCGGCCAGCGCCGTCTGCTGCATGCCGGCCTCGATATCGCGGCGCTCGCGGTTGAGCGCGTCGAGTTGCCGCGCCATGGCCAAAGCAGATCCATCGCTATCGCTCAGCAGGCATTCGATACCGAGCGACATATCATCCAGTCTTCCCGCCGCATTGAGGCGCGGCCCCAGCATGAACGCCAAATCATAAGTCGAGGCGCGCAGGGGATCGCGGCCGGCCGCACGGAACAGCGCCTGGATGCCGGCATGCGCTTTGCCTTCGCGCATGCGCTTCAAGCCCTGGCTTACCAGGATGCGGTTGTTGTCGTCGAGCTTCACCACGTCGGCGACGGTGCCGAACGCCACCACATCCAGCAGCCTGGAGAGATTCGGCTCGGCCCTGCCGTCGAATGCGTGCCGCTCGCGCAACTCGGCGCGCAGCGCCAGCATGACGTAGAACATCACGCCTACGCCCGCGAGATTTTTGCTGGGGAATCCGCAACCGGGCTGGTTGGGATTGACGATGCACGCGGCTTGCGGCAGTTCATCGCCCGGCAAATGATGGTCGGTGACGAGCGTTGCCATGCCGAGGCGGCTCGCTTCGGCCACGCCATCCACTGCGGCGATGCCGTTATCCACCGTGATCAAAATATCGGGGCGCTTTATTCGCGCGGCCAGCTGCACGATTTCAGGAGTCAAGCCGTAACCGTACTCGAAGCGGTTGGGAACGAGATAATCCACAAGCGCGCCGAATTCCCGCAACGCGCGCATGCCCACTGCGCAGGCCGTGGCGCCGTCGGCATCGTAATCGGCAATGATCAAAAACTGTTTTTTTGCGGCGATGGCATCCGCCAGGATTTGCGCCATCTGCGGCGCATTTTTCAATCTGTCGAAAGGAACCAGCGAGGACAGCTCGCTTTTCAGCTGCACGGGGCTTTGGATGCCGCGGGCGGCGTAAACGCGCGCGAGCACCGGGTGTATGTCCTGGCTCAGCAGCGCTTCAAAAGCCGGCTTGGGGCAGGGGCGGGATTTAATCAGAGGTTCCATAAGCATAATCCGCAAGCGCCTTGCCTCTGCGCCACAGCTTCCATAAATCGCCGCGTGATACAGCAAACGACCAGGAGCCGCTGCTGAGGATGAGTTCCTCAAGTTCTCTGCTTTGCAGCACGGATAATAGCGGCGCAAACCAGCAGGTTTCCAGTTCTTTAATGTTTTCCCGCCAGCGCTCCCTATCCCGGTATTGCGCCGCGCTGCGCAAGCTGTCCAGCACCACCAGGTGAACACCGGGTGCATGGGACTGCGCCAGCCAGGCTTGCGCGTGTTGCGGCAGGCTGCTCAAGCCGGCGCCGCTTGCCAGCGCCAGGCTTTTGGCCAGGCACTCATTGGTCCAGACATGCGCAAACGGTTTGCGCGCAATCTTCGGCAGGCGGCCGCCTCCCCACAGCCATACGCTGTTGACCGGCAGATTGCCCGATGCTTCGCGGGCTTCATTGACCGCATGATGATGCAGCACCATTTGTATTTCGTTGCACACGCCACGCCAGTAAATGCCGTCCGTCCCGGCGGGAAGGAACTCATCTATATTGTTACCTGCCGCCTCGGCTAAAGCCCGAGTCTGCAGCTGTGGCGGTTTTTCGAGGCGCAGGTACCAGCGTTCAGGGTGCCTTGCCTGGAATACCAGGCCCGCATCACTGAAATACGAGTTGAGCGCTCGAGTCAGTTGGTTTGCTTCATCTTGAGTAATGCCGAAGGTGCGGCTGTCGGCAAGCACCAGCTGGCTGCGGTCAACGCGCAGATGCACCGGGTCGGCGCGCAGCCAATAGTCATTGCCGGGACTGCCGCCGTCGGCAACCAAGGCAAGTGCGGCAAGCGGCCAGTCCTGCTGCTTTTCCACGGCGAATCTGCGGCACAACCATTCTTCCAGTTCTTGAGCGGGGCCATGTGAAGCGGACGCGCGCGCCAGCAATGTGTGCAACGCGGGCAAATCCGGCTCTCGATAAGCATCATCGCCGCTGCGCCAAAATAGGTCGGGTATCAGGAGGTGACATTTCATGAGAGGTCTCATGGGCGTGATTCACGCGCCACTCACTTGAGAGTTTAACATGGCACAAGTTTGCAAATGGAGTCGCCCGGCACCCAAGAATATGGCAAACTGCTCGCTGCCTGAACCCGACGCGTAAACGCCAACGTGCAACCCTACGAACTCTTTATCGGCCTTCGCTACAGCCGCGCCAAACGGCGCAACCACTTTGTCTCTGTTATTTCCCTGACTTCCATTGTGGGCATGGCGCTTGGCATCACTGTTCTGATTTCGGTGATGTCGGTGATGAACGGATTCCAGAGGGAAATCCGCGAGCGCATCCTCAGCGTGGTGTCCCATGTGCAAATAATCGGCGCAGATTCCCGCCTTGCTGACTGGCACAAGGTCGAGGAAGAAGCGAAAAAACATCCGCAAGTGGTGGCCGCTGCACCGTACATCTCTGAACAGGCGCTGCTGTCGTTTGAACAATCGGTAAAAGGCACGGCAGTGCGCGGCATTCTGCCCGAGTATGAAAACCAGGTAGTGGATCTGGGCACGCATATGAAGTCCGGGCAGCTCTCGAGCTTGCGCCCGGGAGAATTCGGCATCGTGATTGGCGTGGATCTGGCGCGTGCACTGGGAGTGATGGTCGGCGACAAGCTGCTGTTGATTGCGCCGCAAGGACAGGTGACGCCCGCGGGCATCCTGCCGCGCCTCAAGCAGTTTACCGTCGTCGGCATTTTTGAAGTAGGGCATTATGAATATGACGCAGGCTTGGCGCTGATTCATCTCGATGACGCGCAAAAGCTCTACCGCATGGATCGCCAGGTATCCGGCGTGCGCTTGCGCCTCAAGGATTTATACCAGGCGCCGCAAGTGGCTCACGAGCTTGCGAACACGCTTACCGTGGACGCCTCCATCATTGACTGGACGCGCATCAATGCCAATTTTTACCGCGCGGTGCAGATTGAAAAACGCATGATGTTCTTCGTGGTGATTTTGATCGTCGCGGTGGCGGCGTTCAATATTGTTTCCACGCTGGTGATGGCAGTGACCGACAAGCAATCCGAAATCGCCATTCTGCGCACGCTCGGCGCGCCGCCGGGAAGCATCATGAAAATTTTTATCGTGCAGGGCACCTTGATCGGGGTAATAGGAACATTGCTGGGCCTGGCGGGAGGCATTGCGCTGGCGCTCAATATTGACGTAGTGGTGCCATTTATCGAGCACCTGATCGGCGTCAAATTCTTGGCCAAGGACGTCTATTACATCAGTGAATTGCCATCGGAGGTGCAATTCATGGATGTCGCAGTGATTGCCGTAGTGTCGTTCGCATTGTGCCTGCTGGCGACGCTTTATCCAAGCTGGCGCGCCGCAAGAGTCAATCCGGCGGAGGCGTTGCGCTATGAATAGTGATTCAGGATTCAGTGCGCGGGATTCGGGACATGAATGAAACGGTTTTATCCTGCCGCAAGCTTAAAAAAACCTACTATCAGGGCAAGCTGGAAGTTCCGGTATTGCTTGGCGTTGATCTTGATGTGGCAGCGGGCGAGCGCGTGGCCATCGTCGGCGCCTCCGGTTCCGGCAAGAGCACGTTGTTGCATGTGCTGGGAGGATTGGATAGTGCCACTTCCGGCGAAGTGCTCATCAAGGGACAGGACATCCAGCGCATGAGCGAAGCCCAGCGCGGCACACTGCGCAACCGGGCGCTGGGCTTCATCTACCAGTTTCATCATCTGCTCGCGGAGTTCTCCGCGCTGGAAAATGTCGCCATGCCGCTGCTCATCCGCGGCATTCCAAGCGATGAGGCTTGCGAGCAGGCGGCGCGAGTTCTGGAGCAGGTAGGGCTTGCGCACAGGCTCACACACAGGCCGGGGGAACTCTCCGGAGGTGAGCGCCAGCGTGCCGCTGTTGCTCGCGCCCTGGTGACGAAACCCGCTTGTGTGCTGGCGGACGAACCCACCGGCAACCTGGACCGGCACAACGCTGAAAGCGTGTTTGAGCTGATGCTCGAGCTCAATCAAAGCCTCGGCACGAGCTTTATCATCGTCACCCATGATTACGATTTGGCGGCGAAAGCGCAGCGGACATGGTGGCTGGTGGACGGAGTTTTAAGGAGTGTCCGGGAATAAGCTGGAGCCGCTCGCCTATGCTTGCAGCGTTAAATTATTACGAGTAGAGTTTTGCCGGGTGCCCGAGAGTGCAGACGCAGTAAAGCGTGGGAAGCATAAATGAAGAACCCTAGAATACAACTTATAATCGCTCTGGCGTCCTTCTGCTTGACGCTCACCGGGGTTGCTGGCCTGGCGTATAAGATTTTTAGGCCCGAAGGATGGCTGGTGCAGGTGTTTGGCCATATCTGGGACCTGCAGCTTCATTATTCGCTCATGGCTTTCCCGGTGCTGATCGCCGCAATTGTGCTGGGCATAAAGTTGTTTTCCGGCTTTTTTGATGCGAAGATCAGCACTTTCGGCAACTGGTTAACCGGCGCATTCATGGCGCTCGGCTTGTTATTCATCGTGAGGCTGATCTTTTATGGCGGCGTGTGAATTAACCCGCCTTTGCCGCCGTCCGAATTAGTATTCCACCGGGATCGGGTCCAGGCTTCTCCAAAGATACCAGGTGGCGACGGTGCGCCACGGCGTCCAGTCTATGGCTATTGCGCGCATCTTGAGTTTGCTTAAAGGCCGGTTTTTGTTGTAGTGCATGCTCATCGCCCGCTGCAGGCCGATATCGTCGAGCGGCAGCACGTCAGGGCGCATCATATAAAAAATCAAGAACATTTCAGCCGTCCAGCGCCCGATTCCTTTTACCTGGGTAAGTTCGGCGATAAGTTCGTCGTCATCAAGACGCTTCCAGTCCGCCACATTGAGCGAGCCGTTGACAAAATGCTGCGCAAGATGCTGCAGGTATAACACCTTGTTGCTGGAAAGCCCGCAATTGCGGAGTTTAGCGCTGTCCGCTCCTGCGATATGTTGCGCGCTGATTGACGGCACCGCGGAGACCATTCTTTGCCATACGGTGTCTGCCGCCTTCAGCGAGATTTGCTGGCCGACGATTGAGCGCGCCAGGGTCATGAAAGCATCGCCGCGGCTGCGCATGGCGAGGCCGCTGTGAATTTTAATCAGGCGCCTGAGCACGCTGTCGCGTTGCGCAAGCTCGCGGCTTGCCTGTTTCCAATAAGACGGGATGGTCATAGGTAGGAAGATCAGCGCGCCGCGCTCCGCCGCATTTTTCTTTTGCGCCACTGCAGCACGATGTACGCACGCCATGCCAGATGGACTGCCGCATAGCCCACTGCGGCAAACAGCAGCGCCATCAGGACAAGTCCCAAAGCCAGCGGCTTGCCCATCACTGTCGCCCAGTGGATGAGAGCGGGTATCCAATCGGTGAGCGGCAAATCCCACAGATCCAATTCGTGCTGCGGCAGATTGCCGTTATGCTGCCCGATGAAAAATGATCCGAGCTTATAGGCGAGGTAATACAGCGGAACAATGGTGAACGGATTGGTGTACAAAGTGACGAACACCGCAACCGGCAGGTTGACGCGGAAAATCATCGAGAGAATTGCAGCAGCGGTGAATTGCACCGGGTTGCTGCCGGGAATCAGGCCGGTAAACATGCCCACAGCAACCCCGCCCGCCACGGAACGGCGGTTCAAATGCCAGAGATTAGGATGGTGCAGTGCCGGGCCGAAAAAGCGGGTATAGCGGTTGTGCTTGATGCTCTCGGCGTCGGGTAGATATTTTCTGAAAAACTTGCGCGGCACAGTTGCTCTGCTAATGAATGGTCTTGGCCGACACTTTACCGTAAACCGATAAGTCGGTGTAGCGTTTAGCGGGGAACCTTTGATTAAGTCCTACGCGGTTGCGACGGCGTGCAATCCGGGTGCAGGGCGAGGCGTGAGGAACGCCGTTTGGTGGAGGCCAAACCAGTGACGACCAACAACGCCATGCGCACGGATTGCCCCGTCCCTTCGGGTTGCGGCAAAATGCGGCGTCTGCTTCGTTGCGCTCCTCGTGCTTAAGCTACGGCTAGGCACCTTCGTCGCGCGCCTCGCATCCATCCGCATTTTGCAAGCAACGCAATCGCGGGGTACTTAATCAGAGGTTCCTATCATGCGAGTCAATTTTATTTTGTTCGTGGCCGGAGCCTGGCTGTTGCAGCAGCAACCCGAATTGCCTGATTTTTCTTGGGCGTGGGGTTTGCCGGCTTTGCTGGTAATAGCCGTTTCCCTCTGCTTCATACAGGGGCGCGGCCCCCGTTACACTCGCGCAGTTCTGCTTAATCTATTTTTTCTCGGCGCCGGTTTTTTCTGGGCGGCATGGCTTGCGCAAGCGCGTCTCGCGGATGCGCTGCCGGCAAAGTGGGAGGGCAGGGACATCCAGTTAAGCGGCGTGGTGGCGAGTTTGCCGCAAACCAATGAGCGCGGTGTACGTTTCGAGCTGGATGTCGAGGAAATAAAAACACCTCAAGCCAGCGTGCCCAAGCATATTTCGCTCAACTGGTACAAGGACCGCAGGGAACCGGAAAAACCCCTGCCGCAATTGCATCCGGGCGAACGCTGGCAATTCATGGTGCGCTTGAAGCGCCCGCACGGCAACGCTAATCCACATGGCTTCGATTACGAGGCGTGGCTGCTGGAGCGCAATATCCGCGCCACCGGCTATGTGCGCGAGTCGTCTGTGAATACGCGGCTGGCCGAAACGGTGACGCGTCCCGCCTATCTGGTGGAGCGTGCCAGGGAAGCAGTGCGCGAGCGCTTGAGATCGGTATTGCCGGATTATCCCTATAGCGGAGTGCTGGTGGCGCTTGCAGTTGGCGACCAACAGGCGATTACTCAGCCGCAATGGCGGGTGTTCGCGCGCACCGGGGTGACCCATTTGATGAGCATTTCCGGATTGCATGTGACCATGGTGGCGGGACTTGCGCTTGCCCTGGTTTATGCATTGTGGAAATTGAGCCCGCGGCTCATGCTGCTCCTTCCCGCGCGCAAGGCGGCTGTGCTGGCGGGCGTGATCGCGGCATTTTTGTATGCGTTGCTTGCGGGATTTGCGGTTCCGGCACAGCGCACCGTGTACATGCTCACGATAGTAGCGGCCGCGCTGTGGTTTGGAAAAATGAGTTCTGCTTCACGGGTGCTGTGCCTGGCATTGTTTGTAGTGGTGTTGCTCGACCCGTGGGCGGTGCTTGAGCCGGGCTTTTGGCTGTCGTTCGGCGCGGTCGCGGTAATCTTTTTTGTCACAACGGGGCGCGTGGCACAGCTTAACTGGCTGCGTGCCTGGGGGCTAACGCAATGGGCGGTGACACTGGGATTGATGCCGCTGTTGCTGATACTGTTCCAGCAAGTGTCGGTGATTTCACCGCTTGCCAATGCGGTTGCCATACCCTTGGTCAGTTTGGTCATCGTGCCGTTGACTTTGCTGGGAGCACTGCCGCCGCTGGATTTTCTGTTGTTTGCGGCGCATCAGCTCATGCAATGGCTGATGAGCATGCTGGAATGGATGAGCGCGCTGCCGGACGCAGTGTGGCAGCAGCATGCACCGCCGGCGTGGACGCTCGTGGCGGGAGTCGCGGGCATCGTGTGGCTGCTCATGCCGCGCGGCTTTCCCTCGCGCTGGATAGGATGGACGGGCTTGCTGCCGCTGTTCCTGGTGGCGCCGCCGGCGCTGGAGGACGGTGCGTTGCGGCTCACCGTCCTGGATGTGGGGCAGGGGCTTGCGGTGGTGGCGAAGACGCAAAACCACGCGTTGCTCTACGATACCGGCCCGGGTTTTACCGCCGATAGCGACAGCGGCAACCGCATCATCTTGCCTTATTTGCGCGCGGCGGGTATCAAAAGTCTTGACGGTATCATCGTGAGCCACGCCGACTACGACCACAGCGGGGGCGCGATTTCGGTGCTGGATAGCCTGCCGGTAGACTGGCTCGCTTCTTCCTTGCCTGAGGATCATCCAATCCGAACTCATGCGCGGCAATCCATGGCTTGTTACGCCGGGCAATCCTGGGAGTGGGACGGGGTGCGCTTCGACATGCTCCACCCCGAGCTATCCAGTTACCAGAACGAAAAACTCAAAACCAATGCGCGCGGTTGCGTGCTGAAAATCACAAGCCCCAACGGAACCGTGCTACTGCCCGCGGATATCGAGAAACCCTCCGAACAGGAATTGCTCAAGCGCGCATCAGACCAACTGCAAGCGGATGTGCTGGTCGCGCCGCACCACGGCAGCAAAACTTCTTCAACGGAAATTTTCCTCCACCAGATCCAGCCGAAGACGGTGATTTTCACAGTAGGCTACCGCAACTCCTTCGGCCACCCCAAAGCCGAAATAGTGGAGCGCTATAAGATACTCGGCAGCAAAATTTATCGTTCCGATCTGGACGGCGCGCTCACCCTCGATTTCGATTCGCGCGGCGTTACAGCACAGCCTTACCGCGCAGAACATCGCCGCTACTGGCAGTCCTGGCCAAGCGCAGAGACCGGCAAAGAAACTGAAGCATTACTTTAGCCCGCAAACGGTTATAATTTCATAGACCGTTTTAGGGGAGAAGGTCATGAGCAAGTTCCGCACCGAGAGTGATACCTTCGGCGAAATCAAAGTGCCTGCCGGGAAACTGTGGGGCGCGCAGACGCAGCGCAGTCTCAAAAACTTCAAGATTTCCGGCGAGCGCATGCCGCTCGATCTCATCTATGCACTGGCGCTGGTGAAACGGGCGTCCGCCAAAGTCAATCGCGAGCTCGGCGTGCTGAACGCGAAGAAAGCCGCAGCCATCATCAAGGCGGCGGATGAAGTGGTGGAAGGGCGCCACGACGGCGAATTCCCGCTGATGGTGTGGCAAACTGGTTCCGGCACCCAGACCAATATGAACATGAATGAGGTGCTGGCGAACCGCGCCTCGGAACTGCTGGGCGGGGAGCGCGGCGAAAAGCGTCTGGTGCATCCCAACGACGAGGTCAACCGGGGGCAATCATCGAATGATGTGTTCCCCACCGCGATGCATGTGGCAGCGGTGCAGGCGCTCACCCGGCGTCTGATTCCCAGCATCCGCAAGCTGCGCGACACGCTCAATAAAAAAGCGCAGAAATTCGATTCCATCATCAAAATCGGCCGCACCCATTTGCAGGACGCTGTGCCATTGACCCTGGGGCAGGAATTTTCCGGCTATGTCTCGCAGCTCGATCACGGTCTGGAGCACGTGAAAGCAGCGCTGCCCCACCTTTGCGAACTCGCGCTGGGCGGCACCGCAGTGGGCACGGGACTGAACGCCCATCCGCAGTTTGCGGCAAAGGCCGCTAAAGAACTCGCAAGGCTGACCCGATTGCCATTTATAACCGCGCCCAACAAATTCGAGGCGCTCGCATCCAATGATGCGCTGGTGCACGCGCATGGTGCTTTAAAAACGCTTGCGGCTTCATTGATGAAAATCGCCAACGATGTGCGTTGGCTGGCGGGCGGACCGCGTTGCGGCCTGGGCGAACTTAAGATTCCAGAGAACGAGCCGGGCAGCTCCATCATGCCGGGCAAGGTGAATCCCACTCAGTCCGAAGCGCTAACCATGTTGTGCTGCCAGGTCATGGGCAATGATGTGGCGATCAATCTTGGCGGGGCTTTGGGCAATTTCGAGCTCAATGTGTACAGGCCGCTCGTCATCCACGACTTCCTGCACAGCGTGCGGCTGCTCGCCGATGGCGCGGTGAGCTTCAACGACAACTGCGCAGTGGGCATCGAAGCCAATCGCGGGCGCATAAAAGAACTTCTCAACAATTCGCTGATGCTGGTGACTGCGTTGAATCCGCACATCGGCTACGACAAGGCGGCGCAGATCGCCAAGAAAGCGCACAAGGAAGGAGTGAGCCTGCGCGATGCGGCAATCGCTTCAGGTTATGTCACCGCCAAACAGTTCGACCAGTGGGTCAAACCGCAGGATATGGTGGGGAAAAAAATCAAATAGCAATGCAGTGCCAGCTTTTGCACCGGTGCGGCTACCAAAGAAAGGGAGGATACCGCGCCTGTAAAGCGCAGATTTAGCCCGCGCCGGTTAGTCAGGGTGACGCTGAACTGGCGTTAGTCGGTGGCGGCGGCTGATAACGTTGCCAGCGAACGAAAGCGTTGTGTTTTCCGTGGATAGGAATAAGTAATACTATCCCCCAGCCGGAATCCGTCACTTCCATCGATAATGATCCGTCCTGCATTGGGCGAAACGCGCGCTCGGCAGACATAAACGCTCCGCCTAGATTTATGGGCAGCCCAGTTACTGTCATTATTGTGCTACCCACAATAGAGGAATCCTCGAAAGAATATACACTGCCGGTTATCGAAAATTTCAGGCCGGAGCTGTCGCATTCAAAATCGCCTTTGCTCCGCTTGTATATCTTATGCTCCAATGGCTCGTCTGGCGGAAAGGAAACCTCCAGCGTGTCAGGATTTGACTGCTCCAATTTAAGCCACTTGACATTCCTAGCTTGCAAAAGCTCTTTGTACTCGATTGCC
>DATDGC010000079.1:0-4530 GCA_036522275.1 Burkholderiales bacterium | reverse complement strand
CGTAGGACTTAATCAGAGGCTCCTAAGTAAACGATGCTGCCGCCAATACATAAAAACCAAGCGCCATAACGACCACCACCGTAAATCCGAGATGGATTGCGAGCAGCGTGGCGAGAATCGCGCCCACCACCGAAGCGCAGGCATTGATACCCCAGGCCCAGGGCACAAGTTGCTCCGATTGGCCTGCAACGAAGCCAAGCCCCAAGGGGAAAGGCATTCCCATGGGAAAAGCGAGCGGCGCGATGAGAGCAACGGAGATCGTGATTCTTGCTGCGTCCGGGAGGCCTATGAATTGCTTGAACAGGACCGGAAGCGCCGCGAGATAGACGACAGCCACCAGGCAAATTGCAAACACCACCCACACCACCGGCCAAAACGGCATGGTTTGGTTTTTTTGTACTACTCGCCGGGAGAAACGGCTGCCTAAGCCCGCGAATATCAAAAATGCGCACAGCACTACCGCCACAGCGTAAATCGGATGGCTCAGGAACAGGATGAATTTCTGAATGAACGCGATCTCGATAAACATGAAGGCAAGGCCGATGGCCAGGAAATACCAGCCAACGCGTAAGCGCGAAACTGCGGGCGCCGCCGTTTTTTCCCGGCGCAATTCCATCACCCAAAGCGGAACGATAAGCAGCACCAGGCTTGCCAGCAGCGCCTGAGCGAGAGTGGCGACGAGCAGGGGATAACCCCATTCCAACAACGGCAACCCGCCACGGTCTTTTAGTGAAAGGAATTCAGGCAGAACGCGCCATTTGAAAAAGTGGAAGAAATAGGGCTTATCGTCACTGGTCGGCGTGACGTCAAACTTGTAGTGCTCCAGGAAATCCTGTCGTTGAGTGCCGAGCAGCGCCTGCGCGCCCTCAAAATAATACGACTGATCCAGAACGTTGTAACGGTTGGCTTCAGACTCGCCAATTCCCGGGTAATATTCCGCATCGAAAGAACGTGCGCGGCAAAAGGTTTTGATCGCGGCAATCTCGGATTCGCTGAACTCGCCGTTTTTCACCAGCAGAGTGCTGGTTTTCCAGCCGCGGATGAGAGCAAGCCGCTTTCCGGGCTGCAAAACTCCATCCCGCTCCAGCGCGGCGACCGCGGTGGCGAAGAGTTTGAGCGAGTCGCGCGGTGGAAGTGTGACCCAGCGTGTCAGCGCCAGCATTCCGCCAGACTGCAAATGGCGAAGATAATCCTGGAACGCCTCAATAGTGTATAGATAGCTTTCGGATAGCGCATAAAGACCCGCGGACGAAGCGCCGAAGGCATCAACCAGCGCGACCTGGATGAGATCGTACTGCTCGCGGCTTGCCGCGACAAAACCGCGTGCCTCGGCGACAAATACCCGAACCCCCGGTTCGCTGTAGGGTTTTCCCGAAAAACCGGCGAATCTGTGCTGCACCAAATCCACCACTTGCGGATTGAGTTCAACCGCGTCAATTTGCTTAGCCCGGTGATAAATCCCCTGCAACACGTCCGTGCCGGCTCCTGCCCCAAGCACCAAAACTCGCGGATTATCGAACAGATGATAGGGAAGAGCGGAAGTTAGATAGTCGAGATAGCTCAAGGTCTCGCGCCGTTGTTCAAAACGGTTGAGCGCACTCATCGAGTCGCCGTCGCTGAAAATCCCCAATTGCGGCGGCGGCTCGCCGCTGGCGTTCAAACTCAAGCCAGGCGCATGACGAAACGGAATCAGCGGGCTTTCAACCACAGTGACGAGAGCCAAAGGGCTGGAAACCTGCTCGATTATCCGCGCGTCCTTCACTTGCAAGACTTGGCTCAAACCTTTGTAGGGAGAAAGACGCAGTTCGCTCAAATCCCCGGGCCAAACCAGCGGCATCAGCACCGCACCTACCGCTAACAACGCAGGCAGCCAGCGCGGACGCAGCTTGCACTCCACACAGGCCAGCGCCGCGACCATAATCCCTACCGCGCTCAATAACTTCAGCGCGCCGAGCGGTGAAAAAACAAAGAGTGCGGCGACGATGCCAAGACTTCCCGCGCCAGCGCCGAGAATGTCGAAGCTGTAAATGCGATGAATGTGATCGCGGAACACAGAAAAAGTAAGGCAGATACAGTTCGCGGCGAAGAAAAAAGGGAGAAAAAGCAGCAGGTAAATCAGCAGCAGATAATAAGGCTGGCGGGGGTCCCACAAAAATTCCAGTGGATTAAACGGCACCCGCTGCGCCAGGAGGAAAGACCCCACCGCGCAAATTCCAAACAGCACGGCACACGTCACGAAGACGTAGGAAAAGCGCTGCTTAAGTTTGTGTTGCGCGAGGCTCACCAGAGCGCCACTCGCGCCATAACCCAATAGAGCGACGCTGATGATCATGTAGGCGAAGTGATGCCATTGGATGATGGACAACAGCCGCATCAACAGGATTTCGTAACCGAGCACCGCTGCTGAGAGCAGCGCGATGGAAAAAAGCGGCGGTGTCCGGGGATCACTCATAAAACCTCTTAACCACGGAGGACGCAGAGAAAGATGCTAATGCAAAAGCTAATAGGCAAATAGGATTGCGACTATGCCGCGCTCATCATTCCTTTTTTTTGCTTTTGGAGTCTACCCTGTTTTCCTTTGCGTCCTTCGCGTCCTCTGCGGTGAATGCTGTTGATTTCAGGTTAATGGCCACCAGTCAGCGGGACGAACCTCACCGGGAGAAGCTGTTTGCTTGAAACCGTGCCATTCGGATTTTTTTCCACCAGCATCAAGTACTGGGTGAGAAACTGCGTCCCTACTGGAATCACCATCCTGCCGCCCGGCTTGAGCTGCTTGACCAGCGGCGGAGGAATATGGCTCGCTAACGCGGTGACGATAATCGAATCGAACGGCGCATACTGCTCCCAGCCGTAATAACCGTCGCCGACAGTGGTTTGCACGTTGCGGTAACCTAAATTTTGCAAGCGCTCTTGAGCTTGCTTTCCGAGCGGTTCGATGATTTCAATGGTGTAGACCGCTTTGGCAAGTTCAGCGAGGATTGCCGCCTGGTATCCCGAGCCGGTGCCGATTTCGAGCACGACATGATTTCGTTCCACTCGCATGAGGTCGGTCATCAGCGCGACGATATAGGGCTGGGAAATGGTCTGGCCATGGCCAATGGGAAGCGGGCGGTTCTGATAGGCGTTGACAACCTCGCCCGGCGGCACAAATTTATGGCGTTCGACTTTTCGCATCGCCGCGAGCACCCGCACGTCAAGCGTTGTTCTGCCGGTCTCAAAACCGGTGTCAGTGGTCATCGCCGCGATTTCCTGCACCATTCGCTGCCGCAGGAGCTCATAATCATCACCAGCCAGCGTTGCCTGACAGGCAAGTATCGCCAATAGCGGGATGAAACTTCGGATCAATAGGGCAGCCATAGCGGCCGCTTGGCGGAAATGATTTTGGTGTTCACGCCCACAAAACTTAAGCCCCCGTACAGCCGCGCGTATTCAATCTTGATGCAACGGTTCATCACCACTTCCAGCCCGGCTTTCCTGGCTTTCTCCGCGGCGGCTTGGTTGATAATGCCGAGCTGCATCCACAGCACCTTGGCGCCGATGGCAATCGCAGCATCGGCAAGCGGCGGAATATCTTCGGCTTTGCGAAAGCAATCAACGATATCCACTTTTTGCGGAATGTCGCGCAAGCTGGGATAGCACTTGAGTCCCAGCACTTCGGTATGGGTTGGGTTGACCGGAATTACCGTAAAGCCGTGGTCAAGCAGGTATTTCGCGGCAAAATAACTGGGACGGTACCAGTTTGCCGAAAGCCCCACTACGGCTACAGTTTTATTTTGCTTGAGTATGCGGCGCAGTGTTGGTATGTCATCCATGTGCTTGGCTCGGAATGGCAGGTCGCTTCGATCTGGAAGCGGGAATTGTAGCGAATCGGGAAGCAATTTAGTGATTGCGGTGGCAAGCAGGTGGAAACTTATGGCTTGGAGCCCCTGCATAACGCCAGTAAGTCGGGAGATTAATTGACAGTTTGGCAGTGAATTAGGATAATTAGCGGTTTCGTTACGGAGGGGTTCCCGAGCGGTCAAAGGGATCAGACTGTAAATCTGACGGCTCTGCCTTCGAAGGTTCGAATCCTTCCCCCTCCACCATTTCACTTCGAGGGCGGAGGCGGTCGAACTAAATGCAACCGAGGCAGTGTTGCGCGAAGGCTATGGATGCCGTGGATCCGGCTCGTTTTAGCGGGTGTAGCTCAATGGTAGAGCAGAAGCCTTCCAAGCTTACGACGAGGGTTCGATTCCCTTCACCCGCTCCAGTTCCGAGTAACGGCCCGGTGCTTGCCCATGTAGCTCAGTGGTAGAGCACTCCCTTGGTAAGGGAGAGGTCATCAGTTCAATCCTGATCATGGGCTCCATAGTTTGAGTCTTTGGAACTTAGCATAAAGATAAGGAACTTGATATGGCAAAAGGCAAATTTGAGCGGACCAAGCCGCACGTAAACGTCGGGACGATTGGGCATGTGGATCATGGCAAGACCACGCTCACTGCGGCGATGACCATGGTGCTGGCCAAGAAGTACGGGGGCGAAGCCAAGAGC
>DATDGC010000078.1:0-1840 GCA_036522275.1 Burkholderiales bacterium | reverse complement strand
GCACAAGGTATGTGCAGTCAACTTGCTGATCAAACGAGTACACAAACCCCAGAAGGTATGGGCATAGTTCTTTTCAATCGCGAACTGGTCCGATAATTGGCCATTGACTGTTTCAATGAGCTGGCGAATGGTATTGTGGATGTGCTGGTAAACGGGTGAAGGCTGGGTCTTTTGATTGCTGCGAGACAGAGTCCGCAGACGGATCCGGTTCTGCTCCCACAGTTCTGCCGCTTTGGCAGCGCTGATATAGGCTTTGTCACCGATCACTTCCAAGTCAGTATGTTCGCTGAGCATTTCAAAACCAGCTTCCAAATCAGTGGCATTGGCAGGCGTCATTTCAAAGTCAAGGATCAGACCACCCAGAGTGATCAGAAGATGCAAGCGATAGCCAAAAATAGTCTGCTTTTTCGTCACGACCTTGCCAAATGTGGCTCCAAAAGCTCGCCAATCTCCCGTCGAACCAGGGACAAGGTGAAATTGAACGACTGGGGTTGGCAGACTATCGATAATACACTGCCGATCCATACTCAAGTCCAGGCTGCGTAGAATAACCTGCCGGATCAAGTTGAAAGCTTGCATCAAGTTCCGCCGGCGCCGGTTGAAGCGGCTTTGCGAAGGAATGTGGTGAAACATTGCACGATATTCTTTCCAACAACTGAGCAGTTGAGTCTCCATATGCCAACCACGACACTCACCGATCAACGCCATGGCGATCAGTTCGCTGTCAGAACAGACAGGCGCAGGTCCTGGTCGTTTGAAGAAAGGCGCAATCTGTTCCCATATGTCATCGACTACCACGAATACCCAAGTGCAAAAATCTTCAAATTCAGTTATCATGTCCTGGTCCTCTGTTCTGAAAGAATAGGTTGTGGTGACCATTTCTTCTCATGACAGAGGACACTTTGTCAATTATTCAGAACGAGCGGCGGAATGTCAAGAGTTGTGTACATTGTCCCAGGTGCTGGCATCCGTTGCCGGCGGGGATAAGAATATACTGTGTATCTTTTTGCTGTGCTACCTCACAAAGTGATAAAATACATCTATGGACACTAGCCAGCTAACAAAGCGTGCATCGGACGGCTGGGACTGCGCGCGTTTTTGGAGCTTGGTTCTGAGCTTCGGCGGTTTCCGTTTCCGAGCCTGTTTCTCCCCAGCCGCCGGTAACGCAAGCCGTTGTGCAGATGCAACAGGACGGGTGCAACCATGATCCTCCCCAAAGACCGCGACCCCCGCTTCATCACCATCCGCCGCGGGGGGACGCTCACGGACTCCGACCATCGGCTCCTGGCTTTGTGGGCGGCCGCGTGCGCAGAGCACGTTCTGCACCTCTTCGAGTCGGTGCAGCCCTCGGACCCGCGGCCCCGCCAGGCGATCGAGCAGACTCGGGCATGGGCGCGCGGCGAGATCAAGATGTCTCAGTCCCGCGATTCGGCTGGCCATGCCCAAGCTGCGGCAAGAGAGCTGAGCGGAGCCGCTCGGCACGCCGCATTTGCTGCCGGCCAGGCCGCAGCGGTGGCGCATGTCGCCGCACACGAGCTCGGTGCTGCGGCCTACGCGATCAAGGCCGCGCGTGCGGCCGCCCCCGGATGCGAGGGTGAGAGCGCCGGCCGGCTCGAGTGCCGTTGGCAGCGCGAACAGCTCCCCGATGCGATTCGCGAACTCGTCCTGGAGGATCAGCGGTTGCGAAACGAGATCTGCTGGTCGGTGTTCGACTGCTGACGGGCGTGACGGCTTGTCTGCACTGCCCAACAAGCGCTTCGACCCGACGCCGCGAGCGCGTTACGCTGTCGCCGGAAGCGATTGAGCGCGGGTCAAGCGCGAACTAGCATAACGCCCTAAT
>DATDGC010000077.1:0-15483 GCA_036522275.1 Burkholderiales bacterium | reverse complement strand
CAAGGGCACCGAGATGGTCATGCCGGGAGACAATGTGACGGTGACGGTGGCCCTCATTGCCCCGATTGCCATGGAAGAGGGCTTGCGCTTCGCCATCCGCGAAGGCGGCCGCACCGTGGGCGCCGGCGTGGTGGCGAAGATACTTGAGTAAACGAGTGAACGGGCAAGGTGTCTCTCACATTCACCCGTTCAGTTGGTTCACTGAATTTAAAGGCCAGTAGCTCAATTGGCAGAGCGTCGGTCTCCAAAACCGAAGGTTGGGGGTTCGAGACCCTCCTGGCCTGCCAAGACTGGCAGGGGGCTACTGGCGAAATAAACAGAATATATGGCGGACAAAATCAAACTGGCGGCGGCGCTGCTATTAGTCGCTGCAGGCATAGCGGGCTATTACTATCTGGCGGATAGCGCGACCATCATCCGCATTGCTCCAATCTTGGCGGGGCTGGTGCTGGCCGCAGTTCTGGCGTGGTTTACCGCTCCGGGCAAGCAGTTTTACGGCTACAGTCAGGAGGCGGTTGAAGAAACCAAAAAAGTGGTGTGGCCGACACGCAAGGAAACATTTCAGATTACCGGCGTGGTGATGTTGTTCGTAGTGGTGATGGCGCTGTTCCTGTGGATGGTGGATGTGGGTTTGTTGTGGGTGGTGAAATTGTTAATGGGCCGGAGCGAATGATGGCTAAGCGCTGGTATGTAGTGCATGCCTATTCCGGCTTTGAGAAAAGCGTGCAACGCGCGCTCGCAGATCGCATCGAGCGTTCCGGGATGAAAGACAAGTTCGCGCAAATCTTGGTGCCGGTGGAAGAAGTGGTGGAAATGAAAAGCGGGCAGAAAAACATCAGCGAGCGTAAATTCTTCCCTGGCTATGTGCTGGTGGAAATGGAAATGACCGATGAAACTTGGCATCTGGTGAAAAGCACGCCCAAAGTGACCGGCTTTGTCGGCGGCAGCGCCAACAAGCCCACGCCGATCAGCGACAAGGAAGTGCAGAACATCCTGCAGCAGATCCAGGAAGGCGTGGAAAAACCCAAGCCCAAGGTACTGTTCGAAGTGGGCGAAGCGGTGCGGGTGAGGGAAGGGCCTTTCACTGATTTCCACGGCAACGTCGAAGGTGTGAATTACGATAAAAGCAAGCTGCGCGTTTCAGTTTCGATTTTTGGCCGCTCCACACCGGTGGAACTGGATTTCGGGCAGGTGGAGAAGGCGTGAGGTGTAAGGAGTTAGGAGCGAGGAGTAAATTCCTTACTTTTCACTCCTCACTCCTTACTGTCCGTCACAACCCGTATTTTATGGAGTAGTTCAAGTGGCAAAGAAAATCATTGGCTTCATCAAGCTGCAAGTGCCCGCCGGGAAGGCGAATCCCAGTCCGCCGATTGGGCCGGCATTGGGGCAGCGCGGCTTGAACATCATGGAATTCTGCAAGGCGTTTAATGCCCAGACCCAGGGAATGGAAGCGGGATTGCCGTTGCCGGTGGTGATTACCGCCTACGCAGACAAAAGTTTTACTTTCATAATGAAGACACCGCCTGCGTCGGTACTCATCAGGAAAGCTGCGAAAACAGAAAAAGGCAGTGCGCGGCCACACACCGACAAAGTCGGCAAAATCACACGCGCCCAGGCCGAGCAAATCGCCAAGCTGAAAATGCCGGATTTGACCGCGGCTGACCTCGATGCTGCGGTGCGCACCATAGCTGGCAGCGCGCGCAGCATGGGTATTGAAGTAGAGGGGATGTGACATGACCTCCAAACGCTACAAGCTCCTTAATACCAAGGTTGACAGCAACAAGCTGTACGTGGCGCAGGAAGCGCTGAAAATGGTCAAGGAAACCGCTACCGCTAAATTCGATGAGGCGATTGACGTGGCGATCAATCTCGGGGTGGACATCAAGAAATCCGATCAACAGGTGCGCGGCTCGATAGTGTTGCCTGCAGGCACCGGCAAAAAAGTGCGGGTCGCGGTGTTCGCGCAAGGCGACAAGGCTAAGCAGGCGCAGGACGCCGGCGCCGACATAGTCGGTTTTGAAGACCTGGTGGAGAGCATTAAAGCCGGCAAAATTGATTTTGATGTGGCAATAGCCAGCCCTGATGCGATGCGCGTGGTCGGGCAGCTCGGGCAGATCCTTGGCCCGCGCGGACTGATGCCGAACCCCAAAGTGGGAACGGTAAGTGCGGATGTGGCGACGGCAGTGAAAAACGCCAAGGCCGGCCAGGTGCAGTACCGCACCGACAAGTCGAGCGTCGTGCAGTGTACCATCGGGCGCGCTTCGTTCAGTGTTGACGCATTGCGCCAAAACCTGATGGCGCTGGTGGGAGCGCTGAATAAAACCAGGCCTTCAGGCATCAAAGGCGTTTATCTGAAAAAGATTTCAATTTCCAGCACTATGGGCGTGGGAATCAAGATAGATCAATCGAGTTTAGTTTGATAATTTTGCGGGTCGCGTTCGTGGCGGACCGCGAGCAAGGCTTTGGGCCGCCGGGGCAACCCGGCGGGTTATCAAAGACCGTTGGAGCAAAGGCGTGAGGTGTGAGGAGTTGGGGGTGAGGAGCAAGCCAGACCCTAAAACCGCACACTAAACACCCATGCTTAATTTGCGAGAAAGAGGCAGCGAGCTGTTGGGTTTTACACCTTACTCCTTACGCCTCACTCCTCACTCCCAACGCAGATAGCGCACCCGACAGTGGGTTTTGGTTTTATCTGATCGAAGGTGTGAGTTTCGGCTGCGCGGGAAAGCCGCAACCGGATCAAGTCATGGAGGAATGGATTTTGGGTCTGAATCTTGAACAGAAAAAGGCAGTGGTGGCCGAAGTCAGCGCGCAGCTTGCCAAGGCCCGAACAGTTGTCATTGCCGAGTACCGCGGCACGCAAGTCGGTGACATCACCCAGCTGCGCACCAAGGCGCGCGGTGCGGGTGTGTATTTCCGCGTGCTCAAGAATACTTTGGCGCGCCGTGCCATAGCGGGTACGCCGTTTGCCGGATTATCGGAGAAAATGATGGGCCCGCTGGCCTACGGCATTTCCACCGATCCCGTGGCGGCGGCAAAGATACTGCACGAATTTGCCAAAGAAAATGACAACTTTGTGATCAGAGGCGGGGCGATGGCCGATATCGTGATGACCCCTAGGGACATTGCGAACTTGGCCAAGATGCCAAGCCGCGAGCAACTGCTGGCGAAACTGCTGGGCACGATGCAAGCGCCCATTGCCAGGTTTGTGCGCACACTTAACGAAGTGCCCAGCAAATTTGTGCGAACTTTGGCTGCCATACGTGATCAGAAATCAGCTTAACTTTATTTAAATCAGGAGAAAATCATGGCTGCTGCAAAAGCCGATATTTTAGATGCAATTGCAAAGATGACAGTGCTTGAGCTTTCCGAGCTCGTTAAGCAAATGGAAGAGAAGTTCGGCGTGTCCGCTGCGGCCACCGCGGTTGCCGCCGCCCCCGCTGCGGGCGGTGGTGCCGCCGCCGTTGAAGAACAAACCGAGTTCGCTGTGATTCTCAAAACTGTCGGCGACAACAAGGTGAACGTGATCAAAGTGGTGCGCGCGGTAACCAGTCTTGGGCTCAAAGAAGCCAAGGACTTGGTGGATGGCGCGCCCAAGCCCGTCAAAGAAGGCATTTCCAAGGCTGATGCCGAAGCGATTCAGAAGCAGTTAACTGAAGCCGGCGCGACTTGCGAAATCAAATAGGCGTCTTAAAAGGACTGGAAATGCGGGCTGGCGGGCAACCGCCGGCCTTTTGGCTTTTTATCAACGCGCGCTGCTTTATGAGCCAAATGCAATCGGCGGCGCCGATGTTGCGCCGGCATTAAAAATTGGAATTGCGACGCATGGCCCCCTGCACTCCGAACACAGGAAACCCGGTACCTACCTGCCTCAGGCGTTTAACCATAGTGGAGTTGACATGAGCTACTCATTTACCGAGAAAAAGCGCATCCGCAAAAGTTTTGCCAAACGCGCCAGCGTGCTGCAGGTGCCGTTTCTTCTCGCCACGCAGCTTGACTCGTACGCGTCATTTCTGCAGGCCGAGGTGCCGCCGGCAAAGCGCAAGAACGAAGGTCTGCAAGCCGCGTTTACTTCGATATTCCCGATCCAAAGCCATTCCAAAAACGCCAGGCTGGTTTTCGTAAGCTACACCCTCGGCGTGCCGCCGTTTGACGTCAAGGAGTGCCAGCAGCGCGGACTCACTTATGCTGCGCCGCTGCGCGCCAAGGTGCAGCTTACCATCATGGACCGCGAAGCAACCAAACCGACGGTGAAAGAAGTCAAGGAGCAGGAAGTATACATGGGCGAAATTCCGCTTATGACTTCGACAGGTTCTTTCGTCATCAACGGCACCGAGCGGGTGATCGTGTCGCAGCTGCACCGTTCGCCCGGCGTGTTCTTCGAGCACGATCGCGGCAAAACTCATTCTTCCGGGAAGCTGCTCTTCTCCGCGCGCATCATTCCCTACCGCGGCTCGTGGCTGGATTTCGAATTTGACCCGAAAGACTATTTGTATTTCCGCGTTGACCGCAGGCGCAAAATGCCTGTGACCACCCTGCTCAAGGCCATTGGCTACACGCCGGAACAGATCCTCGCGGAGTTTTTTGCGTTCGATACTTTCCACATCGGCAAAAAAGGCATCCAATTCGAGCTGGTGCCGGAGCGCATGCGCGGCGAAATGGCGCGCTTCGATATCACCACCAAGGGCGGCAAGCTGATCGTTCCCAAGGACAAGCGCATCACCGTCAAACATGTGCGTGAAATGGAGCAGGCAGGCCTGCAGAAAATCGTCGTGCCGACCGAGTTTGTGACCGGGCGCGTGTTGGCGCATAACGTGGTGGACAAGGAAAGCGGCGAGATCCTGGCTCATGGCAACGGCGAAATCACCGAGGACCTGCTTAAAAAACTGCAGGAAGCGCAGATCGGCAGGATCAGCACCATTTATACCAATGACCTCGATCAGGGTGAATACATTTCGCAGACCCTGAGAATAGACGAAAGCGCTGATCAGCTGGCGGCGCAAGTGGCAATCTACCGCATGATGCGTCCCGGCGAACCGCCCACCGAAGACGCGGTGAAGACGCTGTTCCGCGGGCTGTTCTACGCGGAAGAACGTTACGACCTCTCTCCGGTGGGACGCATGAAATTCAACCGTCGCGTGGGACGGCAACAATTGACCGGCCCAGGCACGCTGTCCAACGAAGATATTGTCGCAGTGATCAGGATTCTGGTTGAGTTGAGAAACGGACGCGGCGAAATCGACGATATCGATCACCTCGGCAACCGCCGTGTGCGCTCGGTGGGCGAGCTCGCTGAAAACCAGTTCCGCGCGGGATTGGTCCGCGTCGAACGCGCGGTGCGCGAGCGTCTGTCGCAGGCTGAATCGGAAAACCTGATGCCGCACGATCTCATCAACGCCAAGCCGGTGTCGGCGGCGATACGCGAGTTTTTCGGCTCCAGCCAGCTCTCCCAATTCATGGATCAGACCAACCCGCTGTCGGAAATCACTCACAAGCGGCGCGTATCTGCTTTGGGACCCGGAGGGCTCACGCGCGAGCGCGCGGGGTTTGAAGTGCGCGACGTGCATCCTACGCACTATGGGCGGGTGTGCCCGATCGAAACACCGGAAGGCCCGAATATCGGGCTCATCAATTCGCTGGCGCTTTATGCCCGCACCAACCAGTACGGTTTTCTGGAAACGCCCTACCGCAAGGTGGTAAACGGCAAAGTGACCGATGAAATCCATTATCTGTCGGCGATCGAGGAAGGGCAGTTCGTGATCGCTCAGGCGAACGCCGCGCTCGACAAAAAAGGCAAATTCGTGGACGAGCTGATTTCTTGCCGGCATCACAACGAATTCACCATGTCCACACCGGATCACATCCAGTACATGGACGTGGCGCCCTCGCAGATCGTCTCAGTGGCGGCATCTTTGATTCCGTTTCTCGAGCACGACGATGCTAACCGCGCGCTGATGGGCTCGAACATGCAGCGCCAGGCGGTACCCTGCCTGCGCGCCGAAAAACCATTAGTCGGCACCGGCATCGAACGCACCGTGGCGGTGGATTCCGGCACCGCAGTGCAGGCAGTGCGCGGCGGCGTGGTGGATTACGTGGACGCCTCGCGCATTGTGGTGCGGGTCAATGATAATGAAACCACTGCCGGCGAAGTGGGAGTGGATATTTATAATCTGGTGAAATACACCCGCTCCAACCAGAACACCAATATCAACCAGCGGCCGGTGGTGAAAGTGGGCGACGCAATTGCCCGCGGCGACGTGATTGCCGACGGCGCGTCCACCGACATGGGTGAACTCGCGCTGGGGCAAAACCTGCTGGTGGCGTTCATGCCGTGGAATGGCTACAACTTCGAGGACTCGATCCTGATTTCCGAGCGCGTGGTGGGCGATGAACGCTTTACTTCGATCCACATCGAAGAACTTTCAGTGGTGGCGCGCGATACCAAACTGGGACCGGAAGAAATCACACGCGATATTTCCAATCTTTCCGAGGTGATGCTGTCACGGCTCGATGAATCGGGGATCGTTTACATCGGCGCCGAGGTCGAAGTGGGCGACGTGCTGGTAGGCAAAGTAACACCCAAGGGCGAAACCCAGCTCACGCCGGAGGAGAAACTGCTGCGCGCGATTTTCGGCGAAAAAGCTTCCGACGTGAAGGATACCAGCTTGCGCGTACGTTCTGGCATGTCGGGCACGGTGATCGACGTGCAGGTGTTCACCCGCGAAGGGATTGAGCGCGACAAGCGCGCCCAGCAAATCATTGACGATGAGCTCAAGCGCTACAAAAAAGATTTGGCCGACCAATTGCGCATCGTCGAAGATGACACCTTTGGCCGCATCGAGCGCTTGCTGGTGGGTAAGACCGCCAACGGCGGCCCCAAGAAAATCGCCAGGGGCACCAAGCTCACCAAGTCCTATCTCGCTGAAGTGGAGAGGCACAGCTGGTTTGATATACGCCTTGCCAACGATCAGACGAGCCGGCAGCTCGAGCAGCTCAAGGAAAGTCTGGCGCAAAAACGGCTAGAGTTCGACGCTGCCTTCGAAGCCAAGAAAAAGAAACTCACCAGCGGCGACGAGCTGCCGCCCGGCGTGCAGAAAATGGTGAAAGTTTATGTGGCGGTGAAACGCCGCCTGCAGCCAGGCGACAAGATGGCCGGCCGTCATGGTAACAAGGGTGTGATCTCCAAGATCGTGCCGGTGGAGGACATGCCTTATATGGCGGATGGCATACCGATGGACATCGTGTTGAACCCGCTGGGCGTGCCCTCGCGCATGAATGTGGGGCAAATACTGGAAACGCATCTGGGATGGGCGGCGAAAGGCCTGGGCCAGAAAATCGGCGACATGCTGAAAGCGCATACCAAAGTTTCCGACATACGCAAGGCGCTGACGCTGATTTACAACTCCAGCGGCAAGCCCGAAGACATCGTCTCTCTCAGTGATGCGGAAGTGCTGAATCTGGCGCATAACCTCAAGGACGGCGTGCCGTTCTCCACCCCGGTGTTTGACGGCGCCACCGAAGAAGAAATCAAGAACATGCTGGAGCTCGCGGGATTGCCGCGCTCCGGGCAGATCGTGCTTCACGACGGCAGAAGCGGTGATCCCTTCGACCGCACGGTGACCGTGGGTTTCATGCACGTGATGAAACTGCATCATTTGGTAGACGACAAGATGCACGCCCGCTCCACCGGCCCATACAGCCTGGTTACCCAGCAGCCTTTGGGCGGCAAGGCGCAGTTCGGCGGACAGCGCTTCGGTGAAATGGAGGTGTGGGCGCTCGAGGCCTACGGCGCGGCCTACACGCTGCAGGAGATGCTCACCGTGAAATCCGACGATGTCTCCGGCCGCACCAAGGTCTATGAAAACATCGTCAAGGGTGAGCACAAGATTGACGCCGGCATGCCGGAGTCGTTCAACGTACTGGTGAAAGAAATTCGCTCGCTGGCAATTGACATTGATCTTGACCGCTATTGATATAGTCAACTGACCGCCATATTTTAGGAGTAGCAAATGAAAGCTTTGCTGGATTTGTTTAAACAGGTAACCAAGGAAGTGGAGTTTGACGCGATCAAGATCGGACTCGCATCGCCTGAAAAAATCCGCTCCTGGTCTTACGGCGAAGTCAAAAAACCGGAGACCATCAACTACCGTACCTTCAAGCCGGAGCGCGATGGCCTGTTCTGCGCCAAGATTTTCGGTCCGGTCAAGGATTACGAATGTCTGTGCGGCAAGTACAAGCGTTTGAAGCACCGCGGCGTGATCTGCGAAAAATGCGGCGTGGAAGTGACTTTATCCAAAGTGCGACGTGAGCGCATGGGACACATCGAGCTCGCGAGCCCTGTCGCTCACATCTGGTTTTTGAAATCGCTGCCCTCCCGCTTGGGCATGGTGCTCGACATGACGCTGCGCGACATCGAGCGCGTGCTGTATTTCGAGGCCTATGTGGTGACCGATCCCGGCATGACCCCGTTAAACCGCTGTCAGTTGCTTTCAGAAGACGATTATCTCGCCAAGGTGGAAGAGTACGGTGATGAGTTTTCAGCGAGCATGGGCGCCGAGGGAATACGTGAATTGCTGCGCAACCTTGATCTCAACCAGGAGGTCGAAAACCTGCGCAAGGAACTTGCGGCCACCGGCTCCGACACCAAGATCAAGAAGCTGGCGAAGCGCCTGAAAGTGCTCGAAGCGTTCCATCAGTCAGGCATCAAACCGGATTGGATGATTATGGAGGTGATGCCGGTGCTGCCTCCGGAATTACGCCCGCTGGTGCCGCTCGATGGTGGCCGTTTTGCGACTTCCGATCTCAACGATTTGTACCGCCGCGTGATTAACCGCAACAACCGCTTGAAGCGGCTTTTGGAACTGAAAGCGCCGGAAATCATCGTGCGCAACGAAAAGCGCATGCTCCAGGAATCGGTGGACTCGCTGCTCGACAACGGGCGCCGCGGCAAAGCCATGACCGGCGCCAACAAGCGTGCGCTGAAATCGCTTGCCGATATGATAAAGGGCAAAGGCGGGCGTTTCCGCCAGAACCTGCTGGGTAAGCGCGTGGATTACTCGGGGCGCTCGGTGATCGTGGTCGGCCCCCAGTTGAAGCTGCACCAGTGCGGCCTGCCGAAGAAAATGGCGCTGGAACTGTTTAAGCCGTTCATCTTCCACAAGCTGGAAATGCTGGAACCCGGCACTACCATCAAGGCGGCGAAACGCCTGGTGGAAGCCGAAGTGCCGGAAGTGTGGGACATTCTTGAAGATGTGATCCGCGAGCATCCGGTGCTGCTCAACCGCGCGCCGACGCTGCATCGTTTGGGCATCCAGGCGTTCGAACCGGTGTTAATCGAGGGCAAGGCGATCCAGCTGCATCCGCTAGTATGCGCGGCGTTTAACGCCGACTTCGACGGTGACCAGATGGCGGTGCACGTGCCGCTCTCCCTGGAAGCGCAGATGGAAGCGCGCACGCTCATGCTCTCCACCAACAACGTGCTCTCGCCTTCCAATGGCGAACCGATTATCGTGCCGTCGCAGGACATCGTGCTGGGACTGTATTACAACACCCGCGAGAAAATCAACGCCTGGGGCGAAGGCATGCAATTCGCCGATGTGGCGGAAGTCTCGCGCGCCTACGAATCACGCCAGGTTGAACTTCATGCCAGAATTAAAGTGCGCATCAAGGAGCTCGAGTTTAATGCTGACGGTGAACGCAGTGAAAAGCTCACCCGCTATGAAACCACGGTGGGGCGCGCGCTGCTTTCCGAAATTCTGCCAGCGGGCCTGCCGTTCGAACTCATCAACAAACCGCTTAAGAAAAAGGAAGTATCCAAACTTATCAACGCCAGCTTCCGCCGCTGCGGGCTTAGGGAGACGGTGATATTCGCCGATAAGCTGATGTATTACGGTTTTACTCTGGCGACCCGCGCCGGCATTTCGATTTGCGTGGACGACATGCTGGTGCCGCAACAAAAGAACGAAATCATTTCCGCCGCAGAAAAAGAAGTGCAGGAAATCGAGGCGCAATACACTTCGGGCCTGGTGACCCAGGGCGAGCGCTATAACAAAGTGGTGGACATCTGGGGACGGGCCGGGGACGTGGTGGCGAAAGCGATGATGGAGCAGCTTGGCACCGAACCGGTAATGGAATGGGACCGTAAGAAAGGTGCCGTGCCGATGTTTGACAAAAGAGGCAATGCGGTGACCCAGGAATCATTCAACTCGATATACATGATGGCCGATTCCGGAGCGCGTGGCTCGGCGGCGCAAATTCGCCAGCTCGCGGGCATGCGTGGATTGATGGCGAAGCCCGACGGCTCGATCATTGAAACTCCGATTACCGCCAATTTCCGCGAAGGCCTGAACGTGCTGCAGTACTTTATTTCAACTCACGGCGCGCGCAAGGGTCTTGCAGACACCGCGTTGAAGACCGCGAATTCAGGCTATCTCACGCGCCGCTTGGTAGATGTGACCCAGGACCTGGTGGTGACCGAAGAAGATTGTGGCACCACCCAGGGCGTGGCGATGAAAGCGCTGGTGGAAGGCGGCGAAGTAGTGGAAGCTTTACGCGAGCGCATTCTCGGTCGTGTGGCGGCTACCGATATATTGCATCCTGAAACCACACAAACCCTGATCAAGGCTGGCACGTTGCTCGACGAGGATCTGCTCGAGGCTATTGAAATGCTGGGCATAGACGAAGTGAAAGTGCGCACCCCGCTTACCTGCGAAACCCGCTATGGGCTGTGCGCCAAATGCTATGGGCGCGACCTCGGGCGCGGGCAACTGGTGAACGTGGGCGAAGCGGTGGGCGTGATCGCAGCGCAATCCATAGGCGAGCCGGGAACTCAGCTCACCATGCGTACTTTCCATATCGGCGGCGCCGCTTCGCGTACCGTGGTTGTGAGCCAGGTCGAGGCCAAATCCAATGGTGTGGCGCACTTCAGTTCGATTATGCGCTACGTGACCAATGCCAAAGGCGAGCAAGTGGTAATTTCGCGCAGTGGTGAAGTGATTATTCAGGACGACAACGGGCGCGAGCGCGAGCGCCACAAAGTGCCTTACGGCGCTAACCTGATGATCAAAGACGGCGGCAAGGCCAAAGCAGGGCAGGTGCTCGCGACCTGGGATCCGCATACCCGGCCCATCATTACTGAATATGCCGGCCGCATCCGCTTTGATAACGTCGAGGAAGGGGTCACCGTGGCCAAGCAGATTGATGAAGTCACGGGACTCTCCACGCTGGTGGTGATTGATCCGAAACGGCGCGGTGTGGCGCAGGCCAAAGGCTTGCGTCCGCAGGTAAAGCTGCTGGATGACAGGAACAAGGAAGTGAAGATTGCGGGTACCGATCAGCCGGTCAACATCACTTTTCAGATCGGCTCTATCCTCACCGTGAAAGACGGACAGCAGGCAAGCGTAGGCGAAGTGCTGGCGCGGATTCCGCAAGAAACCAGCAAGACTCGCGACATCACCGGTGGTCTGCCGCGCGTTGCCGAGCTCTTTGAAGCGCGTTCACCGAAAGATGCCGGTGTGCTGGCGGAAGTGACCGGCACCGTGTCTTTCGGCAAGGATACCAAGGGCAAGCAGCGCCTGGTCATCACCGATCTCGACGGCGTGGCCCACGAGTACCTGATTCCTAAGGATAAGCATGTGATGGCGCATGACGGCCAAGTGGTGAACAAGGGCGAAACGATCGTAGACGGCCCCGCCGATCCGCACGATATTCTGCGGCTGCTGGGTGTCGAAGCGCTGGCGCGCTATATTACCGATGAAGTGCAGGACGTCTACCGCTTGCAAGGCGTGAAGATCAACGACAAGCACATCGAAGTCATCGTGCGCCAAATGTTGCGCCGGTTGCAGATCATGGATGCGGGTGACACCCACTTCATTCCCGGCGAGCAGGTTGAGCGCGCGGGAGTGCTGGAAGAAAACGAGCGCGTGACCGCCGAGGGCAAGAAACCCGCAACCTTTGATTACATGCTGCTTGGCATCACCAAGGCGTCGCTTTCCACCGATTCCTTCATCTCCGCAGCCTCGTTCCAGGAAACCACCCGCGTGCTGACCGAGGCGGCTATCATGGGTAAGAAGGACGAATTGCGCGGCCTAAAGGAAAACGTCATCGTCGGCCGTCTGATACCAGCAGGCACCGGATTCGCTTTTCACAGTACCCGCCACAAGCAAGCGGCTTCGGGTCCCACCGTAGGTGGTGAAGTGGGCGAGGAAGCCGCGGGAGAAGCGCAAGATGCCGAGCACGCAGCTTGACAGATAGCGAATAAGTCCATAAAATCCACAGTCTTTTCGGGACGGCGCTAACCGCGCCGTCCGTATTTTTTAGGGGCGTAAGGTTAATGCCGACGGTCAATCAATTGGTGCGCGGGGCGAGATTCGCCAAGCGTATGAAAAGCAAGGTTCCGGCGCTGGGCAATTCGCCGCAAAAACGCGGCGTATGCACGCGTGTCTACACCACTACACCGAAAAAGCCGAATTCCGCTTTGCGCAAGGTAGCACGTGTGCGGCTCACCAATGGTTTCGAAGTGACCAGTTACATCGGTGGCGAGGGACATAACCTGCAGGAGCACTCGGTAGTGCTGATCCGCGGCGGGCGCGTCAAGGACCTGCCCGGCGTGCGCTACCACACGGTGCGCGGCAGCCTCGATACCGCCGGGGTGAAAGACCGCAAGCAGGGCCGTTCCAAGTACGGCGCGAAGCGGGTGAAAGCCGCTTAACGATTTCTTGAGACAACCATGCCACGACGCAGAGAAATTCCCAAACGCAATATATTGCCGGACCCGAAATACAGCAATCAGGACGTTACCAAGTTCGTGAACGTACTGATGACGCGTGGCAAGAAATCGGTCGCCGAAAGAATCGTCTACGGCGCCTTGGGACAGATTGCGGAAAAAACCGGCAAGGATCCGCTGGAGGTTTTCAGCCAGGCCATTGCCAACGTGAGGCCAGTGGTTGAAGTGAAGAGCCGCCGCGTCGGTGGCGCCAACTACCAGGTACCGGTGGAAGTACGGCCGATACGGCGCACCGCGCTGGCCATGCGTTGGTTGCGCGATGCCGCGCGCAAGCGCGGTGAAAAATCCATGGGCGCGCGCCTTGCAGGTGAACTTGCCGAGGCAGCGGAAGGCCGTGGCGGGGCGATTAAAAAACGCGAGGAAGTGCATCGCATGGCTGAAGCCAACAAAGCCTTCTCGCATTACCGGTTCTAGCACCCCAGGATATCTTCAAGGATGAATTTAGCCGTGGCCCGTAAAACGCCCATCGAATGTTACCGCAACATCGGCATCACCGCTCACATTGATGCCGGTAAGACCACGACCACGGAGCGTATCCTGTTTTACACCGGCGTGTCGCACAAGCTGGGCGAAGTGCACGACGGCACGGCGATCATGGACTGGATGGAGCAAGAGCAGGAGCGCGGGATTACCATTACTTCAGCCGCCACCACCTGCTTCTGGAAGGGCATGGACCGTAGTCATCCTGAGCACCGCATCAACATCATTGACACTCCGGGACACGTGGATTTCACCATCGAAGTGGAGCGCAGCTTGCGCGTCCTGGACGGCGCGTGCACCGTGTTCTGCGCGGTGGGCGGAGTGCAGCCCCAGACAGAAACGGTGTGGCGGCAGGCCAACAAGTACCGCGTGCCGCGCCTTGCCTTCGTCAACAAGATGGACCGCCAGGGCGCGAATTTCATGCGTGTCTACGAACAGATGAAATCGCGCCTCAAGGCCAACCCGGTGCCGATTCAGTTGCCGGTGGGCGCGGAGGAAAAATTCGAGGGAGTGGCGGATCTGGTGAAGATGAAGGCGATTTACTGGGACGACAGCACCCAGGGCATGAAATTCGAAGAACGCGAGATTCCCGCTGCAATGCTCGAGGAATGCAAGCGCTGGCGCGAAAAAATGATGGAGTCCGCCGCCGAGGCTTCTGAAGAGCTGATGCACAAGTACCTCGAGAAGGGTGAGCTCACGCCCGAGGAAATCAAGCGCGGCTTGCGCCAGCGCACCATACACAACGAAATCGTGCCGATGCTGTGCGGCTCCGCTTTCAAGAACAAGGGCGTGCAGGCGATGCTGGACGCGGTGGTAGACTACCTGCCGGCGCCGGGGGACATTCCCCCGGTCAAGGGCGAGCTGGAAAACGGCCAGCCGGGTGAGCGCCATGCCTCGGACGACGAGCCTTTTTCCGGGCTGGCGTTCAAGATTGCAAGCGACCCTTACGTCGGGCAACTGATTTTCTTCCGCGTCTATTCCGGGGTGGTGAAATCCGGCGATACCGTGTACAACCCGGTTAGGGGCAAGAAGGAACGCATCGGGCGCCTGTTGCAAATGCATGCCAACCAACGCGATGAAATCAAGGAAGTGCGCGCCGGCGATATCGCCGCTGCCGTGGGTCTGCGCGAAGCGTCCACCGGCGATACCCTGTGCGACCCGAATAAAGTGATTATGCTTGAACGCATGGTGTTCCCGGAGCCGGTTATTCACGTCGCCGTGGAACCCAAGACCAAGGCCGACCAGGAGAAAATGGGCGTGGCGTTGAACCGCCTGGCGCAGGAAGACCCTTCATTCCGCGTGCGCACCGACGAGGAATCCGGGCAAACCATCATTTCCGGAATGGGCGAACTGCACCTGGAAATCATCGTTGACCGCATGAAGCGTGAGTTCGGCGTGGAAGCGAACGTGGGCGCGCCGCAAGTGGCCTACCGCGAGACCATCAAGAAGGTCGCGGACGACGTGGAAGGCAAGTTCATCAAGCAGTCAGGCGGGCGCGGCCAATATGGCCATGTGTGGCTGAAAATGGAGCCGAACCCCGCCAAAGGTTATGAGTTTGTGGACGCGGTCAAAGGCGGCGCAGTGCCGCGCGAATACATCTCGGCAGTACAAAAGGGCTTGGTGGATACCCTGCCCAACGGCATATTGGCGGGATATCCGGTGGTGGACGTGAAAGTGACCTTGTTCGACGGTTCTTACCACGAGGTGGACTCCAACGAAAATGCCTTCAAAATGGCGGCATCGTTCGCCTTTAAAGACGGCATGCGCAGAGCCAACCCGGTGTTGCTTGAGCCGATGATGGCGGTGGAAGTGGAAACCCCGGAAGATTTCATGGGCAACGTAGTCGGCGACCTGAATTCGCGACGCGGCATCATCCAGGGCATGGAAGACCTGCTGCCCGGCATCAAGCTGATTCGCGCTGAAGTGCCGCTTGCCAAAATGTTCGGTTATTCGACTTCGCTGCGTTCGGCTACCCAGGGGCGCGCCACCTACACTATGGAATTCAAGCATTACGTTGAAATGCCGAAGAGCGAAGCGGAAGCGATCATCAACAAGAAATAACCAGTATTAAGGGAAGCGATATGGCAAAAGGCAAATTTGAGCGGACCAAGCCGCACGTAAACGTCGGGACGATTGGGCATGTGGATCATGGCAAGACCACGCTCACTGCGGCGATGACCATGGTGCTGGCCAAGAAGTACGGGGGCGAAGCCAAGAGC
>DATDGC010000076.1:0-20538 GCA_036522275.1 Burkholderiales bacterium | reverse complement strand
TAGCGTGGCGTCATTGTTGGATTTCCAGGATAGAAACTATACACGATTGGCCGGGGGCGCCGGAAATCTGCTTGCCGCACAGAACAAGCGACGAGTGGCTGTGATAAACCTCTCGCGTTGCTATCGCGTGGCACTCGCCTTGTTCTGCCGACAGCCTCCGGAAAAGCGCTGCTGCGTATAGGCACATGGCGCTGACTCCACGAAGCTGGTAGTCTCCCAAGTAACAGCACAAATGGAAAAGACGGGGCCAAAAAACTACCGGTTGCTGTGCAGCGAGAGATTGATCGGGCCTGACGTAGTCGTTTGTCCGTTCCTCTACTCGTTTCTAAAATACGCGGGGCATTTCCTTATCGCCAGCTTGAGACAACTTTTTCGACATTCGTGGGATCTGCGTGCCGCAAAACAACGCCATTTCGATTTCAATCGTCAGTCATAACCAGGGAAATCTGGTTGCCGATCTGCTCGCTGATCTCGATAAATATTGCGAATCACGAAACGAAGTTCTCGTTACATTGAACGTCCAAGAAGAGCTGCCATTCTCCGTGGAACGATTCCGATTCCCCGTTCGCCTGATCAAAAACCAGCGCGCCAAGGGATTTGGCGCGAACCATAACGCGGCCTTTGCCCATGCCCGTGGCGAGTTTTTCTGTGTGCTTAACCCTGACATCCGCTTACAGAGCGATCCGTTTCCCGCCTTGATTGAAGTCGTGAAAGACCCGCGCATCGGGGTAGTCGCTCCGCTCGTGTTAAGTCCGGAAGATGCGGTTGAGGACAACGCGCGCAAGTTTCCGACGCCATTATCCATTCTGAACAAACTGTTTGGTTTCGGAGCGGTTCCCGAATATCAGATCGGGCCGGGGCGTTTTTTCCCCGACTGGGTCGCCGGCATGTTCATGGTATTCCACCGGGAGGTATACAACCGTGTAGGTGGTTTCGACGAGCGGTTTTTCCTGTATTACGAAGACGTGGACCTGTGCGCGAGGTTGAGGCTGGCAGGCTACCAGGTTGCGCTTGAGCCCACGGTTCACGTCGCGCACCATGCACGTAGAGACAGCCATATCAAGCCGCGACATTTTTTCTGGCACGTACGCAGCATGCTCAATTTTTTCTGCTCGCGGGTTTTTCTGAAAATCTGTTTCAGCCGCAAGAACACCGAGGTTGTCCATTAAATGGAATCCACTACCGCTTTAATCACCGGAGCAACCGGCTTTGTTGGTCAGGCGATGTGCAGGAAGCTGCTTGCGTGCGGCTGGAATGTCACGGGAACAATTCGCCCCGCCTTGCATGCTGTATCCGAACTTCCACAGGGAGTCGCGCCTTGCAGCGTGGGGTCGCTTGGGCCGGGTACTGATTGGAGAAAGGCTTTATCCGGCATCGATGTGATTGTCCACTTGGCTGCGCGCGTGCATATCATGAAGGAAATTGCAGAAGATTCTCTGATGGAATTCCGACAGGTTAACACCCATGCGACCGAACGTCTGGCGCGAATGGCAGCGCAGACGGGAGTGCGGCGATTGGTGTTTTTGAGCACGATAAAGGTGAACGGCGAGAACACCGGCAATCAGGCTTTCACCGAAACGGACACGCCAAACCCGCAGGATGCTTATGCCATATCCAAATGGGAAGCGGAGCAGGCGCTTAAACGCGTTGCGGACGAAACTAAACTGGAAATCGTCATTTTGCGTTCGCCCATGGTTTACGGGCCCGGTGTCAAAGGCAACTGCTTGCGCCTCCTGCAAGCAGTGCAGCGTGGAATGCCGCTGCCGCTCGCTTCCGTACATAATCGCAGAAGCATTATTTTTCTTGGTAACCTGGTCGAAGCTATCATTGCCGGTATGACGAGCCCGCAGGCAAAGGGAAAGATCTACCTGGTATGCGATGATGAGCACATCTCAACAGCTGAATTGATTTCCCGCATTGCCCGCGCTCTTGGCAGACCTGCGAGACTTTGGCCGTTTCCTGCGAAACTTCTACACCTCGCTGCAAAGCTTGCGGGCAAATCTGGTGAAGCAGACAAGCTGCTCAGCTCGCTTCTGGTGGACAGCTCTAAAATTCGCAGCGAATTAGGCTGGAAGCCGAGTGCCTCTCTCGACGAAGGATTGGCGGAAACAGCACGCTGGTTCCTTCAAACCCATGCAGCAGCTTCGTGATGACAAGTTTTATTCAGAATTATTACTGGACGCCTGTGCTGTCATTTGCGGCAACGTTTGCCGCAATTCTGTGGCTGCTTAAAAATAAACTTTCGCTGATCGCGCTCGACCGCCCCAACCCGCGCTCACTGCATGATGCACCGGTTCCCCGTACTGGAGGGCTGGGGCTGATGTTGGGTATTTCCGTTGCCGGCATTTTCCTAGGCCTGCCGTGGCCGATATGGACCGGGGTGGTTATTTTGATTGCAGTTTCGGTGCTTGACGACATTTACAATTTGCCGGCCGTTTGGCGTTTGCTTGCGCATTTTGCTGCAGCGGCTTTGGCGATGATTTATCTACTTACAGGCAGCTTCGGTCTGCCGCTGATGCTTTTAGCCATCGTCATCACCGCCTGGATGACCAACCTGTATAATTTCATGGACGGCTCTGACGGGCTGGCAGGGGGAATGGCCGTGTTCGGTTTCGGCTTTTATGGCGTCGCTGCCTGGATTTCCGGGAATGAAATATTTGCCCTGGTCAATTTTTCCATAGCAGCCTCTGCCATGGCATTTTTGCTGTTCAATTTCCATCCCGCGAGGATTTTTCTGGGCGACGCCGGTTCCATCCCGCTCGGCTTTCTGGCCGCCGCACTGGGCAGCATGGGTTGGCTGCAAAATGATTGGCCAGTATGGTTTCCGTTGCTGGTTTTTTCTCCTTTCATCATGGACGCCAGCGTAACCTTGATAAAGCGCGCGTTTAAGCGCAAAAAAGTCTGGCAAGCGCACCGGGAGCATTATTACCAGCGACTGGTGCAGATCGGCTGGGGACATCGCAAGACCGCGTGGTTTGAATATGGCTTGATGCTGGCTGCCGGCGCCAGCGCTCTATGGGCAATTCGGCAAGATACGCTGCTGCATTTCGCACTGCTGGTCTGCTGGGGAATTTTTTATCTGCTGGCTATGATTATTTTTGATCGCTACTGGGCAAGCCGCCAACAAAATGTACGTCATACCTAAACCGAATATCCGCACCTTGCTTGCTTTCGCGCATGACCTTGTCGCGGCAGTAGCTGCCTGGTGTCTTGCCTATTGGCTGCGTTTCAACCTGGATATCGAGGAGCCCTACCTGCAAAGCATGACGCAGACGCTGCCGTGGGTGGTTATTTCGCAAGCCTTGATCTTTTTGTGGTTCGGTCTTTACCGGGGAATATGGCGTTACGCCAGCTTGCCCGATTTGAAGCGCATACTGCTTGCGGTCGTGCTCGCAGCCATGGTTATTCCTCTTGTACTGTTCATGCTGCGCATTCCCGCTGTGGTGCCGCGCTCGGTGCTGGTGCTTGACCCGATACTGCTCTTTCTCATCATGTGCGGCAGCCGAATTGCCTACCGGTCGTGGAAAGAGCACCGCATGTACAGCCTGGCTAATCTGCAAGCGAAACCGGTCATCGTCCTCGGCGCGGGCGACGCCGCCGCGGGGCTGGTCAAGGATCTCAACCGCAGCCATGAATGGAGGGTGGTGGGCTTTCTGGATGACAACCTCGAAACACGCGGCAAGCTTTTGCACGGCGTGAAAGTGCTGGGGCAGATAGACGATCTCGCCGATCACGCGCAAAAAATGCAAATACAGCATGCCATCATCGCCATGCCCTCGGCATCTCACGCCGCGCGCCGCCGCGCCATGAATGTCTGCGTAAACGCGGGGGTAAAGGCGCTGACGGTGCCTTCGTTTGACGATCTGCTAAGCGGCAAGGTAACGGTATCGCAAATCCGCCACGTTGAGCTCGACGATTTGCTCGGGCGCGACCCTGTAGTTCTGGACAGCGCTGGCCTGAAGGAGCTGTTTGCCGGGAAAACAATATTGGTCACCGGCGCAGGAGGTTCAATCGGCTCCGAATTGTGCCGGCAGATTGCGCGCTTCAAGCCGCAGCGGCTTATTTTGTTCGATCTTAACGAATACGCGCTTTACAGCATCGAGCAGGAATTTCAAAGCGGCTTTCCGGATACCACGATCGCCTGCGCCATCGGTGATATCAAGAACCGTGCACGCGTCGATCAGGTGCTCGCGCAATACCGCCCTTCCGTGGTGTTCCACGCTGCGGCCTACAAACATGTGCCACTGATGGAGGAGCAAAACGCCTGGGAAGCGGTGCTCAACAACGCACTAGGCACGTATGTCCTGGCGCAGGCTGCAGTCGAGCACCGGATTGAAAAATTCGTGCTGGTGTCCACGGATAAAGCGGTCAATCCCACCAACGTGATGGGCGCGAGCAAGCGGCTTGCGGAAATGCTCTGCCAGGCCCTGCAACAGTCATCACACACGCGTTTTGTAATGGTGCGTTTCGGCAACGTGCTGGGAAGCACCGGCAGCGTGATCCCGAAATTCCGCGAGCAGATCGAAAAAGGCGGCCCGGTGACTGTAACCCATCCTGATATCATGCGGTACTTCATGTCCATTCCCGAAGCGGCGCAGCTTGTGCTGCAGTCTGCGGTGATGGGCAAGGGCGGAGAAATTTTTGTCATGGACATGGGCGAGCCGGTGAAAATCGCCGATCTGGCGAAAGACCTGATCCATCTTTCGGGTTTCAGCGAGGAGGAGATAAAAATTGTCTACACGGGCTTGAGGCCCGGCGAAAAACTCTACGAAGAGCTTCTCGCCGATGAGGAAAATACTTTGCCCACGCCTCATCCCAAGTTGCGCATAGCCAAAGCGAGGCCGGTAGAAGCACAGTGGCTCAATTCCGTATTGACCTGGATTACGCAGCCGCAGCCCCTGAACGGCGACCAGGTAAAACAGGACCTGTCGAAATGGGTGCCGGAATACGGCAACGGGCAAAACCAAACCCAATCGTGTAAGGAGAAGCGGGCGTAACAGTCTGCGCCAGCCCGGGTTTTCCAACGATGCAGCGGCCGAGCATGAATGACCCGATAAGCCCAAACCAAGCCGGTTCACAACATCACCAAAAGACAGATATACAACAGTAGCTCGCGCTGTCTCAAGATTTACAAGAACAAGTCGATCCGGTTGCAAGCCCTGACACCTGTGATATATAATATATACTATCTATCATTGGTAACGATCGGACAACGTTATGGCAACTCTTAGACTAACACAGGTTTATTTGGAACCGGCACAGAAGGCAGCGCTTCAAAAAAGAGCGAAAGCGAAGGGTACAAAGGTCGCCGAAGAAATCCGCAATGCGGTCGGTAGTTATTTGGCAGGCATAACGGCTGAAGATCTCAAGCTCTTGGACATGGCGACGCGGGAGACAAAAAAGCATTTTGACGCCATGATCGAGGATCTCGATACGGTAAACAAGAAGCTGGACGCTGCTTTTGCAGAAATGGAGCGGATTCACGGCGACAAACCCTCGGCACCGGCCGGAAGCGCGCTATGAGCCTCGTAACAGAAATCTTGGACAGGCTCTCTGGCGTTGCGGTGGTGCGTGAGAAACTGTCGGAAACCAGCCAAAAGGTCAACACGTTGGCGGCATGGGTGCTTGACCACGAAAAGCGCTTAACCCGACTGGAAACGCTTTCTGGCGTTGGCGGAGCAGGCGTGAAATTACCGAAAAAGTAAAGGCGCGTCCAATTACCGCCCCGAATGATGCCGCAGCAAGCCATGGGCACGCACCAGACCGAAATCCGGCAGCCAGTTCACAATCTCACGAAAAAGCAAATCTACCAGCTGGCACTGTCGCTGCGCAGCAGCGGAAAACTCTATAACAGAAATGATCCCGCACTCGAGGACGTATTCAAGGGCAGCATAGACCGGTTCTCGGATATCGCCTACCGCCTGCGCATGTCGAAAAAAATCCTCGATGTGGGCGCTGGGCACGGCATGCTGCTTTCTCTGCTTTGCGAGCTTGGGCACGACTGTTACGCCCTCGACATTGCCGACTACTCTGCCAAATATCCGGAGGTTTACCGGCATAAACCAATCCAATTCCAGGTATGCAACATCGAAGTGGATCCACTACCATTCCCGGATGATTGCTTTGACGCAGTGGTATGCTGCCAGGTAATGGAACATTTCAGCCATTCGCATCTTAAGGCGATGCAGGAAATCCACCGAGTGCTGAAGAGCGGCGGCATCGTTGAAGTAGATGTGCCCAACGCAGTAAGCTTCCGCAACCGCAGCCGCATGCTGCGCGGCAAGAACATTACTTACGATTACAAAAAGCATTATCTGCACGCTCAACCGGTTTCTTACAAAGGAATGTCGTTTTATCCGAAACGGCACAACCGCGAATTCACTAAGGACGAGCTGAGAATTCTTCTCGATGCCTGCGGCTTCAGGAATATCGAGATCGCATTTCTCAAATCCCGAAGGCACAGGGTGGGACTGGAAAAAATCCGCACCCTCGGCACCATCATTAAGGATGCAGCACCCTCCTTGAGAAAGTCGCTCATCGCCTTCGCTGAAAAATGAAACCAGATGGAATACCGGATTATTAGCAGCAAGGCCGACAAATTGACCAAATGGGTTGCTATTGCGCTTGGCTTTACTATTCCTGTTTCCACCGCGCTGGACAGTATTTTGCTGGGGCTGTTGCTGGCATGCTGGCTCATCGGTGCCGGCTACCACGAGAAGTGGCGGCTAATTAGAGGCAACCCCGTGGTGTGGCTGGCGTTAGCCCTGTTCGCGTTGCTTATTGCCGGTCTGTTGTACGGTGACCGCAATCCCGGAGACGGGTTGCGTTACTTGGGCAAGTACAAAGAACTGCTGCTCATCGCCCTGCTGATACCCTGCTTTCAGGACGAAAGGATACGGCGCCGTGGATTGCTGGCATTTGTCCTAGCATTGGTCCTGACCCTGCTGTTTTCTTATGCGATAGGCATAGGCCTGCTGCCCGAATATTTCTTTTTTCCGAGCAAATCGCCCGGCCTGACCGGTCCCATGAATCCGGTCACCTTCAAGCTCTCTATCACTCATAATATCCTGATGGCGATTGCCGCGTTTCTGTTCGCACAAATGGCACGACATGCATCCGCAACCGGCATCCGCGTAGTTTGGGGTGTTCTCTCCGCGCTCGCCGTTTTTAACGTTCTGTTCATGGTCCAGGGGCGCACCGGTTACCTGATTCTGGCACTGCTGCTGGCATATTTCTTCTACGACATGTGGAAATGGAAAGGATTGGCTCTTGCTGCAATGCTTGGCAGCCTGCTTTTTGCCGGAGCTTATTTAGGTTCGGATACTTTTCACTCGCGAATCACAAAAGCGGCGAATGAGTTTTCCCAATGGCGTCCCGATCAATTAGCGGCCGTTGGCGACTCGGTTGGCTTGCGCATGGAATGGTATAAAAACAGCCTCGAGATCATCCGTGATCACCCTGTCTTCGGTGTCGGCACCGGCGGATTCCCCAAGGCTTATGCTGAAAAAGTCAAAGGCACCGACATGTTGGTTCCCGCAAACCCACACAACGAGTATCTTTTAATCGCAACACAAACTGGGTTATTTGGTCTTACATTGCTGCTTTATCTATTCTACCGTCAGTGGCGCTTAGCAAAGATGCTACCCTCCGCATTGGAGCGCAGTCTCGCGCATGCCTTGATACTTGCCATAATGACCGGTAGCCTGTTCAACTCCCTGCTTCTGGACCATACCGAAGGCCTGCTTTATGGGTGGATGAGCGGGCTGCTCTACGCTGGATTAAGATCGAATTCGCAATAGAGCGGCATCCCGACATGAGCCTTTCAGTCATCATCATCACCAAGAACGAAGAACAGAATATGCGTGGCTGTCTGGAATCGGCGTCGTGGGCGGATGAAATCATCGTGGTGGACTCCGGCAGCAACGACAACACGGTTGCAATTTGCAAAGAAATGGGGGCAAAAGCCCTGGTCATGGACTGGCCGGGTTTTGGACCGCAGAAAAACCGCGCGCTGGCTCTGGCAACCGGCGACTGGGTGCTGTCGCTGGATGCAGATGAGCGCGTGTCATCCGAATTGCGCAGCGAAATTCAATCGGCCATTGCCAATCCGGTAGGGGCTGTGGCTTTCCGCGTCCCGCGCTCATCCAGCTACTGCGGCCGGATAATGCGCCATTCTGGCTGGTGGCCGGATTATGTGACAAGGCTTTTCAAGCGCGGCCATGCCCGCTTCAGCGATGATCTGGTGCACGAACGCCTCATCGTCGAGGGCAAAACCGCAACGCTCAAGCAGCCGCTGTTGCATGAATCGTTCCGCGATCTGGAGCAAGTTCTGCAAAAGCTCAACGGCTATTCCAGCGCCGGTGCTGTCATGCTGCTGCAGCGAGGACGTAAAGCTACGCTTGCGAGTGCCGTCGGCCATGGACTGTGGACGTTCATCCGGACTTATTTCCTGCACGCCGGCTTTCTCGATGGCAGGGAAGGTTTCATGCTGGCGGTATCCAACGCCGAAGGCGCGTATTACCGCTATCTCAAGGCAATGCTGCTCGCTGAAAAACAAAAACAGTAACCGCCGATGGACGCAGATATACGCCGGTTAACAAATTAAACCGCCGATGGACGCAGATAAACGCCGATCAAGATTAACCGCCGATGGACGCCGATACACGCCGATCAAGATTAGATGAAGTAACAGGAGTAATCATACGGTGCGCCTATGCGGTCAGCAATAAACTTGGTTCCGGTTTCGTTGAGAAAGTGTATGAAAACGCTTTGGTCATCGAGCTCCGCCGGGCAGGGCTTAGCGTTGAGCAGCAGTACGGGATCAAAGTCCGGTATGATCAGGTTGTGGTTGGGGAGTTTGCTGCTGATCTATTGGTGGATGAAAGTGTAATCGTGGAACTCAAGGCAGTTAAAGCACTGGATGAAATCCACTCTGCACAATGCTTGAATTACCTCAAAGCCACTGGCTTAACAGTTTGTTTGTTGGTCAACTTCGGAAAACCAAGGGCAGAAATAAAACGTATTGTTCTTGATTTCTAATCTGCGTTTATCGGCGTTCATCTGCGGTTAATTAAAATGCGTATTGCCGTCATTGCCACGACCTACAACCGCGCCGACGCCCTGTCTGCGGTGCTGGAAGGCTACCTGGCTCAAAACGACCGCGACTTTGTACTTTACGTCGCGGACGACGGCTCCACCGGGGAAACAGCTCAAATCGTGCGCGCTTGTCAAGCTCGCGCCGATTTCGCTATCCACCATGTCTGGCAGGAAGACCGGGGTTTCCGCGCCGCGGCGATCCGCAACCGCGCGTTGGCGAGCACGCAAGCCGAGTACATTATCTTCACCGACGGCGACTGCATCCCCGTGCCGTATTTTGTGTCTCGGCACCGCATACTTGCAGAGTCAGGATGGTTTGTCGCGGGAAACCGCGTTTTGCTGAGCGATGCATTCACCCGGTCAGCTCTGCAAAACAAATTGCCCGTTCACCTATGGAATCTCGATAAATGGTTTGGCGTCTGGACGCGCGGCGATATCAATCGCATCCTGCCCCTGCTCTCTGTCCCCGATTTTTCAGCGGTGCGCAAATTTGCCATGAACCGCTGGCAGGGCGTGAAAACCTGCAATCTTGCCGCCTGGCGCAAAGACCTGTTGATGGTAAACGGCCTGGATGAAACATATTCGGGCTGGGGCTTGGAAGATTCAGACTTGGTGGTTCGTCTGCTGCGCGCCGGAATCAAACATAAAAGCGCACGCTTTGCCGCGCCCGTGCTACATCTGTGGCATAGCGAAAACGACCGCAGCCGATTTGCCGAAAATCAGCGGCGGCTGGATGAAGTGCTGCATTCCGAGCGCACCCGCGCCATTCTTGGGGTCGAACAGTATTTATGAAAACGCCGCAACGCGTACTGGTGATTGTCACGCGCCGTATCGGCGATGTACTTCTTGCCACGCCGTTGATTCGTTCCTTGAAGCAGGCCTGGCCGCAGGCGCAGATCGAGGCGCTGGTATTTACGGGCACCGAAAGCGTCATCACCGCCAATCCTGATCTCCATTCCGTCATCACCATCGCCGAGCGTCCCGGTTTGTGGCGCCATTTCAAACTCATTGCCGGATTGCTGCGTCGCTACGACCTCGCCGTCTCCTGCCTCCCCGGCGACCGCCAGACGCTCTATGCCTGGCTCTTTGGAAAAAAACGCATCGGCCTGCTGCTCGACGATCCCAAACACCGCTGGAAAAAAATCCTGCTCTCGCAGTGGGCGTTTTTCGACAACCTCAACACTCATACCGCGTTGATGAATCTCAAACTTGCCGAGCTTCTGATCGTGCCGAAAAGATATGAAATAGTCGTATCGTGGAGCGATGCAACCGCGGCATCTCTCGATAAGCTATTATCACGCCAGGCGCCGAATCAGCGCTTGGCTGTTTTGCATCTTTACCCGAAGTTCAACTACAAGATGTGGCACGCTCAAGGCTGGGGCGAACTCGCTCACTGGCTTGCCGATCACGGGCTGCGGGTTGTGCTCACAGGCAGCAGCGAGGCCGAAGAGCTGGGATATATCGAAAAAATCATGCCGCTGCTGCCCCGAAACACGCTGAATCTGGCAGGCCGATTGAATCTGCAGCAAACGGCTTGTCTGCTGAGCCGCGCGGCGATTTATGTCGGTCCTGATACCGCTGTCACCCACATCGCCGCCGCGTTGGGCGTGCCCACGGTCGCGCTTTACGGTCCTTCCAATCCCGTGAAATGGGGACCTTGGCCCAAAAATCACAACGGAGAACATAACCCCTGGAAGCGCCTCGGCAGCCAGAGTGTAGGCAATGTGATTCTGCTCCAAGGCAAAGGCGCTTGTGTGCCCTGCATGGCGGAAGGATGCGACAGGCATATCGAGAGCTTCAGCGATTGCCTGCAAGATTTGCCGGCAAGCAAGATTATCGCCGCAGCGGAATCATTGCTCCGCAAACATTCTACATGATTCCATGCCAGAGTCGCATCGTGACAGCTAGCATTTGCCAACAGACAGCGTCAGATTTCATCAGCATGGCAACGACCCCATGAAGCAAGACCAACATATGTTTTTGAAGAACACTAACACGATCAGAAGAGGTCTTGTGAGACGCGCCAGGGCAAAAGAGCTCGGCTTTTCTTTTCTAAGAAGTCCTAGTTTCAGGACGCCGGAGTCTATCTTAATGAAAGGCACGCGGGTTCGGTTATTATTTCCCGAAGAAAAAGGAATCAAGTTTTCTTTCGTTGATATATTCCTGGATGACGTGTACGGGTTAAGGAATGCAGCGAGCGATTACGTCTCAATCCTGGATGTCGGAGCTAACGTTGGTTTTTTCGCCCTTTATGCCAGAATCCGTTTCCCAAACTCTGTCATTCATTCCTATGAACCCAACGCACAGCTTGTCCCTTTCTTAAACCACCAGGCATCATTGGCGAAAGCGCGTGTTTTCTTTGAAGCGGTTGGTGAAAAAAACGGAACGATAAATCTCATCCATGGTTCCGAGTCGGTCCTAACGAGGTCAGTTCTCGACAATGAAGGCGTAATCCCACAGGTCGCTTTTTCAGAAGCTGTCAAAAGGATTGGCGGCAAGGTGGACTTGGTCAAGCTTGACTGCGAGGGGGCCGAATGGTCCATATTGAAGGATCGGAGAGCTTGGGAGAACGTCGGGCACTTAACGATGGAATACCATTTGTTCGAACAGCAACAAACGCATGACGAAATTGGCAGATTGATTGACGCAGCAGGATTCAAAATTGATTTCCAGAAGAAAGAATCAAATGGGGGCTTCATGTACGCGTCTAACAAAGCCTGACCGTAGAGTTATGAGGAACGGTACAAGACTATCGTTCGCGTAAAATCATGACCGCTGCGGAATCGCTGCTCAACAAATATGCTGCCGCCAGAGTTTAAGTCCGCGTCCGGATACATCGAAGCCTGTCCCATCGGATGCCAAAGCAGGCTCCAAATTACCGACATTCTTCTTCCGGAAGGCCCTTTGCTGCGTTGCCCAGAATGCGGCCAACTCGTCAGCCAGTGTAGCGAGGAACGCTACCGGCAATCGATGCTGTGTTTCGATGACCCCCGCGGCACTTTGCCCACTGTGGATTCGGGCGAGCGGCGTTCACGGCAAAATCGCAAGCGGCTTGGCAAAATCTCGCGGCTGCTGGAAAAACCGGCACAAGAAATCAGCCTGCTCGATGTCGGCTGTTCAAGCGGCGCCTTTCTCTCCACCGCCGCGGCGCTCGGTTTTCGCACACAAGGCGTTGAGCCGGCGGCAAAAGCGGCGCAAAGCGCGATTCAATCCGGGCTCAGGGTGCATATCGGCACTCTGCAGGAGACACGTTTTCCCGCAGAACACTTTGATGCCGTGACGCTGTTTGAAGTCATCGAGCACATCAAAGACCCCATTACGCTTCTCAATGAATGCCATCGCATCATGCGCCCGGGCGGCGTTCTGATGATAGGCACCGGTAACACCGATAGCTGGACAGCAGCATTCATGAAATCGCGCTGGCAGTATTTTCAGATCAATCATCACGGCGGGCATGTGAGCTTTTTCAATCCGCACTCCTTGCGCCTGCTCGCAGCGCGTGCGGGCTTTACGCTTGAAGCCGTGGAGACCCGTAACGTGCGTTTTTATGAGAAAGGCGACGTTGCGCTGGCCCTTTACCGTACAGCAAAAGTCGTCGCGGAATTGTTGAACTTTCCCGCGCGGCAGCTCGGCAAAGGTCAGGACATGCTTGCTGTTCTGCGCCCGAGTTGAAGTTCACTTTTCAACCACGTACAAGACCGAATTCTCAGCGATTCCGTGCTTCTTGAATTTCTCGATTCCAAAATACTCGACTCCGTGCAAATAAACGGTGAATCCGGCATGTCTCAGTCTTGGGACAAAACCATTTTTCCCTTCTCGCGAGTATTCCCTCACATGATCGTCCTGACCAAAGTATTTCCAGCGCTGTTCAGGTGTGGTTATTGACGGATCCTCATGCGTGTCCTTCAAGCCGGTAATAATGGGGACCATAATGATCCCGAAACCTCCGGGCTTCAGTATCCGGTAAAGTTCGCGCATCGCTTTTTGATCATCGGCTATATGTTCGAGGATATGGGAACACAAAAAGAAATCCGCCGATGCATCGGGATAGATTGTCATGCCGGTGATATCAACACGGTCGTCCGCTGTTTTTCGGTATAAGTCGGCGCTGCGATAGTTTAAAAAAGGGTATTTCCTCAGTTTGCATGAGAGCGGTAACGATGGAGCAAAATCAATAAATTTATAAACCTTGGACCTGTCCAAAGCTTCGAACCGCCGCTCCAGATAAACGGCATAAAGCCTGTCACGGTCGGATGCATCGCATGAAGGGCAGGAATACGCAGCAAGATTGAGGGTCTCAAAGGAACTCACCGGGTACACAAAACCATACTGCTTGAGCTTGCGCAAAAAAGACTTGAAAATGGGCTTGAAGCACTTTAGCTCGGCATCGCAGACCGGGCAGCTATAGGCTGTGCCCCTATAAGCAGGTAGTTTGAGCCTCCTCACCCAAGCCTTTTTGAAATCTTTGAGCTTGTAATCCTTGTATGGATGAAGAGCTTGCTGCAATCCTTTAAAAAGCATGACTCGCTTCCTAGGGAACCTCTGATTAAGTCCCACGATATTTTGATTGGTTCTAAAAAATAGAAGAAACCCGCGTTATAACCGTCTTCTTCACGTTTCGTTTGCCATCGCTCTGTTGTTGCCCGGTGCAAACTGGAAAGCATAGAGCCTGGCGTAAACGCCGTTTTTGGCGAGGAGCTCTTGATGGTTGCCGATTTCTGCAATGCGGCCCTGGTCCAGCACCACGATGCGGTCGGCATGCTCGATGGTGGACAGGCGGTGCGCAATGACGAGAGTGGTGCGGCCCTGCATCAGCGTATCCAGCGCTGCTTGTACATGCCGTTCCGATTCGGTATCCAGCGCTGAAGTCGCTTCATCCAGAATCAAAACCGGCGCGTTTTTAAGCATGGCGCGGGCAATCGCCAGCCTCTGGCGCTGGCCGCCCGAGAGTTTGACGCCGTTTTCACCCACCAGAGTGTTGAGCCCCAGCGGCAGCTCACGGATGAATTCCATGGCATGTGCCGCTTCCGCCGCCGCGATGATTTTTGCTTCCGGGACTTTGCTCATTGCACCGTAAGCGATATTCGCCACCACTGTGTCGTTGAACAGCACCACATCCTGGCTCACCAGCGCGATGTTGGCGCGCAGGCTGGTAAGCTTGAGCGATTCCAGGTCATGGCCGTCGAGTAGAATCCTGCCGCGTGTAGGGTGATAAAAGCGCGGCACCAGGTTGGCCAGTGTGGTCTTGCCACTGCCTGAGGCGCCCACCAGGGCAACGGTTTCGCCCGGTTGAATCGTCAGATTGATATCCTTGAGCGCAAGACGTGCCGGGTCGCCGTAAGAAAAACTCAAGCCTTCAAAGCGGATCTCGCCTTTGGCGCGTTGCAGCTCGACCTGACCCCGGTCTTTTTCCGCCTGTTGATCCAGCAAATCGAAAACCGACTCGGCAGCGGCGAGTCCACGCTGCAGATATTCGTTGACTCCAGTCAGCCGCTTCAACGGCGCGGTGAGCATCAGCATCGCAGCGATGAAAGACACGAAGCTGCCCACCGTGGTCTGGTCGGTGGCGGACTGTGCGGTCACCAGATAAATAATTCCCGCCATAACGATTGCGGCAAGCAATTGCACGATAGGCACATTGGCGGCGGCGGCGGAGACCTGCTTCATGGTATAGCGGCGCACCCAGTTGCTGCTGTCGTTGAAGCGCTGCGCTTCGTAGTTCTGCCCCCCGAAGATTTTCACTACTTTCTGGCCCTCGATCGCCTCCTCGACTACCTGGTTGAGCTCGCCCATGGCGCGCTGGGTTTCGCGGCTCATGTCCCTGAGCCGCAGGCTGACTACGCGTACGATGTAAACAATGGGCGGCGCGATGACCAGCCCGATCAGCGTGAGTTTCCAGTTGAGATAAAGCATCCAGCCGAGCAGGCCGATGATGGTCAGGCTGTCTTTGACCGCCACCGTGACCACGCTGGTCGCTGCAGTGGTCACCTGTGTCACATCAAAAGTCAGCTTGGAAATCAGGGTGCCGGTAGGGTGATCGGCATAATAATGGTTCGGCAGGTGTAAAAGTTTCCCGAACATCTCATTGCGTAAATCCATCACCACTTTGTTGCCCACCCAATTGCTGGTGTAACTGCCGGCAAAAGTAGCGACGCCGCGCACCAGGAACAACAGGATGATCAACACTGGAACGAGCCTGATGAGGAGCGGATCGCGCTCCACAAATGTGCCATCCAGCAGCGGCTTCATCAGCGCCGGCAACGCCGCCTCCGTCGCTGCCACCACGATCAACGTGATGACTGAAACCGCAAACGCCTGCCAATACGGAGCGACATAGCGCAGCAAGCGCAGATACAACTGGGTGCTGGTCATGGCGCGAACAATAGCAGAGTTTTGCCCAAAATAAAAAGCGGCAGGCTCCTCTTGGAACGCGCCGCTCCACCCGTTCCAGAACACCGAACAAGTTTATACGGGCTTTATGGTTGATTACTCTTCAGCTGCGGCTCGTACTTCAAGGCAAAAAATACATTGCTGCCCGGCGTATTGAAATTCTGTACGAGCTCATAGTTCCGGTTGAACACATTGTTCCAGCGTAGGTTGAACGACCACTCGCGGGCGAAAGCATAGTTTGCCGTAAGATTGTAAAGTGCGTATCCGTGCAAGCGTGTAGCGGGGTCTTCATTCGCCGAATCGAAGCGCGCGCCGCTCGCTACAAGCTCCGCGCCAAGCTTCCACGGGCCCAGGCTCCTGTTAACAGAAAAGCTTCCAAAGTGCTTAGCCCGACGCTGCAAGAGCTGGCCGGTTAACGAGTTAACCGGGTTCTGCACCGTGAAATGCGCATTCGTCCAGAATCCGGCAAAACTTCCCTGATACGAAATCTCGCCGCCGTTGATACGCGCTTCGTTGACGTTTTGCGGCATGCCCGCGAACGTGACCGGGTCAGTTACTACGAAGACGATGAGATCGGTGATGCGGTTATCGAAATACGTGAGGCTCAAATGATGTTCTCCCGCACTAACGTCTACCCCTGTTTCATAGCTGCGAGAGTGTTCGGGCTGCAGGTTTGGATTACTGAACCCCGGAAAATAAAGATCGTTGAAGGTCGGCGCCTTGAATGCCGTGCCAGCGCTCGCTCTGAGCCTCAGATAGGGGTTCAAGCGATAACCGTAACCTACAGAGCCGGTGGTTTGGTTGCCGAACTGACTGTTGTCGTCGTTGCGAACATTGAGCTGCACGCCGTGCGGCCCAAACTCTCCGACATAGCCTGCAAAAAACGAACGTATGTCGCGGTGGGTAACCGCATAAGGGGTGTCGCTCGCCACTTCCTGGTCCAGATATTCGAAACCACCAATCAGCGACCCGCTGCTCAACTTGAAATCGTTCTGCCAGGTGAGTTGCGGCTGGGTGGTGCGGAAAAAACTCGGGGCTGCGCCGCTGATGTCCAGATTGTCGCGTCCCAGACCGATTCGCAGCAGGCTTTGCCACTTCGTAGTGAGTTGGTTGCGGCTGTACAGGGAAAATGTGCTTAGAGTTTGCCGGTTGATATCATCGGTAAACGGGCCTGAGTCAAATCGGGTATTCCCATAACTTTGAAACGCGGTCAACCCGATTTCGTGGTCGGTAGTAAAATGCTTAGCGAGTTTCAACGAATAATTCGTGTTGTGGTAGTCGTCCCGGTCAGGATTGTGCTGAAAGGCGGGTGGCTTCGTGGCGTCGAAACCCCCGCTGATAAAATAACCCGCGTTCAGACTAAAGTCGGTATCGTTGAACCTGGTGTTTATCCCGCCACTCGTCGACCGCGTGTCAAAACTCCCGTAGCCGACCGATGCATTTATGCCTGGAGCATACTTGGCGTTTTTGGTAAAAATTTGTATTACACCGCCTATTGCCTCCGACCCATAGAGACTGCTCAAAGGGCCGGGTACGATCTCGATGCGTTCGATCTGGTTAAGGGGGATGTTTTCAAACGCCGTGGTGCCGGTCGTGGCCGAGTTTATCCGCAATCCGTCGATCAACACAAGGGTGTGACCGCTGTTCGCGCCGCGAATAAATACGTTGCTGGGCTGTCCAAAGCCGCCGGTGCTGGCGATTTCCAGGCCCGCACGCGATTGCAGCACTTCAACCAATGTCTGCTGCCCGCTTTCAGCGATCTCATCAGCGGTGATCACGGTCACCGGCTGCAGCGACTGTGAAGCTTTCTGTGGAATGCGCGTGGCAGTCACTACGATGTTTTCCGTTACAACCGAAAGCTCATCATCCGCATGAGCGGCATTTCCCAAAATCAGTACCATCAAACCAAGCTTGTTAAGATTTTTCACGCGTAATTCCTAAACAGCAATGCATGCCCGCCGCAGGCGCACCAAGGAAATACACGGGGAAGAAAAACTAAAGTATCAGGATGGGACCCGGATACCGCCTCCCGCGGTACTTCCAAACCGCGTTTCCAGGCCGATATCCGGGCTCGCGAGATTAAGCGTATCGCCTTCCCATGAGTAACTCACAGTGGCTTAGTGATACGCCAGCATCGCTTACCGTTGCGGGGGCAGCACAGGTATTGCGAAAAAAACGCGCACCTGTTTCCCGTTTAACTTGAGCTAAAGAAATCAGCTCAGGCACCTGCAAACGAACTCCTACATCAAGTCGCAGCTTGGCTTGAATAAGCAGGCCAAGCCGTGTCTTGATTCATAGTTTACACGAGAACTGCTTTCGAATTGTAAGTAAATGCACGCTTACATTATTATCCGCGCCCCTTAATGGCTTCAACAGAGTAAAAGGAAATATCTGGAGTTAGCCGGGGCACTGGTATCAAAATACATTCAAAAAATACCGTTAGCAGTTGACTCTTCAGGATTTTTAAACCTATAGTGTATTTATGGAAGCGGAACTCAAGGCGCTCGAAGAAAAAATCAATCAGTTTGTGCAGGTCTGCCATGACCTTCGCGCAGACAACCATTATTTGCGTCAGCAACTTGCCACTTCACTCAATGAAAACAAGCAGCTATCTGTCAAAATCGACAACGCGAAAAAACGTCTAGAAGCCTTGTTAAAGCATATTCCCGAGCATGAAAAATGAGCGCTGAAGGCAAAGGGCTGGATATCAGCATCATGGGCCGCAAATTCCGTGTCGCTTGCACGGAAAACGAGCAGAAACAGCTGATGGACGCGGTGTCCTACTTGGACAAGAAAATGCGCGAAATCCACGACCAGGGAAAAGTGGTCGGACTTGAGCGAATCGCCATCATGGCCGCGCTTAATATCACTTATGAACTTTTCTCGACGTGCGTTGCGGACGGTTTTGACATCGCGGAATTTAAGCGTAGAATGACCAGCATGCAGGCAACGCTAGAGAAAGCGATGTCCGATCAGGAAAAGTTGTTTTAGCTTATCGAGCCCGCCTGCAACCGGGTTGTCCCCTGCGGTGTTTGTCCGGGCTAAAATTCTTTTGAACCAATATTTTCGCCTGGGTTGCTAGCCTGAAGAGCGCTGTTGTGCGAGTCCGACACGGAAGCGCCTGATGCGCTCGGTGAGCGAACCACCTTGAACCTAAGGTTCAAGATGTCGGCCTTGACGGCATTTGCGGGGGGCTTTATCTCATAATGCGGCTATGCCGCATTTTTTATTTCTGCAAAACACGAACTAACCGCAGATAAACGCCGATGTACGCCGATATTTAAGCACCGAGCCTGGGCGCCATGTGTCTAGCACGGTTCCAAGCTTCCCACAGTCCTCATTTTATTCTATCCGCATTTATCTGCGTTCATCGGCGGTTCATGATTTAGGTGTTAATTTTGCGCTACTGGTTGATGAAATCCGAGCCTTCCGAATTCTGCATAGACGATCTTGCGGCTGCACCCGGAAAAACCACGACCTGGTTTGGCGTGCGCAACTACCAGGCACGTAATTTCATGCGTGACCAGATGCGAGTAGGTGATAAGGCTTTTTTTTATCATTCAAACTACGAAGAACCGGGGATTGCAGGAATCGCCGAAGTGTGCAAGCTCGCTTATCCAGATGCAACCCAATATGACCGCAAGAGCAAGTATTACGATCCCAAGGCCACTTCTCAGAACCCGCGCTGGTTTAACGTTGATGTGAGGCTGGTGCGAAAGACATGTCTCGTCAGCATCAAGGAACTACGCGGCCACCGCGAGCTCGCGAACATGCGCGTTTTGCAAAAAGGCAACCGCCTCTCCATCACTCCGGTGGATCCGAGAGAGTGGGAGTTCATCACCCGCGTTCTCCTGAAGTGAACGCGCCGATTCACGCCTGCCTTAACGCAAAGGGCTGACGATGGAATGGTGGACTGCTTATCTTGCGGTTGGTGCCATGGCGGGTTTTCTCGCAGGATTGCTGGGGGTTGGCGGCGGTCTTATCATCGTTCCCTCACTTATCTTCCTCTTCAACTCGCAGCATTTTCCGCAAACTCATTTGCTGCATCTTGCGCTTGGCACCTCGCTGGCGTGTATCATGTTCACTTCGGTATCCAGCCTTCGCACCCATCACGCACACGGGGCGGTGAACTGGAAGATCGTGCGCCGCATCGCTCCTGGCATCGTCATTGGCACGCTTCTGGGATCAGGACTCGCTGCACTGCTTTCGAGTTCATTCCTGGCGTTGTTTTTTGCAGTGTTCGTCTCTTTCGCCGCCACCCAGATTTTGCTCGATATCAAACCCAAGCCCTCGCGCCAGTTGCCGGGCAGGGCCGGCACGTTCCTTGTGGGAATCATAATAGGCATCATTTTCAGTTTGGTGGGGGGCGGCGGCGCAATACTGTCGGTTCCATTCATGCTCTATTGCAATATAAAAACCCACGACGCCATCGGCACCTCGGCAGCAATCGGATTCCCCATCGCCATCTCCGGCGCCGCGGGCTACATCCTCACTGGATTGGCTCAGGAAAACCTGCCCCCGCTGAGCCTGGGCTTTATTTACCTACCAGCGCTGCTGGGGCTGATGGTGACGAGCGTATTCACTGCACCGTTCGGGGCCAAGCTCACGCATCGTATGCCGGTCGAACGGCTTAAAAAGATTTTTGCCGTTTTCCTTTATATCATCGCCGCCAAAATGCTGGCAGGATTGTTTTAGAAAACCTCTTTGGATACCGCTGCCTTGGACAAGCGGTCGCGCACCGCATCCCATTCTTCACCCAGCGGTACTTGCTCAACCAGAATCACGTCATACTTCGATTGATCGAGGCGACGCAAATTGGCGTAAAGCTCGCGCGCGTAGCCGGCCGCTTGTGAAGGCGCTGCAAACCAGGCGATATTCGCATCGGCAATCGGCGCATGATGGTATGCAAGAACCGCTGCGCGTTTGCCCTGTGCGCTGAAGCGATGGGTCGCCTCTGTCAGGGCCTTGCCTGAAACCACCAGCAGGGATGTCTGCGGCGCATAATGTACAGCCAGTACCCCCGGCGCGCGCGGTGACAAAGGCCCGGGTTGC
>DATDGC010000075.1:0-3128 GCA_036522275.1 Burkholderiales bacterium | reverse complement strand
CAAGGGCACCGAGATGGTCATGCCGGGAGACAATGTGACGGTGACGGTGGCCCTCATTGCCCCGATTGCCATGGAAGAGGGCTTGCGCTTCGCCATCCGCGAAGGCGGCCGCACCGTGGGCGCCGGCGTGGTGGCGAAGATTATCGAGTAATGTCATGCAAAGCCAAAAAATCCGTATCCGCCTGAAAGCGTATGATTACCGCCTGATTGATCAGTCAGCGCTGGAAATCGTCGAGACCGCGAAACGCACAGGGGCAGTAGTGAAAGGACCCGTGCCGCTGCCCACGCGCATCGAACGCTTTGACGTGCTGCGTTCCCCGCATGCCGACAAGACTTCTCGCGACCAGTTCGAAATCCGCACACATTTGCGCTTGATGGACATCATTGATCCTACCGACAAGACCGTGGATGCGCTGATGAAACTGGATTTGCCCGCGGGTGTGGATGTGCAGATTAAATTATAGTGAGGGGCAAGGCGTGAAGCGTAGGAGCGCAAAGTTTTTACTCCTTACACCTTACGCCTGACGCCTCACGAATTGGAATTGCCGGTCAATTGCAACCGGCGCCTTAAAAAAGGTGAAGAAAATGAGTTTAGGACTTGTCGGTCGCAAGATTGGCATGACCCGCATTTTTACCGATGACGGCGACACTTTGCCGGTCACGGTGCTGGACGTGTCCAACAACCGCGTCACCCAGATCAAGACCCCCGATAACGACGGCTATGCCGCAGTGCAAGTTACTTACGGCAAGCGCCGCGCGAGCCGCGTCAACAAACCCGCTGCCGGACATTTTGCCAAGGCCGCGGTGGAAGCAGGCCGTGTCCTCAGGGAATTCAGGGTCGCTCAAGAAGAGCTTGCCAACCTCAAGGTGGGCGCCACCATCGGCGTGGATATTTTCAAGGTGGGGCAGAAAGTGGATGTGACCGGCACCAGCCAGGGCAAGGGTTTTGCCGGAGTGATCAAGCGCCACCACTTCAAATCCAACCGCGCAAGCCATGGCAATTCAGTGTCCCACAACAAACCGGGCTCAACCGGCCAGGCGCAAGACCCGGGCCGCGTATTTCCAGGAAAGCGCATGCCCGGGCAATTGGGCAATGTGAAGCGCACTGCGCTCAGTCTGGAAGTGCTGCGCATTGATGCGCAACGCCAGCTGCTGCTGGTCAAGGGCGCATTGCCGGGTGCCAAGGGCGGCGATGTGATTGTGCGTCCCTCAGTGAAAGCGGGGACATGATGGAACTTAAATTGATTAAAGAAAAAGGCAAGCCTTCCACCATCAAAGCTTCTGACGTCTTGTTCGGGCGTGAATACAACGAAGCGCTGGTGCATCAGGTGGTAATCGCATACCTGGCCAACGCTAGAGTCGGCACGCGCGCCCAGAAAGGGCGTAGCGATATCGCCAAGTCCACACGCAAGCCATGGCGCCAGAAAGGCACCGGCCGTGCCCGTGCCGGAATGGCATCCAGCCCCTTGTGGCGCGGTGGCGGCAAGATTTTCCCCAATCTGCCTGATGAAAATTTCAGCCAGAAAGTAAACAAAAAAATGTACCGCGCCGGAATGTGCTCGATTTTCTCGCAACTGGTGCGCGAAGGCCGCCTTTCGGTGGTGGAGAGTTTCAAATTGGAGGCACCGAAGACCAAGCTCCTGGTGCAGAAGCTGAAAGACATGGGGTTTGACGACGTGATGATCATTACCGACAACCTGGATGAAAACCTTTATCTCTCTTCTCGCAACCTGCCCAATGTGTGCGTGGTCAAGCCCGGTCAGGCCGATCCGGTGAGCCTGATCCGCTTCCGCAACGTGCTGATGACCAAGGGCGCGGTGCAAAAAATCGAGGAGATACTGACATGAGTGCTCTCAACCCGGAACGTCTGATACAGGTTATCCTCGCCCCACAGGTCTCCGAAAAAAGCACCCGGGTGGGAGACAAACACGGGCAAGTGGTGTTGCGCGTAGCGGTGGACGCCACCAAGCCGGAAATCAAGGCCGCGGTCGAGCTTTTGTTCAGCACCAAGGACAAGAAGATAGAAGTGCTCTCGGTGCAAGTGGCAAACCTGAGAGGCAAGGACAAGCGCTTCGGCAAATACATGGGGTGCCGCAAAAACTGGAAAAAGGCTTATGTGTGCCTGAAGCCCGGGCAGGAAATCAATTTCGCCGCGGGGGAGAATAAATAATGGCTCTTATCAAGGTAAAACCTACCTCTCCAGGGCGCCGCGCGGTAGTCAAAGTAGTGAGCCCTGAGTTGCACAAGGGCTCGCCGTATGCGCCGCTGGTGGAGCGGAAAGCGAAACGAGCCGGGCGCAATAACCGCGGCCATATCACCACCCGCCATCAAGGCGGCGGCCACAAGCAGCACTACCGCGTGGTAGATTTCCGCCGCGACAAGGACCGCGTCGTGGCCAAAGTGGAGCGGCTGGAATACGACCCGAACCGCAGCGCACATTTGGCGCTGCTTTGCTACGCCGATGGCGAGCGCCGTTACATCATTGCGCCCAAAGGGCTAACAGTGGGCACGCAACTGGTGAATGGGCCGGAAGCGCCGATCAAGACGGGCAATGCGCTGCCGCTCAGGAATATTCCGGTTGGCACCATCGTGCATTGCGTGGAAATGCTGCCGGGCAAGGGTGCGCAACTCGCACGCGCGGCCGGTACTTCGGTGCAGTTACTCGCGCGCGAGGGCAGCTACGCGCAACTGCGCCTGCGCTCAGGAGAAATCCGCAAAGTGCATATCGAATGCCGCGCCACCATTGGCGAAGTCGGTAACGAGGAAAATTCGCTGCGTTCCATCGGCAAGGCAGGTGCGCAGCGCTGGCGCGGCATACGGCCGACAGTGCGCGGCGTGGCAATGAACCCGATTGATCACCCGCATGGCGGGGGTGAAGGCAAAACCGCCGCAGGACAGCACCCGGTGAGCCCGTGGGGCACGCAAACCAAGGGATACAAGACCCGCCGCAACAAGCGCACCGCGGCAATGATTGTGCGCCGCCGTCATCCGGTGAAAGGATAATATGGAACCTCTAATTAGCCCTCACGCGAACCGCGTTGCATGGCAAATACGGATGATCGCAAGAAGCGACGCGCAGGACAGTAGTTCAGCTTACGGCCAAGCGGCGCGACGCTGCGAGGGCCGTA
>DATDGC010000074.1:0-24646 GCA_036522275.1 Burkholderiales bacterium | reverse complement strand
GGACCTCCCGGGTTATGGCTACGCCAAAGTACCTGCAACCACACGGCAGCGTTGGGAATCACTTTTAAGTAAGTACTTGCAAACCAGAAAAACACTGCGTGGCTTGGTACTTATCTTGGATGCCCGCCACCCTATGACGGTGCTGGATAAACAAATGCTGGACTGGTTCCTGCCTACCGGAAAGTCGGTGCATATCCTGCTCAGCAAGGCCGATAAGTTAAACAGACAACAGGCAAATATTTCACTAAAGAACGTTGCTGAAGTCCTAGCCAAGTTTTATCCCAAATGCACGGTGCAGCTCTTTTCGAGCGTCTCCAAGACCGGGCTTGATGAAGCTGAATCCGTCATCACAGCTTGGTTTTGCCCAGGTCTGGCGGCGGCTTCAAAAATAAAAAACCCCCGGTTAAAGGGGAGCAAACCGGGGGCAAAATGCCTTAAATAGGATTAAGGCACCCGCTCAGGGAGGAAAAGCGGGAGACGATAAAGATCGTCTAATAATCAGATTATTGGTCAGGGCCATAAGTTCCCTTTGCCATAAAAATATTATCGTCTATATTATCAATAGGCTATAGCTCAAAAAACCTGGTCGTTATGACAAGTAAATAAGCGCTGCATGAATTAAAGGTCCTGCCCGCGGTTTCCGTCAAACAGAATATTGTGTCAGTATAATTATTTACCCATTCTTAACGCGCCAATGCAGACACTGGGGCAGTATTCAAACAAAAGAATGCGGCGGATTCGCCGTGATGATTTTTCGCGCCGGCTGGTGCGCGAGAACCGGCTCTCCGTCGACGACCTGATCTATCCGGTATTCGTCCTCGAGGGCAAAAACCGGGTAGAGCCGGTAGCGTCTATGCCGGGAATCGTGCGGCAGACTTTAGATAAATTGCTGCATCAGGCGGAACAATGTGTAATGCTAGGCATCCCCGCGATCGCCTTGTTCCCGGTGATCGCGCAGAAATTGAAGACCCCGGATGCAAAAGAAGCACTCAACCCCCGAGGCCTCATACCCAGAGTGGTGAACGCCCTGAAAAAACGCTTTCCGGAACTGGGCATCATCACCGACATCGCGCTTGATCCCTACACCAGTCACGGCCAGGATGGGCTGATTGACGCTTTGGGTTATGTGATGAACGATAAAACTGTGGAGGCACTCACCAAACAGGCGCTCATCCATGCGCAGGCGGGCTCAGACATCGTCGCGCCCTCGGACATGATGGATGGGCGCATTGGCGCAATCCGCAAGGCGCTTGAAGCAAAAGGTTTTATTCATACTCGTATTCTTGCCTACTCAGCCAAATACGCTTCCAATTTTTACAACCCATTCCGCGAAGCGGTAGGCTCGGCAGCCAATCTCCGTGGCGGCAACAAATACACTTATCAAATGGATCCCGCCAACAGCGATGAAGCGCTGTGGGAAGTCGCTCTGGATTTGCAGGAAGGCGCGGACATGGTGATGATCAAGCCGGGCATGCCGTACTTGGATGTCTTGCGCCGCGTGAAAGAGGAATTCAAAGCACCGACTTTCGTCTATCAGGTGAGCGGTGAATACGCGATGCTGAAAGCCGCAGCCAAAAATGGCTGGCTGAACGAAAAGGAATGCGTGCTGGAAGCGCTGCTCGCCTTCAAGCGCGCCGGTGCCGATGCCATTTTGACTTATTTCGCGCTGGATGCCGCCACCTGGCTTGCCAAAGAGCGCCGTTAAAGCACGCCGCTCAAACCTGCTGCAACAGGTTCTCCACTATCTCAGTCCTGGCGCGTTCGATAGGTTTCCCATCCGCTGAAGTCCTAAGCGCGTGACGCTGGTCATTAGTGGAAAAAACCGCGATCTTCACCTCTGCCTCATCGCTGTCTAGGGTAAAAACCGGGATCACACGCCATGCGTCGCCAACATACAGGTGTTTTTCCGCCCTTCGGTAAGGAATCTCACGGTTTAACAAAAACAGTTCCACGTCCTTGATGCTGTCCACAAAGAGCTGCAGGCTGACGTCGGAGTGCCTGCCCGCGGTGCCTGAGAGTACCGGACCGGTAAGATGCGGATTAAAACTTTTCAGCAGCTGCATAACCGCAAGTGCTTGCTTGCGCAAATGCTTGAGGACCGCGCGTTGTTCTTCACCTTGATACAGCTCCTGATACACCCGTAGTGCCTGCTCAACTTCCTCGTTGGTGGGAAGCTCGCGCAGGTCGGAATCTCCGGCTTGACGCGCTGCCTTGCGTTTTGCCATGGCATAGTCGGCTATGCCGTCCTCGGCCATTAGGCGCGCCGCTTGGTGAGCGATGCGCTCACGCAGGTGTTGCCGCTTTGACCCCGGATCTCTCGGCATTATGCTCCCGTCTAAAACAACTGGTTCTTGATTTCTTCCGCAGGTCGGCCCGGATTAAGCGGAGATCCGCCGAAGCCGTATTCCTGTTCCGGCGGCAGATTCTCCTGATAAAAATATTCGATGATCCCGTTTTTGTTTTCCGGGTCCCGCAACCCGGTGTCCGGGTTGATTTTCGCGGTAATCACGCCATCCGGCGTGGCATAGCTCGCTTCCGGCACGCCTTTCAGCACCTTGCCCATATATGCCATCCAGATCGGCAACGCGGCCACCGCGCCGGTTTCATGCTCTCCGAGACTATGGGGCTGATCAAAGCCAATCCAAGCCACCCCTACTAAAGAGGGTTGAAAGCCGACAAACCAGGCATCCACGTTTTCATTAGTGGTGCCTGTTTTGCCGGCCAAATCCGTACGCTTAAGTTCCAGCGCCCGCACCCCGGTGCCCTGGCTGATCACATCCTGCATCAGAGTGGTCATGATAAAAGCATTGCGCGAATCGATCACTCGCTGCGCTGCTTCGCCTGCGCGTTCCGGTTTCGCCTGCGCCAGCAAATTGCCGCGCTCGTCCTGAATGCGCTCGATAAAATAGGGCGAGATTCGATATCCACCGTTGGCGAACACCGCATAACCTGCGGCCATCTGCCAGGGGGAAGCGGTGCCCGCGCCTAGCGCCAGCGTCAAATATGGCGGATGCCGCGATGGATCGAACCCGAAACGGATGATGTAGTCCTGAGCATACTGCGGGGTAATAGCTTGCAAAATACGCACCGAAACCAGGTTTTTGGATTTAGCTAAAGCGATGCGCAGGCGGATTGGCCCGGAGTAGCCGCCTTCGTAGTTTTTCGGTTCCCAATCCTGGTTGCCCGTTTGAGCGGGATCCACCACCAGCGGGGCGTCATTGATCACGGTAGCCGGGGTAAAACCTTTTTCCAGCGCGGCGGAATAAATAAACGGTTTGAAACTCGAGCCGGGCTGGCGAAAAGCCTGGGTGACATGATTAAATTTATTGCGGTTGAAGTCAAAACCACCAACCAGAGCGCGAATTGCTCCATTATTTGGATTCAATGACACCACCGAAGCCTCCACAGCCGGCAGCTGCGTGATCTGCCACTGATCTCTTTCGTCTTTCTGCACGCGAATTAGCGTTCCCCTGCGGATACGCTGGTTCGGCTTGATTTTTTCGACGATATTTTTCTGCACAAACTTGAGCCTCTCACCGCTGATTTCCACCGTTTCTCCGCCCTTGCGGTAGGCCTTTACCAATTTCTGGCTCGCTTCCAAAACCACGGCCGGAACAAGATCGTCGCTTTCGCTCACTTCAGAAAGCGCGTCTTCAATAGTTTCCTCCGCATCGGCTGCGTCCCGCGGCAATTCGATATACCCTTCTGGCCCGCGGTAGCCCTGGCGCCTGTCGTATTCGAGTACTCCCTTGCGCAGCGCAGCGTAAGCGGCGTCCTGATGGGATTTAAGCACCGTGGTATAAACATTGAAGCCTTTAGTATAGGCTTCATCTTGGTAGCGCTCGTACATGGCCTGGCGCACCATTTCTGCAACATATTCGCCTCTCACCGCGAAGTCCTGCTGCTCTTGCTTCACCGCCACAGGCTGCTTGTCGGCAATTCGGTATTCTTCCTCATTAATCAATTTGAGCTCCTGCATGCGCCGCAGCACGTATTGTTGGCGCTGCTTGGCGCGTTTCGGATTGACCACCGGGTTATCGCGCGAGGGTGCTTTCGGCAAACCGGCAAGCAGGGCTATTTCCCCAAGGTTCAATTTACCCAGGGGTTTGCCAAAATAGGCCTGAGCGGCGGCGGCGAAGCCATAGGCGCGCTGTCCAAGATAGATTTGGTTGATGTACAACTCGAGGATCTGGTCTTTGCTTAAATTGTGTTCAATCTTGAACGCAAGCAGCGCCTCACTGAATTTGCGCGCCAGGGTTTTTTCCTTGGATAGGAAAAAATTACGCGCCACCTGCATGGTGATGGTGCTCGCCCCCTGACGGACGGCCCCCGAAGAAAAATTGGAATAGGCGGCGCGCAACACACCAAGGTAATCCACGCCACCGTGCTGGTAAAAGCGCTCGTCTTCGGCAGCCAGTATCGCTTGCAGCATTAACTTTGGCACAGTCTCGATTTTCACCAGGTTGCGCCGCTCCTCGCCAAATTCACCGATCAGATATGCATCGGCGGTGTATACCCGGAGCGGGATCTTGGGCCGGTAATCGGTCAGCATTTCCAACGAAGGCAAGCTGGGATAGGCGATAATTGCGGCAAAGGCGATGAGGAACGCCCCAAGCAGCCCCATGCCAACTACCGCAAACAACAGGTAGCCCAGCCAGCGTACAAACATCATAAGGTTTTCTTCTAAAAGGTAAGTTTTTTGAAATTTTGGGAATTATAGGCGCACTAGGCAGCAAAAGAAATTTGTGAAAAAATTACTTTACATGCTTTAGGCTTGTTGCTAGCATTTAATGTAAATTATATGTATTGTCTCTAACTAGCCTATGTCCAAAGGAAAATTCGACTTCTTTGAAGTACGGAACCCGCCCTTGATCGGGGTAGATATCAGTTCGTCCGCAGTAAAGATGGTTGAGCTCTCCGAAGCAGGCAAAAGCGGCTACCGTGTCGAGCGCTATACCATCGAGCAATTGCCCAAGGATTCGGTGGTGGACGGCAATATCTCCAATCTGGAAGCGGTAAGCGACGGCATCAAGCGCGGCTGGAGAAACATGGGCACGCGCATAAAAAACGTCGCCTTGGCGTTGCCGACTGCGGCGGTAATTACTAAAAAAATCGTTCTTCCCGGCGGACAACGTGAAGAAGATCTGGAACAGCAAGTCGCTGCCGAAGCCAACCAGTACATTCCTTTTGCCATCGATGAAGTTAACCTAGACTTTCAGGTATTGGGGCCGGCGCCTAATAGTCCTGATGAAGTCGAGGTCCTGATTGCAGCATCGCGCAAGGAAAAAGTCGAAGACCGCGTAGCCGCCGCGGAGGCTGCTGGTCTCAAGGCGGTCGTCATGGATGTGGATTCCTTCGCCACGGAAACCGCTTTTGAGTTGATAGAGCCGCAGTTGCCAAACAGCGGCCGGGATCAGGTGGTGGCGATTGTCGACATCGGCAACGCGATCATGAATATCAACGTGCTGCATAACAATCAGTCAGTGTATACCCGCGAGCAGCCGTTCGGCGGCAATCAATTGACCCAGGAAATCCAGCGCCGCTTCAACCTTTCAGCTGAAGAGGCGGAACAAGCCAAACGCAATGGATCGCTGCCCGATAATTATCAAACCGACGTGTTGCAGCCTTTCATGGATACGCTGGCGCTGGAAGTCGCGCGCGCCCTGCAATTCTTCTTCACCTCCACCCAGTTCGGGCAGGCCCATCACATTCTTCTTGCCGGGGGCTGCGCGATCATCCCGGGGCTAGACGACGTCGTGGCGAGCCGTACCCAGGTCAACACTATGATTGCCAACCCTTTTGCCAACATGGCGCTTTCCAGCAAGGTTAGACCGCGAGAGTTGAGCACTGATGCGCCCGCTTTAATGGTCGCCTGCGGTCTTGCCATGCGTAGGTTTGACCTATGATCCGCATCAACCTGCTGCCACACCGCGAGCTTAAGCGCGTCGCCAGGCAGCGCCAGTTTTATGTCCAAGCCGGCATGATTACCGGTTTGGGGGTGCTCATCGTGCTTTTTGTACACGGCGTCATCAGCGCCCGTATCTCCTACCAGATGGAGCGCAACCACTTTCTGGAAAAGGAAATCGCAGTTTTAGATATACAGATTGATGAAATCAAAAAGCTCAGAGAACAAATCCAAGTGTTGCTCGCGCGCAAAAAAGTGGTGGAAGGACTGCAAACCAACCGCGCAGAAACTGTCCATTTGCTAGATCAGCTGGTGCGGCAACTGCCCGACGGGGTGTATTTGAAAAGTGTCAAGCAAACCGGAGCCAAGATCAACATCACAGGTTATGCCCAAACCAATGCCCGGGTTTCCACTTTGTTGCGCAACATCGAGTCATCACCGTGGTTCGAGTCTCCGAACCTGGTGGAAATCAAGGTATTCACTGAAGGCACTACCAGACTCAGCGAATTCAATATGAACTTCAGCATCGCGCGGGCAAAACTGGAAGCCAAACCCCCGCCCAAACCAGGCCCCAAACCCGGAGCATAAGCCAGCATGACATTGAATGACTTAAAAGCGCTTGATCCTAATAATGTAGGCAACTGGCCATTTGCGCCCAAGTTCGGTCTGTTGCTCATCGGGCTGATTTTGATAGTCTTCGCCGGCTATTGGTTCGACTGGCAAAGTCAGCTCGATGAGCTCGAGAAGAGCCAGAACAAAGAAGAGCAACTGCGCCAGGCTTTTCTCGATAAAAAGAAGCAGGCAGTCAATCTTGAAATCTACAGAAAACAACTCGGGGAAATAGTGCAGTCGTTTGGCACTTTGCTCAAGCAGTTGCCCAACAAATCGGAAATGGACGCGCTGTTGACCGATATTAATCAAGCCGGACTGGGCCGTGGTCTCCAGTTTGAATTATTCAGGCCGGCCGCCCAGGAAACGGTGTCGGAGTTTTACGCCGAACTGCCGATCAACATACGCATTACCGGTAATTATCACGAGATCGGCGCGTTCGCCAGCGATATCGCCAAACTGCCACGCATCGTGACTTTGAACGACATCAATATCAATCCAAGCAAAGAAGGCACATTGGGGATGGATGCGGTTGCGAAAACCTACCGCTACCTCGATGAAGAAGAGATTGCCAAACAGAAACAGGCTGCCAGGGCTATGAAAAAATGAAGCGCAATGTTTTTATCCTATTGCTGGGTTTCCTGCTGGTAGCGTGCAGCGAAGAATTCCAGGATATAAAGGACTTCATCAAGGAATCGGATAAGGGATTGAGAGGTCGGGTCGAACCTCTGCCCGAAGTCAAGCCTTACGAGCCTTTTATCTACAATGCGTTCGACCTTACCGACCCTTTCAAGCCGCGTAAAACCGAGGCCGTTAAAAGCGCCGGGGTCGGAACATTACAGCCGGATTTAAACCGCCGCAAGGAGGCGCTTGAAGCCTATCCCCTGGAAAACCTGAGAATGGTCGGGACCTTGCAGCAAGGCAAAGTTATCCATGCGTTGATCAAATCGCCCGATAGTAATCTTTACCGGGTCAAATCCGGCAACTATTTGGGTCAAAATTTTGGACTTATCACCGAAGTAACCGAAGCCTCCATGAAACTCAAGGAACTGATTCAGGATAGCGCTGGCGACTGGACTGAGCGGGAAAGCAGCTTGCAGTTGCTGGACGAACAGGAGCGGAAAAAATGATTAAATCAATTGTTCTACCCAACCGGTGGTTATGCTTCGCTTTGGGCGCCATGTTGAATTGTGCCGGCTATGCCGCTGATCCTGCGCCCGGTGCAAGCAGCGAAGATACAGCGCAAAACACTATCGAATCGATCGATGTTACTGCCTTGCAAGGCGGCAGAGTGGCAGTCAAGATCACTTTAAAGCAGGTGCTCACGAATCCTCCCGCCGGATTTAGCATCAATAACCCGCCCAGAATCGCTTTTGACTTTCCCAACACCGCCAACGCGCTCGGTAAAAACACCCAGGAAGTCGACAAATCCGGTTTGCGCAGCATCAACATCGTACAGGCGGGCGGGCGCACCCGGCTGGTCATGAACTTGGCTAAACCCTTCGGTTACGACACAAAAATAGATGGAAAAGATCTGATCATAACACTCCAAACAACTGATACCGGTGCAACTGTCGCTCCAGTTACTACGCGTTTTGCGGAAGCCAAACCCAGTGGTAAGAAGCACAGCGTGCGCGAGATCGACTTCCGCCGCGGCGCGAACGGCGAGGGCCGTGTAGTAATTGACCTATCGGACACTTCTACCGGCATAGACTTGCGGCAACAAGGGAAAACTATCGTAATTGATCTTATCCAGACCTCGCTGCCGAGCAACCTGGAACGCCGCCTCGATGTCATTGACTTTGCTACCCCAGTACAAACCATAGACACTTTCAGCGACGGCGAAAACGTACGCATTGTGGTGGAATCGAAAGGGCTGTGGCAGCAATCTGCATACCAGACCGACAACCGCTTCACCTTGGAATTGAAGCAGGTCATAGAAGACCCCAACAAGCTGGTGCAAGGAGGCAAGCCTGGTTACAGCGGCGAGAAGCTGTCGTTGAACTTCCAGAATGTCGAAGTACGCGCAGTACTGCAAGTTATCGCTGATTTCACCGGGCTTAACATCGTTACCAGCGATACCGTTACCGGCAACTTGACATTGCGCCTGAAAGACGTGCCATGGGACCAGGCGCTGGACATCATCTTGCAAAGCAAAGGGCTGGATATGCGCAAGAACGGCAACGTGGTGTTGATTGCCCCACGCGACGAGCTTGCCACAAAGGAAAAGCTCCAGCTTGAATCACAGCAACAAATTTCCGAACTTGAGCCGATCCGCACTGAAAGTATTCAAATGAATTACCAGAAAGCGGATGCGGTGCAAAAGCTGCTTACTGACCCCACCCAGAGGGTTCTGTCCAAACGTGGCAGCGCCGTGGTGGATTCGCGTACCAACACGCTGTTTGTGCAGGATACTGCGGCCAAGCTTGAAGAGGTACGCAGCTTCATAAAGAAGATTGACGTGGCGGTGCGGCAAGTTTTAATTGAATCACGGATTGTTAGTGCAACCGATAACTTCAGCAAGAATCTCGGGGTGAAGTTTGGTTATCAAACCCAAACTGCTGCAGGAGCCACCGGAGGGCCCGGGCAGTTAAAAACCGCTATAGGAGGTGATTTGGCCACCACCGGCGCTGGTATCGGGCAACCCAACGCAACTGCTGGCACGATTCCCAATGCACTGAGCGTCAACCTGCCGGCAGCCGGCATAGCCGGGGCAAACCCAGCGGCGCTATCACTAATTCTTTTCAACAGCGCCATCACCCGCTTTCTTGACCTCGAGTTGAGTGCGCTTGAAGCCGACGGCAAGGGAAAAATAATCTCAAGCCCGAAAGTGATGACCGCAGACCAAGTGGAGGCGACGATCTCGCAGGGAACCCAAATCCCTTATCAGCAGGCGACCTCTAGTGGCGCGACCAGCGTCGCCTTCCAGAATGCAGTCCTCAGCCTCAAAGTTAAACCGCAGATCACACCTGATGACCAGATCATAATGAACCTTGACGTCCACAACGACTCAGTAGGGCAGGTCACCACAGCCGGCCCGTCCATTAACACCCAAGCCATTCAAACTCAAGCGCTGGTGGAAAACGGCGGCACGGTAGTGATAGGCGGGATTTACATTCAAAACCAGCAGACCACCGTAAATAAGGTCCCTCTGCTGGGAGATATCCCTTACTTGGGCGTGCTATTCAAAAACACCAGCACCCAAGACAACCGATCTGAATTGTTGATATTCATCACACCTCGAATCCTCAAGGATAGCCTGACCATACGTTAGGCCACCTTACAGGCGGGCCGTGATGACGGGTCCACCTGTGCTGCAAGCTTCATCTGCGTCACCAGCCGGCACTACGTCACGCAAGAGAATTCCGCTACAATCCCGCATATGGAAAGCGGGGGCCTAAATCACTTCAAGGGCGGCGCGCCCAGCTCTATTCCCGACAATATTTTTCTGGTGGGCCTGATGGGCGCCGGGAAAACCACGGTGGGAAAGCTGCTCGCCAAGCGCTTCAACAAATCCTTTTTTGACACCGATCACGAAATCGAGCGCCGCACCGGCGTCAATATCCCGGTAATTTTCGAAATCGAAGGCGAGGCGGGGTTCCGCGCCCGCGAGCATATCATTTTGCAAGAGCTGGCAAAGCGGAATAATATAGTGCTGGCTACCGGCGGCGGTGTGGTATTAAGCAAGGCAAATCGTGAAATCCTCGCGCAAAATGGCACGGTAATTTATTTACGCGCCGTCGCAGCTGACTTGTGGCAACGCACGCGCTACGATAAAAACCGTCCGCTTTTGCAAACTGCAGATCCCCTCGCCAAGCTCAACGAATTGTTCGCAGAGCGCGACCCTCTGTACCGCGAAGTGGCGCACCTCATTATAGACACCGGCAGACAAAGCGTGCGCGCCCTGGTGCAGCAGATCGAGCAGAAACTGGCGCAACTTTAATTTACGTGCACAAAGCCACGCGTTAAATTATATCTATGCAAACTTTAAATGTAGCTCTGGGTGAACGCAGCTATCCTATCTACATCGGTGACGGGCTTTTAACTCGCCCCGAACTGTTGTTGCCCTGCCTAGAGCAAAAAAAAGCCGCAGTTGTAACCAACACCACGGTGGCTGAACTTTACTTGGACCCATTGACTGCGGTACTCGTCAAGCAGGGGGTGAAGGTAGTTCCGGTAGTGCTGCCGGATGGCGAAGAATATAAAAACTGGGAAACGCTGAACCTGATTTTCGACACGCTGCTGTCGCACCGCTGTGAGCGGAAAACCACGGTGATTGCGCTGGGTGGGGGAGTCATAGGCGATTTGGCCGGGTTTGCCGCTGCAGTTTATATGCGCGGAGTCCCTTTAATACAGATTCCGACCACTTTGCTCGCGCAAGTGGATTCTTCCATAGGGGGGAAAACCGCCATTAATCACCCGCAAGGGAAGAACCTGATCGGCGCTTTCTACCAGCCTAAACTGGTGCTGGCGGACACCGCCACTCTGAACACCCTGCCTGAGCGCGAGTTCTGCGCCGGGCTTGCGGAAATCATCAAATATGGGCTGATCAGGGATGGGGCATTCTTTGATTGGCTGGAACGCAACATGGAAAAGCTGCTCAAGCATGACAGCGAAGCGCTGGCCTACGCCATTAAGCGTTCTTGCGAAAACAAAGCGGCTATAGTAGCCGCGGACGAACGTGAGAGCGGGATGAGAGCGTTATTGAATCTCGGCCACACATTTGGACACGCGATTGAAACCGGCAAAGGCTATGGGGTTTGGCTGCATGGTGAGGCAATTGCTGCAGGCACCTTGCTTGCAGCGCGCTTGTCACGGCGCATGGGCTTGATTGGCGAAATCGAGGTTGAACGCATCACAACCCTTTACCGTAAAGCAAAACTTCCCACATCAGCACCCGACCTTGGGGCAAAGCGCTACCTGCAACTGATGGGTCTAGATAAAAAGGTGGAAAGCGGCAGAATCCGCTTTATACTGCTGAAAAAAATCGGTGAAGCCTTCATCACTGCGGATGTCCCCGAGGAACTTGTCACGGCTACCCTCAGCGGAATCACCGCAAATGCCTGAATTGGCGGTCTACGCCACCCGCCCTGAACATTCCCGTGGTAGGCGCTATCAGGAAGCAGTGCCCCAGGGACGCAGCGAATTCCAGCGCGACCGCGACCGTATCATCCATTCCACGGCATTCCGCCGCCTCGAATACAAAACCCAGGTATTCGTCAACCACGAAGGCGATCTGTTCCGCACGCGGCTCACCCACAGCCTGGAAGTGGCGCAAATCGCGCGCTCCATCGCCCGCGGTCTGCAACTCAACGAAGACCTAGTGGAAGCAATCGCATTGGCGCATGACCTGGGCCACACCCCTTTTGGCCATGCCGGGCAAGACACTCTAAATTCCTGCATGAAAGACCACGGCGGTTTTGAGCACAACTTGCAATCGCTACGCGTAGTGGATGTGCTCGAAGAGCGCTACGCAGCATTCGATGGCTTGAACCTGTGCTTTGAGACGCGCGAAGGCATACTCAAGCACTGCTCGCGCAACAACGCCAAAACTTTAGGCGAGCTGGGAGAACGTTTCCTGCGCAAGCAGCAACCCTCTCTGGAAGCACAGTTGTGCAATCTAGCAGACGAGATCGCCTACAACAACCACGACGTGGATGACGGCCTGCGTTCGGGACTGATCAGCCTGGAACAACTTCTTGAGGTCAGAATTTTTAGGCGCCATTTGCAAGCGGTGAAAAAGCAGTATCCCTCGGTGTTGGAGCGGCGTTTGATCCATGAAACGGTGAGGCGCATGATCAATACCCTGGTTTCCGATGTTACCCGCCAAAGCCTGAAAAATATCCGGCGCCTCTCGCCGAAAAATCCCGATGAGGTGCGTGTAGCCGGTCCGCTGATCGCTTTCAGCCCGAAAATCCGCGAAGAGCAGCAGCAATTGAAACAGTTTTTGCGCCGGCATCTCTACCAGCACTACCGCGTTGCGCGCATGAGCATGAAGGCAAAACGCATTATTTTCGACCTGTTTCACGCGTTCATGGAGGACGCCAGGTTGCTGCCCCCGCAATTCCAGGAAAAAGCCGGCCGCGACAAGCCAAGAGCGATTTCCGATTACATCGCGGGCATGACCGACCGCTATGCCATACGCGAGCACCGTCGCCTGTTCGCCATAGAAGAATTATGGTCGTAAGCAGTTCTGGTTCAGATTTTCCCGAGCAGGGTTCCCCCACTCTGCCGCTCTGGTCCCGGCCCCGCCGCACTCAAGTTGAAGCAGGCTATTGAAAGATGTAGACTTAAATGCTTTCGCTCTGATTTTTCGGTATCACAAGAGCACAGGATACATGCTCGAAGACTTAGCCCCGCTAGTCGTCCTGATTGCATATTCACGAGAGTAAAAAGTGAGTAATCCGCCTGTAAAACAGGGTTTGTATGACCCCGCCCGCGAGCACGATGCTTGCGGGGTGGGTTTTATTGCTCATATCAAGGGCAACAAAAGCCACACCATCATCGAACAAGGCTTGCAGATCCTCAACAACCTCACCCACCGCGGCGCGACTGGCTGGGACCCGCTGCTGGGTGACGGCGCCGGTATACTGATCCAGATTCCCGATGCTTTCCTTCGATCGGAGTGCAAAAAGCCGGGATTCTCGCTGCCCAAGTTGGGCAGCTACGGCGTAGGGATGGTTTTCCTGCCGCGCGCGTCTGATAGCCGTGCTGCCTGTGAGCACGTGGTTGAGCAAATGATAGCCGAGGAAGGCCAGGCGGTCCTCGGCTGGCGCGATGTGCCCACCAATAACCAAGGCATCAGCGAAGACGCCAAGCGGCAGGAGCCGCTGGTGCGGCAGATTTTTGTAAGTCGCGGCACCACCTACCCCGACCAAGACAGCTTCGAGCGCAAGCTGTTCGTGATTCACAAGCGCGTCGAGCACGCCGTGCGGGCGCTCAGTCTCTCCGACGGAAAAATGTTCTATATCCCCTCGCTTTCGAGCCGCACGCTGGTCTACAAGGGCATGCTGCTTGCGCACCAAGTGGGCACTTATTACCGGGACCTTCAGGACGAACGCATGGTTTCGGCGCTTGCCCTAGTGCATCAGCGCTTCTCCACCAATACGTTTCCCACCTGGGAGCTGGCGCACCCGTTCCGCATGATCGCCCACAACGGCGAAATCAACACCCTGCGCGGGAACATCAACTGGATGGCGGCGCGGCGCCAGGCAATGCAATCCCCTCTGCTCGGTAAAGATCTCGAGAAGTTGTGGCCGCTGATTATCGAAGGGCAATCGGACACCGCGTGTTTCGACAACGCCCTGGAACTTTTGGTCGCCGGTGGCTACTCGCTTGCGCACGCCATGATGCTGCTGATTCCTGAAGCTTGGGCGGGCAATCCCTTGATGGACGAAAGCCGTCGTGCATTTTACGAATATCACGCGGCGCTGATGGAGCCGTGGGACGGCCCGGCAGCGGTGGCGTTCACCGACGGCCGCCAGATCGGCGCCACGCTCGACCGCAACGGTTTACGCCCAGCGCGCTACCTGATTACCGACGACGACATCGTGGTGATGGCTTCAGAAATGGGCGTGCTCGATGTCCCGCAGCACAAAATCGTCAAGAAATGGCGGTTGCAACCCGGCAAGACGTTTTTGATTGACCTTGAGGCGGGACGCATTATTGATGACGCCGAACTTAAGGCGCAATTATCCGCCGTCAACCCCTATCGTGCGTGGATCAATCAATCCAAAGTGGCGCTGGAAGAACTGCCTGGACAAGACTACAAGGTCGAGCCCAAGGCCTCGGTGCTGGACCGCCAGCAGGCATTTGGCTATACCCAGGAAGACCTGAAATTCATTCTTTCGCCCATGGCGGCGGTCGGCGAAGAAGCGGTAGGCTCGATGGGTAATGACTCGCCGCTTGCGGTGCTCTCCGACCGACCCAAGCCGCTCTACCACTATTTCAAGCAGATGTTCGCGCAGGTGACCAACCCGCCGATAGACTCCATCCGCGAGGAGTTGGTGATGTCGCTGGTATCCTTTATCGGCCCGCGTCCGAATCTTCTGGGAATAGACGTCACCACTCCGCCGATGCGGCTGGAAGCCAAGCAGCCGGTGCTCTCAAGCGAGGATATGGGCAAAATCTTGCGCATTGCCGAATACACCAAAGATGCGTTCCGCTCTTGCACTCTTTCCATTTGCTATCTCATAGCTCAAGGCGCGGCAGGCATGGAAAAAGCACTTGACGCCTTGTGCGACAAGGCAGAACAAGCGGTACGCGAAGGCTGCAATATCATCGTGCTCACCGATAAACAGATTTCCGCGGAAAACGTGGCGATTCCCGCGCTGCTCGCCACCTCGGCGGTGCATCACCATTTGGTGAGAAAAGGGCTGCGCACCAGCACCGGTTTGGTGGTTGAAACCGGCTCGGTGCGTGAGGTACATCATTATGCCCTGCTTGCAGGTTATGGCGCGGAAGCGATACACCCTTATCTCGCGTTTGAGACGCTTGCCCATCTTGGCGATCTCACTCCCAAGGATTTGAACTACAAGGAAGCGGTCAAGCGCTACACCAAGGCAATTGACAAGGGATTGCTTAAGGTAATGTCCAAGATGGGCATTTCCACCTACCACTCCTACTGCGGCGCGCAGATTTTCGAGGCGATAGGGCTGAACAGCGCCTTCGTGCAGAAGTATTTCACCGGCACCGCAAGCCAGGTGGAGGGCATCGGAATTCTCGAAGTGGCAGAAGAAACTGTGCGCATGCACAAACTCGCATTTAGCGATCATCCCCTATTCCGCAACGCGCTCGATCCGGGTGGCGAGTACGCCTACCGGGTGCGCGGCGAAGAACACACGTGGACACCGGAATCCATAGCGAAACTCCAGCATGCGGCCCGCGCCAACAATTCCAAGACTTATAAGGAATATGCGGCGCTCATCAACGAACAAAGTGAGCGGCTGATGACTTTGCGGGGTCTGTTTGAAATCAAGGAATCGCCCAATCCGATTCCCATCGAAGAAGTCGAGACGGCCAAGGAAATCGTGAAACGCTTCTCCACTGGCGCCATGTCTTTGGGCTCGATTTCGCAGGAAGCGCATACCACGTTGGCCATCGCCATGAACCGCATCAAGGGCAAATCCAACACCGGCGAAGGCGGCGAGGATCCGCAGCGCTACAAGCCCATTACCAAAGGCGGCATGCTCGCCGACACCATGACAGGGGTGCTGGTAGACATACCGGTGCAGCCGGGCGATTCGCTGCGCTCCGCCATCAAGCAAGTAGCCTCCGGACGCTTTGGCGTCACCACCGAGTATCTGGTGAATGCCGATCAGCTGCAAATCAAGATTGCGCAAGGCGCGAAGCCGGGCGAAGGCGGACAACTACCCGGCTACAAGGTAAGCCCCTACATCGCCAAAGTCCGGCACACCGTGCCCGGGGTGGGGTTGATTTCGCCGCCACCGCACCATGACATTTATTCAATCGAAGATATCGCGCAGCTCATCCACGATCTGAAAAACGCCAATCCCAAAGCCGCCATCAGCGTCAAGCTGGTCTCCGAAGTCGGCGTGGGCACGGTTGCCGCGGGGGTATGCAAAGCCAAGTCCGACTACGTGACCATCGCCGGCCACGACGGCGGCACCGGCGCTTCCCCCTGGAGTTCAATCAAGCACGCCGGTACGCCTTGGGAATTGGGAGTGGCCGAAACGCAGCAAACGCTGGTGCTCAACCGCCTGCGCGGGCGCATCACGGTGCAGGCTGACGGCCAGATGAAGACCGGCCGCGACGTCGTGGTAGGCGCATTGCTCGGAGCGGATGAGTTCGGCTTTTCCACAGCGCCCTTGGTGGTGGAAGGCTGCATCATGATGCGCAAATGTCATCTCAACACCTGCCCGGTGGGCGTTGCCACTCAGGATCCGGAACTGCGCAAGAAATTCACTGGCCAACCGGAGCATGTGGTGAATTATTTCTTTTTCGTGGCCGAGGAAGTGCGCGAGTACATGGCGAAGATGGGCTTCCGCACCTTCAACGAGATGATCGGCCGCGCAGACATGCTGGATACAAAGAAGGCGGTGGACCACTGGAAAGCCAAGGGTTTGGATTTCTCAAAAATCTTCTACCGACCCGACGTGCCGGCGGACGTGGCGAGATACCATTGCGAACAACAAAATCACGGCTTGGAAAAAGCGCTCGACCATAAACTCATCGCGGAAGCCAAGCCTGCCCTCGAGCACCGGCGACCGGTGGCGATTGATAGCCCTATCCGCAACACTAACCGCGTAGTCGGCGCAATGCTGTCCGGAGAAGTGGCTAAACGCTATGGCTATGAAGGCCTGCCGGACGACACGATTTACATCAAGCTTAAAGGCACAGCTGGCCAGAGCTTCGGCGCATTCCTCGCCCATGGCGTGACCTTGGAACTGGAAGGCGAGGGCAATGACTACGTAGGCAAAGGACTGTCAGGGGGGCGCATGGTGATTTATCCTCCCGCCGACTGCCCCATTGTGCCGGAGAATAACATCATCGTCGGCAACGTGGTGCTGTACGGCGCGATTTCCGGAGAATGCTATTTCCGCGGTGTCGCAGGTGAGCGCTTCGCGGTGCGCAACTCCGGCGCCATTGCCGTGGTGGAAGGCGTGGGCGACCACGGCTGCGAATACATGACCGGCGGCACCATCGTGGTGTTAGGTTACACCGGCCGCAATTTCGCCGCGGGCATGAGCGGCGGAGTGGCCTACGCGCTAGATGAAGAAGGCGACTTCGGACGCCGCTGTAATTTGGCGATGGTGGAACTGGAAGCCGTGCCCGAGGAAGCGAAAGCCATGGAAGAACTCGGCGGCGGCGATCTGGAGAGCCATGGCCGCGTCAATGTAAAACAACTGGGACAGTCGGACGAGCGGCTGCTTCGTGTTCTGATTCAGAAGCATCTGCATTACACCGGTAGCCAGCGGGCGAAGGAAATTCTCGACCACTGGGAGAAATACCTGCCCAAGTTCGTCAAGGTGATGCCGACCGAGTATCGGCGCGCCCTGAAGGAAATGGCCGAAGCTCAGGAAGGAGCACAACCCAAGGCTGGAATCGCGCAGCATGGGTAAAACCACCGGATTCATGGAGATCGCGCGGCACGATCCGCCCGCCCTCCCGGTGGAGGAACGGGTGCACAACTCCCGCGAGTTCTACCTGCATCTGCCTGATGCCGAGATGGCGAAGCAGGGGGCGCGCTGCATGGACTGCGGCATCCCTTTCTGCCAGACAGGCTGTCCCATCAACAACATTATTCCTGACTGGAACGATCTGGTTTACCACCAGAACTGGCGCGAAGCGCTAGAGGTACTCCATTCCACCAACAACTTCCCGGAATTCACCGGTCGCATCTGCCCTGCGCCTTGCGAAGCGGCGTGCACGCTCAATATCAACGACGATCCGGTCACCATCAAATCCATCGAGCACGCTATCATCGACAAGGGCTGGGAAATGGGTTGGGTGGTGCCGCAGATTCCCGCGCGCAAAACCGGCAAGCGGGTAGCGGTGGTCGGCTCCGGGCCCGCCGGACTGGCTTGCTCACAGCAACTGGCGCGCGCCGGCCATGATGTGGTGCTGTTCGAAAAAAACGACCGCATCGGCGGGCTTTTGCGCTACGGCATCCCTGACTTCAAGATGGAAAAACACCATATTGACCGGCGCATGGAGCAAATGCGCGCTGAAGGCGTGGAGTTCCGGGTGAATCAGCACATCGGCGTCAACGTGCCTGCAAAGAAGTTGCTCGACGAATTCGACGCAGTGGTGCTGACGGGGGGCTCGGAACATCCGCGCGAGCTGCCGGTGCCGGGACGGGAATTGCTGGGCATCCACTTTGCAATGGAATTCCTGCCGCAGCAGAACAAGGTGAACGCCGGACACAAGATTGCCAACCAGCTTACCGCCAAAGGCAAGCATGTGGTGGTGATCGGCGGAGGCGATACCGGTTCCGACTGCATCGGCACGTCTATCCGGCAGGAAGCGATCACGGTGACCAATTTCGAGCTCCTGCCCCAGCCTCCACTGGAGGAAAACAAGCCATTGACCTGGCCTTACTGGCCGATGAAGTTACGCACCTCTTCATCCCACGAAGAAGGCTGCTATCGCGACTTCAGCATTGCCACTCAGCGCTTCTCCGGCAAGGGCGGTCATGTCACGACCTTGCACGCTGTGCGGCTGGAGTGGAAAGACGGCAGGATGCAGGAAATAAGCGGCACTGAATTCGAAATCAAGGCCGACCTTGTGTTGCTCGCGATGGGTTATCTTCATCCCGTGCACGAGGGCATGCTCAAGGAACTAGGGGTGGAGTTTGATGCGCGCGGGAATGTCAAAGCCGATACCGACCGTTACCAGACTTCAATTCCCAAGGTGTTTGCTGCGGGCGATATGCGCCGCGGGCAATCGCTGGTGGTATGGGTGATACGCGAAGGCCGCCAGGCAGCGCGGGCGGTAGACGAGTACCTGATGGGCAATTCCGACCTCCCCCGTTAATAAACATTCACCGCGGAGGACGCTGAGGACGCAGAGTAAAAACTTAATTCACAGGATTTAAACTTGTTAATCCTTCATAATCCTGTAAATCTTGTCTATTTGATTTTGCTTTTCCTCCGCGCTCTCCGCGTCCTCTGCGGTTAAATTACTATGCCAAATCTTAAAAACGACACCTTGCTGCGCGCATTGCTGCGCCAACCCACCCCCTACACGCCGGTGTGGCTGATGCGCCAGGCTGGGCGCTATCTTCCCGAATACAACCAAACCCGCGCACGCGCCGGAGATTTTCTAGCCTTATGCAGGAATCCCGACCTTGCTACCGAAGTCACGTTGCAACCGCTAGCGCGCTTCAAATTAGACGCAGCCATACTATTTTCCGACATTCTCACCATACCTGATGCCATGGGGCTTGGACTTTATTTCGCGGAAAATCAAGGGCCGAAATTCGCCAAACCACTGCGCGATGAGCGGGATATAGAAAAACTGCAGGTGCCGGATCCCGCCTCGCATCTGCGTTATGTCATGGATGCAGTGAGCCAAATCAGCAAGGCGCTGGATCATGCGCTGCCGCTCATCGGCTTTTCGGGCAGCCCGTTCACCCTCGCCTGCTACATGATTGAAGGCGCAGCAAGCGCTGACTTTATCCACGTCAAAACCATTCTCTACCGCCGTCCCGATCTCTTGCACCGGGTACTGGCAACCAATGCTCGCGCAGTGATCGCTTACCTCAACGCGCAAATCGAATCCGGTGTGCAAGTGGTGATGATTTTCGACACCTGGGGTGGCATTCTTTCGAGCGCCGCATACCACGAGTTCTCGCTGCGCTATATCGAGCAAATATTGAGCAGCTTGATGCGAGAACACGCAGGCTCCCGAATACCCAACATTGTTTTCACCAAAGGCGGAGGAGATTCCCTGGAAAGTATTGCCGCCACCGGTTGCGATGCCATCGGTTTGGACTGGCGCACCGACATCGGGCTCGCCCGCAAACGCGTGGGCCACAAAGTCGCGCTGCAAGGGAATCTCGATCCCGCAGTGCTGCTCTCTTCCCCCGACATCATCGTCAAGGAAGTGGAAAAAATCCTGCAGAGCTTCGGCGCAGGTAACGGTCATGTTTTCAATCTCGGCCATGGAGTGATGCAAATCACACCTCCCGAACATGTCGCCGCAATGGTGGATGCAGTGCACGACTTGAGCAGAAACCGCCACTAAAACAAAGGCTAAAAAGGATTTTATAAAAATTGGCCGCGCTTTCACGGTTCTAACTTATGCACATAGGCACAGCCTGCTACGAGCGCAATTCCTAGCCTCACAAGGTCTTTGCGCAATATCTGCAACTTGATGATTTCTAATCGTTTTGTGTAGCCTAAATTTTGAGCAAAACAACAAAACCCTTGCCTGAAGCGGAGTTAACTGCCGATTCAAATTTTTATTCACAAAGTTATCCACCGAATTTGTGCATAAAAAAATATTTTTTGCGTAAATGCATTATTCCGACTAGGTAGAATTCTCTGCTAGAAATTCCGGCTAAATCTGCACTTCGTTTTTTTGGCTCTGCATGACTATTGCACGCGTCGCACTCGATGTACCAGTTGCATGTCTATTCGATTATGCCTCGCCTGGTTTAACTCGCGAGCACATCGGCATGCGCGTGTTGGTGCCCTTCGGAAAAAAACAAATGGTGGGCTTGGTGATGGAAATAACCAGCCAAACCAGCATTTCTCCGCAGCGCATCAAACCAATCTCTTTCCTGTTTCAGGATATTCCTGCGCTCTCCCCGCAAACGATGAGCCTGTTCAGGTTTTGCAGCGATTACTACCACCATCCTCTAGGGCAGGTCGTCATGAACACGTTGCCGGCCCGGCTACGCCGTAACCAACCCGTCGCCAGAAAATCCAATTGTTGGTTTGGTCTTACTGAGGCGGGTCGCAAGCTTGGTCTCTCCAGTCTTTCGGCAAAAGCGGTGGTAAAGCGCAAACTGCTTGAGCGACTTAAAACAGCGGAGGCTCTGAGCAAACACGAAATGCGCAAAATTTCTGCAAACACGCATAAAGTGCTAAACGAACTTATGGCATTGGGTTGGGTGCAGGAAACCACACTTCCGGCAGCAACCAAACCGCCGGCAACATCAGCCCCAAAACTCAATGCAGAACAGGCTCATGCCTTACGCCCAATCCGCTTGGGTGAATTTGCCAGCTGGCTGTTCTTCGGCGTCACTGGCAGCGGCAAAACCGAACTTTATACGAGTCTGATCTCGCAAGTAATAGAGTTGGGAAAACAGGCTTTGCTGCTGGTCCCGGAAATCAATCTTTCGCCGCAGCTTGAGGCAATGCTGCGGGGGCGTTTTCCACAATATCGCGTAGTGTGCCTGCACAGCGGATTGAACGATGGCGAACGGCTGGAGAACTGGCTGCTTGCGCAATCCGGCGAGGCGCAGGTAATACTCGGCACGCGGCTTGCGGTGTTTACGCCTATTCCCAGACTCGGGCTCATCATCGTGGATGAGGAACATGATGCCTCTTTCAAGCAACAGGAAGGTTTACGCTACTCGGCGCGGGATATAGCGATCTTCCGCGCCAAGCAAGCCGATGTGCCGGTAATTCTGGGTTCGGCAACACCTGCTTTGGAAAGTTACTATCACGCGCTGTCCGGCCGCTACCGCATGGCAACTCTTACTCAGCGCGCAGTGGGGAATGCTGCGCTTCCTTCCCTGCGCTGTATTGATATCCGCCGCGCCAAGCTGAATGAAGGCTTGTCCGAGCCTTTAATTGATGCGCTCAAGGAAAGACTGCAACGGGGCGAACAAAGCCTGATTTTCATCAACCGCAGGGGTTACGCTCCGGTACTCATGTGCAGCGCGTGCGCGTGGATTTCCGGCTGCTCGCGCTGCTCGAGCCGCCTGGTGCTGCATTTGCGTGAAAAAAAGCTGCGCTGCCACCATTGCGGGCACGAGGAACGCGTGCCCGCTGCCTGCCCGAGCTGCGGCAATGTGGACCTCATTCCGCTGGGGCATGGCACGCAGCGGGTGGAAAGCGCTTTGTCAGCTTTGTTCCCAAGCGCCCGCATCCTGCGCATAGACCGCGACAGCACGCGGCGCAAGGCGATGTGGCCGGGAATGCTCAAAAGCATCCAGGAACAGCAAGTGGATATTCTGGTGGGTACGCAAATCCTGGCCAAAGGCCACGATTTCCCCAATCTTTCCCTGGTTGGGATTTTGAACCCGGACAGTTCCTTGTACAGCACCGACTTCCGCGCCTCGGAGCGGCTGTTTGCGCAGCTCATGCAGGTCGCAGGGCGCGCAGGGCGCGCGCAAATCCCCGGCGAAGTGCTGATCCAGACGCAATTCCCCGACCACCCTTTGTTTGAAGCCCTAAGGCGGCACGATTACGACGCTTTCGCGAAAACCCTGCTTGCCGAGCGCAGACAAGCCGGGTTACCACCTTTCATGCATCAGGCACTGCTACGCGCCGAAGCGACGCGTTCCAGCACGGTGATGAGTTATCTTTCCGACGCCGCCAGGCTGGCTTCACGCATCAGTCATGAAGTGACGATTTATGATCCAGTTCCGGCGCATATGCCGCGGCTTGCCGGCCGTGAACGCGGGCAATTGCTGGTGCAATGCGCCTCGCGCAAAAAACTTCAGATGTTTTTGAAAGACTGGCACGGCGCACTCATGGAGGTCTCAAGCAAAAAAGTGCGCTGGGCTTTAGATGTGGATCCGCTTGAGTTTTAACTGGGTGCGCCAGCTTGACCACGGCGGCAACCACGAGCACTACCTGCGCAGCTAGTGTGTGGAGGGCTGAGGGGGATTAATTTTTTACAGTCTAACGTTTGAGCTCACCCGAGTGCAGAGGCGGGCGAAGCCCGCCGTAGCACTTCGGTTGCAGCGAAGGGTTAGACGTCGCTTCCGCGGTGCGGCTCATTGCGTGAGTGTTCCTCAGCCCAGGGACGCGAAGTCCGGGTTGAATGCAACTTCCCACACGTGACCGTCCGGATCTTGGAAGTAACCCGCGTACCCACCGTAGAACGTTCTCTGCGCAGGCTTGACGATCCTGGCGCCAGCTCGCTCGGCTTGCTGCATGATGGCATCGACTTCTTGCTGCGATGCGACGTTGTGCGCGAGAGAGAACTCCGTGCTGCTGGCTGCCTGTAGAGGAAGGCCACTGTCGGCGGCAAGACTCTTACGTGGCCACAACGCCAACTTCAGACCCGACTCGAGATTGAAGAAGGCGACAGCGCCGTTCTCGAACTCGGCACCGACGATTCCCTTGGTTGCCAGGCCGAGCCCGTCTCGGTAGAACGCGACCGCACGTTCGAGGTCATCGACGGCGAGGGTAATGAGCGTGATGCGAGGCTTCATGGCTCGAACGTGCTGGTGTTGCGACGCCTAACACTGGCTTGAGCTGCGAAGCTCCATCGCTTGCGCAGGCTTCGTCAGCTCCAACCCACATTGTTAGGCGGCCCCGGTTGCGCACTGCGACTGCCTCTTCCCCGAGTGCCTTGATAGCTTGCCGGCTCATGCGTTCATGATGCGAGAGAAAATGGCCTGGTGCAGCCAGCGTGGCGTTGCCCAGATAAAGATCACGGCGGCCTTGTTGGCCCAGCCTGGCACGACGCTGATGCGTCCGGCCTGCAACGCGCGGATACCGGCGCGCACCACGGGTGCCGGCTGCATCATCAATAGCTTCAACGCCGGCGTGATCTTCTGTTGCGCCGCTGTGGCGAATCCGGTGTCCGACATGCCCGGGCAAAGCACCGTAACAGTGACGCCATCGCGCTTGAGTTCGCGATGAAGGGCTTCACCCAGGCGCAATACGTAGGCCTTGGCGGCCGCATAGACGGCGAAGTTCTGCACGCCCTGGTAGGCCAGCAGACTGGCGACCAGCAGGATCTTCCCGCGTCCTCGCGTCCGCATGTCTTGCGCAAAGACGTGGGTGACCGCAGTCAGGCTCGCAACATCCAGCTCCAGCATCGCCAGCGCCGCGTCCAGCCGGCGATCCAGGAACGGGCCTTGCAGTCCGTGGCCGGCGTTGTTGACCAGGATGTCGATCGCAATACCTCGCTCGCGGAGCCGCTGATGCAGTTGGATGACTGCCGCAATAGCTGAAAGATCGACCTGCTCCACGACGACATCAATGCGGTACTGCTGGCGTAGTGCCTCGGCGAGTGTTTGAAGCCGATCCAGCCGGCGCGCCACCAGGACCAGAGAATGGCCCTGCTCGGCATATTGGCGGGCGAACTCCTCGCCGAAGCCACTCGATGCGCCCGTGATGAGAACCCACGATTTGTCCATTGCCTTCATTTCGTTCACCTCCAGGTTACCGTAACATCTTTACCGCGGCGAAATACCTGGTATCCGCGCGCGCCTATTCCCGAGACGTTCTCAGCCACAGGACCAACGCGCAAGATTAGCCATGAGAATTCTTCCTGAGCGTGACATCGCCCGACGGTTGCCAGGCCCACCTAACGCTACGCTTGAGGGGCGCGCCGCTTTATGGCGCGGAATCTTCCCCCGGTTTAGTTGACACCGGGTCTGGCCAGCCGTTCATACGTCGCTGGCGGCACGTAGTTCAGCGAAGAGTGTAGCCGAGTATCGTTGTAGAAGGGAACGTAGGTGCGCACGGCCTGCTCGATCTC
>DATDGC010000073.1:0-67304 GCA_036522275.1 Burkholderiales bacterium | reverse complement strand
TCTGCGGCGTTGCGCTCCTCGGCTTCGTAGTCCCGGCTACGACCTTCGTCGCGCGCCTTGCATCCATCCGCATTTTACCAGCAACGCAAATGTGGAGGACTAAATCAGAGGTTCCATTAGCGGTGGTCAACCTGTTAATATACCCCAGTTTTCGATTTTTTCCCAACCCCCTATGACTTTCTCCGACAGGATGACCCCGCTGGAACTGCGTGCCAGCCTGGGACTCGCCGGCATATTCGGCCTGCGCATGCTGGGGATGTTCGTGATTCTTCCGGTGTTTGCGATTTATGCCGAGCATCTGCCGGGCGGCGCCAGCCATACCCTGGTGGGAATTGCGCTTGGCGCATACGGGCTCACCCAGGCGATTCTGCAAATACCGTTCGGCTGGCTCTCCGATCGCATTGGGCGCAAGCCGACAATATACGCGGGCTTGGTTCTGTTTGCCATCGGCAGTTTTGTCGCGGCATGGGCGCAAGACATTTACATGATTATTGTCGGGCGCGTGCTGCAAGGGTCGGGCGCGATTTCCGCCGCGGTGATCGCCATGACCGCCGATTTGACCCGCGAGGAACACCGCACCAAGGCGATGGCGCTGATTGGCTCGACCATCGGACTCACCTTCGCGCTTTCATTGGTTGCTGCGCCGTTGCTTAATCAGATCATCGGCGTGCCGGGTATTTTTGTCATGACCGGCGTGCTGGCGATTTTGGCGATTGCCGTGGTCTACGCGGTGATTCCCGATCCGCAACACAGTTTTTCTTCAGGGGGCGATGGTCAGAGTGTCAGACTGCTCGCGGTATTGCGCGATGGCCAGCTGCTGCGCTTGAATTACGGCATCTTCGCGCTGCACGCGGTGCTGATGGCCTTGTTTATGGTGGTGCCGTTTGCCTTGCTCAAGGCAGGGCTTGGCGTTGACCGCCACTGGCTCATGTATCTGCCGGTGATGCTGGGTTCTTTCTTGTTATTGCTGCCGGCCATTTTGTTTGCGGAAAAGAAAGCCAGGCTCAAACAGGTGTTTTGCGCGGCGGTGGCGCTGATGCTCGCCACGCAGTTATTGCTGCCGTGGCTGCTTGGCAGCCTGTGGGAAATCTTTGTTGCATTGCTCGCTTTCTTTACCGCTTTCAATATACTTGAAGCGTCGCTGCCTTCACTCATTTCAAAAATTGCGCCGCCCGGTGCCAAGGGCACCGCGATAGGCGTGTACAGCAGCGTGCAGTTTTTCGGCGCTTTTGTCGGCGCCGTGGCGAGCGGGTATCTGTCGCAGCATCACGGCACAATAGCGGTGTTCGCTTTCGGCGTTATGCTGCTGGCCATTTGGCTCATACTGGCGTTTACCATGAAAATGCCGGTTGCCATGGAAACCAAGATCTATCCGATTCCGGCGATGGACAACCGCCGCGCCAGCGGATTGTCGCGGCAGCTCGCTTCGGTTGCGGGAGTGCAAGAAGCGCTGGTGCTCGCCGCCGAAGGCGTGGCGTATCTCAAAGTGGACAGCAACGGTTTTGACGAACAGAATGTAATTCGGTTAATAGCGGGGGAGATATAAATGGACTTAATCAGAGGTTCCATATGGCTTCAGTAAACAAGGTGATTATCATCGGCAACCTCGGGCGCGACCCGGAGGTGCGCTACATGCCTGACGGCGGGGCTGTTGCCAATATCAGCGTCGCCACCACTGGCACCTGGAAGGACAAAAGCGGGGAGAAACAGGAGCGCACCGAGTGGCACCGTGTGGCCTTCTTCGGCAAGCTCGCTGAAATCGCCGGGGAGTATCTGAAAAAAGGCAGCCAGGTGTATGTTGAAGGCTCGCTGCGCACGCGCAAGTGGCAGGACAAGGAGGGAAAAGAACGCTACACCACCGAAATTGTCGCGGACCGCATGCAGATGCTGGGAAGCCGCGCTGGCGGTTCTGAGGCCATGAGCCAGGAAGCACCGGCAAAAGAGCATGCCGCCTCCAAATCTGAGGGCAAGGGCAGTGGCGGCATAGAAGATCTGGAGGACGATATTCCGTTCTGAGCACTGCACCGGACGCGGTACGGGATTCAGCGAGGAACCACGACTTCCTTAATCATCCCTTCGGCTATCCAGCCTTTGAGCAGACCCGCTGCATGCTGCGCGACCTGAAGTTCATCTATCCATTCGCAAAGCCCGCTGCAGATTTCTGCAAAAGTATTGCCGCTTCTCATCGCATCTGTCGCCCACGCTTCTTCGACACTCATCGAGCGGAAGTAAATATTAAGCTCGCGGCGCCACAGTACCCAACCTACCGGAAACTCGTTTTTCAGCGGGAGTTCAGGCTGTTCTTTTTTATCCACCGCTTTCCAGAACACCGGCACGTTCCATTCCAGGTTCAAGCGCTGCAGTGAAGCGTGGGGCATGAACACCAGATCTGGCCAGGCCTCCGCTGGAACTTTGGCCATGTCGTCCACTGTTACTACCGGATCGTTAGGGGCGTCAAAGGCGAGCGCCATAATCCACTCGAAAGCGGCCATTTCGCTTAACACCGGATGCTCGTTGTAGGGCGGAGTGGTTTTCAGGAATTGCGCGAGTTCGCCGCCGTACCAGCGCATGTTGTAATAGGGGGAAGGGTGGCTTTCGATATAGGCATAGCCCAGTTTCTCGAAATGCTCATCGCCCGCCAGCGCGCGCAAGGCGGGGTAATCGGTGTCCAGCGCTTCCAGGAGCCGCAGGCGGTAGGCGCTGGAATAAATGCCAAGCCGCGTTTTGGAGCTGGCGCGCCGGGTGCCCACGACTTCGCGCTCCATGTGCCGGTCACGCTTGAACACGTAGTCCTGGAATTCTTTCTGCAAATCCGAAAGCACTTTCATGCAGCTTTTGCTTTGGCCAATATCAGCCCAGCAATTGTTCTGGCGTGATTAAGTTCGGCGAGGAGCTCTTTGAGGGGCGGGATGTTGTCGTCCCGCTCTATCATGGTGGAGACGGGGCCAAAACGTTTCAGGGCTTTCTCATAGAGCGCCCACACCGGGTTGATTATCGGATGATCATGGGTGTCCACGATGTAATTTCCGCAGTTTTGGTGGCCCGCCAAGTGAAACTGCTGCACTCTCTCGATGGGGATGCCGTTGAGATAGTTCTGACACTCAAAGCCGTGGTTGAAGCTGCTGACATAAATGTTGTTGATGTCGAGCAGGATTAAGCAGTCGGCCTGCTCTGCAATATGGGTCAGGAACTCCCACTCGGTGAGTTGGGACTGCTTATAGGTGACATAGCTTGAGACGTTCTCCAAGAGGATTCTGCGCCCCAGGAAATCCTGGACTTGGTTGACTCTTGAGACCACATGCTTCACCGCTTCCTCGGTATAGGGAAGCGGCATCAGGTCATGCAGGTTTAGTCCGCCTACTCCGGTCCAGCATAAGTGGTCGGAGATCCATTTAGGCTCGATTCTGTCTGCCAAAGCCTTGAGTTGTTTTAGATAATCCAGGTTTAAAGGGTCAGACCCGCCAATCGAGAGCGACACACCGTGCATGACCACAGGATAATTTGCGCGAATGCGCTCCAGGTAATGGAGAGGTTTCCCTCCTGGGACCAAATAGTTCTCAGACAAAACCTCAAACCAATCCACTCTGGGACGGGTTGCAAGAATCTCGTCGTAGTGAGGAATCCTCAACCCCAGACCAAAGCCTAAATAATCGGGTTTGCGGGATTTGGTAGAGTGGAGCATAAGAAAAGAATAACAGAAGCTATGGAACATGACACCCTGCGGGCTCGTCGAGCAGACAAAGTGTTTGGGTTGCTGATTAGTAGCCTGTAGGCTTAGCCTTGGCTTTTGCAGCCTTGCAGTCTTTTTCGCTCATCACCACATAGCCTTGGCCTTTACAAGCGTTTTGGCCTGGGCTGCAAGCGTTCTTGGCGGACTTGCAGTCGCTCTTGCCTTTGCATGCGTTCACGCCTTCACAGCGAACCTTACCTTCGGCTGCAACGGCATTGCCGATGCCGGCTGTTACAAACATTCCAGCCGCGGCGCAGGCCAGAGCGATTCCCGTAAGTTTCGTAACTGCTGTCATGGTCAATTCTCCATGATGATTTAAGTTAAAATTAGCTTTTGCCTGCAGTTTTTATGGGGTAATTCAGATTTGAGCCGGATTTATAAAAAATGCCCGAATTTCAGGCAGCGACAAACTAGCATAATCCCCGCGTTTTGTATAGAACCTATCTGAACAATAATCACGTGCGCAACGGCTAAATAGTGGAAAAAACCGCCGTCTCAGCCAAACACAAATGAGCGATTACGCAATATCAGTTGGGGGCCTGACCAAGCGTTTCGGCAAGGTACTGGCTGTGGATTCGGTGAGCTTCAGCGTGCGCCAGGGCACCACTTGCGCGCTCTTGGGCGGCAACGGCGCGGGTAAGACCACCACGCTTTCGGTATTGCTGGGCTTACTGCTGCCAACTGCGGGGCGCGTGACTGTTCTGGGCGAGGATATCTTGCGGCATCGTTACCGCGTGCTGCCGCGCATGAATTTCACTTCCCCCTACGTGGATTTACCCAAGCGCCTTACCGTCGCGGAAAACCTGACTGTGTATGCGCGCTTATACGGGTTGAAAAATGTCAGGCCGCGTCTTGAAGAACTCTCGGAAGAATTGCAAATCGGCGCTTTCATGCACCGGCCCTATGGCACGCTGTCCGCAGGGCAAAGGACGCGGGTTGCGCTTGCCAAGTCGCTGCTCAATGAGCCGGTAGTGCTGCTGCTCGATGAGCCCACCGCTTCGCTTGATCCCGATATGGGCGACCGCATGCGCGGCTTGCTCATAAATTATCAGAAGCACAGCGGCGCGACGCTTTTGGTCGCTTCGCACAATATGCTGGAGGTGGAGCGCATGTGCACTGATGTGATCATGATGCGCGAAGGAAAAATCGTTGACCAGGGCACGCCGCAAGCGCTGCTTACGCGCTATGGCCGCAGCAACCTGGAAGAAGTGTTCCTGGATATCGCGCGCCGGCGCGCAGACGAGCCGGCAACGAGGGGCACGTCATGAGCGCGGTGGTATTTTCCCCGCGGCGCATCGGCGCGATGGTGCTGCGCCATGTGTATCTCATGCGCAAATCCTGGCCGCGCATTCTGGAACTTGCTTATTACCCATCGGTGCAGATGATCCTGTGGGGATTTATCGCGAAGTTCCTCACCACCAACAGCTCCTGGGTGGCGCAGGCTCCCGGGCTTTTGATTGCTTCGGTTTTGCTTTGGGACATCCTGTTCAGAAGCCAATTGGGCGTCTCGCTCACTTTTTTTGAAGAGATGTATTCGCGCAACCTCGGCCATTTGTTTGTGAGCCCGCTGCGCCCTTACGAGCTGGTGTGCTCGAAACTGGTCATCAGCCTGCTGCGCACTTTAATCGGCGTGGGCGGCGCTGCGCTCCTGGCAATCCCGTTTTACCATTATTCGATTTTCAGCATGGGTCTGCCGCTTATCGCGTTCTTCGTCAATCTCATGATGATGGGTTGGGCGATCGGCCTGATGGTCGCGGCGCTGGTGCTGCGCTGGGGCTTGGGCGCGGAAAGCCTGGCGTGGGCGCTGATTTTCGCCGCCGCGCCGGTGAGCGGCGTGTATTATCCCATAAACGTGCTGCCGGGCTGGCTGCAGCCGCTCGCGCTGGCGTTGCCGGCGAGTCATGTGTTCGAAGGCATGCGCGCGGTGATGATCGAGCACCAGTTCCGCACCGATCTGCTGCTCAACGCGCTGTTGCTCAACTTGATCTATCTCGCCGCAGGGGTGGTGATTTTCCTCGCTGCATTCCACGCCGCGAGGAAGCGCGGGCTGTTGCTGCACATCGGGGAATAAGCCCTTGAGTTTGCTTGAATCGCCCCCATTTATGCATCGCTTAATTGCAAGCGCTTTAAGATATAATATGCAGTCTTTTGAATTTGGGGGATGTTTATGCCGATTTACGAATATCGCTGCGCTATCTGCGGCTTCCAGAAGGAGGTTTTGCGGAAAATCAGCGACGCCCCGCTGACCAATTGCCCTGAATGCGGAAAGCCCAGCATGCAAAAACTGGTTTCCGCCGCCGGATTCCAACTTAAAGGCAAGGGCTGGTACGCCACCGATTTCAAGGACGGGGCCAAGCCCAAGCCCAAGCCCAAGCCGGAGGACGCGAAAAAAACCGCTGAAGAATCCATAGGGGCCAAACCAGCGGCACCGTCGGCTGCCCCGCCTGCCAGTAAATGAGAAAATACTTCATTACCGGGCTGCTGATTTGGGTACCGCTGGTCATCACCCTGTGGGTGCTGGATATTTTGATCAGCACCATGGATCAGAGCCTGCGCCTGTTACCGCCGGAATGGCGTCCCGAAGCACTGTTCGGTTACCACATTCCCGGTTTGGGCGTGATCCTCACACTGCTGGTGGTATTTCTTACCGGCTTATTCACTGCCAATATGCTCGGCCAGCGCCTGGTGAAATTTTGGGAATGGCTGCTCTCACACATCCCGGTAGTGAAGACGATTTACAGCGGGGTCAAACAGGTGAGCGACACGCTGTTTTCCGGCCAGGGCCAAGCATTTCGCAAGGCGCTGCTGGTGCAGTATCCGCGCGAAGGCTCGTGGACCATCGCTTTTCAAACCGGACAGCCGGGCGGTGATGTCACCAATTATCTTAAAGGCGAATACGTGAGTGTTTATGTGCCAACCACGCCCAATCCCACATCGGGTTTTTTTCTGATGATACCGAAGGCCGATGTTATCGAGCTCGACTTGAGCGTGGATGAGGCGCTTAAATACATCATCTCCATGGGAGTCGCGGCGCCGCATAATCATAAAAATACTGGCTAAAAGCACGGCTTTTGGTCCGACTTCAATCCCGGAATTTCCGACCCTTCATCATGATGCGTACTGAGTATTGCGGCCTCGTCAGCCGGAAGCATCTGCAGCAAAGCGTGACCCTGTGCGGCTGGGTGCACCGGCGGCGCGACCATGGGGGGGTGATTTTCATCGACTTGCGCGACCGCGAAGGGCTGGTGCAGGTGGTATGCGATCCCGACCGGCCGGAGATGTTCAAGATCGCGGAAAAAATCCGCAACGAATTCGTTTTGAAAGTTACCGGCAAGGTGCGTCACCGCCCTGAAGGCACGGTGAACCCGGACTTGGTCAGCGGCGAAGTGGAAGTGCTGGCGCACGAGATCGAGATTCTCAATTCCTCGCTCACACCGCCGTTCCAGCTCGACGATGAAAATCTTTCCGAAACCACCCGGCTCACTCACCGCGTGATTGACTTGCGCCGTCCGCAAATGCAGACGAACCTCAAGCTGCGTTATAAAGTCGCGATGGCGGTGCGGAAATTCCTCGACGCGCACGGTTTCCTGGATATTGAGACTCCGATACTCACCAAATCCACGCCGGAAGGCGCACGCGATTACCTGGTGCCGTCGCGCATTTATCCCGGGCAGTTTTTCGCGCTGCCGCAGTCGCCGCAGTTGTTCAAACAGCTTTTGATGATAGCCGGGTTCGACCGCTATTACCAGATCACCAAATGCTTCCGCGACGAGGACTTGCGCGCCGACCGCCAGCCGGAATTCACGCAGATTGATATCGAAACTTCGTTCCTGAACGAAGACGAGATCACAGGGCTGATGGAAGAGCTGATCCGCAACCTCTTCAAGGAAGTAATGCAGGTGGAGCTGCCCAAGCCTTTCCCGCGCCTCACATACCAGGAAACGATGCAGCGTTACGGCTCGGACAAACCCGACCTGCGTGTGCCGCTGCAGCTTACCGAGCTTACCGATTTGATGAAAGCGGTCGAGTTCAAGGTCTTCCGTACCGCCGCTGAGCTGTCCGATGGGCGCATCGCCGCACTGCGTGTACCCAACGGTGGCGCGCTTACGCGCAAGGACATTGATGACTATACAGAGTTTGTCGCGATTTACGGCGCGAAGGGACTTGCCTACATCAAGGTCAACGAAAAAGCGAGAGGCACGCAAGGTTTGCAGTCGCCCATCCTCAAGTTCCTGTCCGAGAATGTTATCAAGGCGGTTCTCGAGCGCAGCGCGGCGCAGGACGGCGATCTGATTTTCTTCAGTGCGGACAAGGCGAAAATTGTGAACGACTCTCTCAGCGCGCTGCGCGAAAAAATCGGGCATGGAAAAGGCTACGCCGAGCAAGACTGGAAGCCGCTATGGGTCACGGATTTCCCGATGTTTGAGTGGAACGACGAAGAAAAGCGCTGGGATCCACTGCACCATCCCTTTACTTCGCCAAAAGACGGACACGAAGCGTTCATCGACAGCGATCCGTCGAAGGCGCACGCCAAAGCCTATGACATGGTATTGAACGGCTGGGAAATCGGCGGCGGCTCGGTGCGGATTCACCACGAGGAAGTGCAATCCAAAGTCTTCCGCGCACTCAACATCAACGAAGAAGAAGCACGGCAGAAATTTGGTTTCCTGCTCGACGCGTTGCAATACGGCGCGCCACCGCACGGCGGCATCGCCTTCGGTCTCGACCGCATTGTTACCCTGATGGCGGGCGCGGAATCCATCCGCGACGTGATTGCCTTCCCCAAAACCCAGCGCGCGCAATGCCTGCTTACCCAGGCGCCGAGCCCGGTTGATGAAAAACAATTGCGGGAACTGCATATTCGGCTACGTGATGTAAAGCCGGCAAACTAGATTTACCGTAGAGGACGCAAAGGAAACATGAAGACCTTATCGCTGGACTCTAGTCTGGTGGTCGGTTATTCAAGCGCTGCGCAGAAAATTCGCGTGATGAGCGAAGATTGGGCGCGCCGTAATATCATTTGTGCCTCGTGTGGAAATCCTATCGAACGCGAACGCAACAACAGACCCGTTCTTGATTTTTATTGCTCTGTTTGTTCCGAGCAGTATGAGCTCAAGAGCAAGCAGAATAATTTCGCGCGCAAGGTGACGGACGGTGCGTACGCAACGATGCTCGACCGGTTGCAATCGAGCAACAATCCCAATTTCTTTTTTCTGTCCTACGACCCACGCCTCCTGGAGGTCCTCAATTTTTTTGTGGTACCGGGTCACTTCTTTGCGCCGAGAATTATTGAAAAGCGAAAACCTCTTAAGGACACCGCTCGACGAGCAGGTTGGGTAGGTTGCAACATACTGCTTGATCAAATCCTAGAAATCGGTAGGATCCATTACGTCCTGAACAAACAGTTTGTGCCGGACAAGCAAGTGCTAGAGACCTGGGGAAAAACCGTTTTTCTCAAGAAAACGAAAAACATCGAAGCACGTGGCTGGGCCCTTGACGTGATGCGCTGTATTGAGCAAATCGGGGTCTCCGAGTTTTCATTAAGTGATATGTACCGATTCGAAGCGGGACTAAAGAAAATGCATCCAAAAAACAATTTTATTAAGGACAAAATTCGCCAGCAGCTACAAGTGCTGCGTGATCAGAATTACCTTGAATTTAAAGGTGGCGGAAAGTATCGAGTAATTTAATAATTATGAAGCTCCAGCGTCTTGAAAACCGTCGTATGTGGGCAAGGGCTATCGCCGAGCGCATCAGCGATGAATGGTCAGGCAGCGGAGATTTTCCTGAGGATGCGGACTTAATGCGTAACGTTCTCGAAAAATGCCTGGTCAAAGCACCAGGTGAAATGAGACGTCTAATCGGTACGGGGATAATTGAGGAAGATTACTTTGAGCCGATTCAGTAGTGGAAGGACGTTCAATTTTCTCCCGCAAACCGAGATTGTCGAAACGCTCTTAAATAGCATTGTCGATCTCCTAGCGGTTTCCCCTGACTCTGAGCAAAAGCGGAAAGTGCTAAATGCGTTTGAGCCATTCCGTAACACAATAGTACCTTCAGCGTTAGGACTCGACGAAGTGAAACAACAGATGAAGGAATCGGGGTTGGAATTCAACATGTTCGCTGCGCTCAATATTCTCTTCAATGCCGCTTATGATGTGGATCTGAATTATGCTTCTGAAGCGATTGAGTACCATACGGATGAGTATATTGACTTAATTGACAACAAGCGGACTCCGTGAAGACTTACAAGATACCTGTTTCAGTCCTGGTAATAGTTCATACCCCCGATCTACAGGTGCTGTTACTTGAACGCGCCGACCATCCCGACTACTGGCAATCCGTGACCGGCAGTTTGAATGAGGGTGAAACTTTGGAGCAAACCGCGATTCGTGAAGTACTGGAAGAGACCAGGCTGGATGCGCGGAAGTATGCGCTGACGGATTGGAACGTCGAGAACCAATATAAAATTTTTCCTGAGTGGCGGCACCGCTATCCTCCGCGAGTGACGAAAAATACCGAGCATGTCTTTGGTTTGCTGGTACCGAAGCCGCTTCCAGTGGCGGTTGCACCGCGCGAGCATCTAGGTTTTGCCTGGTTGCCGTATCAGGAAGCGGCGCAAAAATGCTTTTCCTGGAGCAACCGCGACGCGATTTTGGCACTGCCAAGATTTATCCTGCATTGATGCAACATTGGGCTGGATTTTTTGTCTTATTATGGTAATGTTAGCGATGCATCAACACAGCGTCAGCAGTGGAACTTTATGAGATTTTGCCATGCAATCCAGTGCAATAGCTTTTGACCGATTCAGCCGGATGCAGGACGAAGCCTGCAAGGAACGCATCCTCGCGGCGAAGGCTGCTTTGGGCAAGCGCGCGGTGATACTCGGCCACCACTATCAACGCGCCGATGTCTACAAGCACGCCGATCTCACTGGCGATTCGCTCAAGCTCTCGCGTTTGGCGGCGGAGACTTCCGCTGAATACATTGTGTTCTGCGGCGTGCACTTCATGGCTGAAGTGGCGGATATCGTCACCTTAGCCAGGCGCACCGTGATTCTGCCTGACATGAACGCCGGCTGCTCGATGGCGGACATGGCTAACCTTGCCAAAGTGGAGCGGGTGTGGCGCGAGCTTGCCGAAGTTTTCGATCCCGAGCAAACGGTCTCACCGGTGACATATATTAACTCCGCCGCCGATTTGAAAGCATTCTGCGGCGAGCATGGCGGCATCGTCTGCACTTCCAGCAACGCCGGAAAAATTCTCGAATGGTCATTCAAGCAGCGCGAGAAGGCACTGTTCTTTCCTGACCAACACTTGGGCCGCTGGAGCGGCTACAAGATGGGCATTCCGCTCGATGAAATGCCGGTATGGGATCCCGACGAGCCGATGGGCGGGCTGACTGCCGAGCAAATCCAGAAAGCAAAAATCCTGCTGTGGAAAGGCCATTGCTCGGTGCACCAGATGTTCCAGCCGCAGCACGTGCTCAAATTCCGCAATCAGCACCCCGACGGCATCGTGATTTCACACCCCGAATGCAATTTCGAGGTGTGTAAGCTCTCGGATTACGTGGGCTCCACCGAAACCATTCTTAAAACCGTAAAAGCGGGCAAGCCTAACACACGCTGGCTGGTGGGCACGGAGCTGAACCTCGTAAGCCGCCTTGCGGAGGAAGTCAAGCCGGAAGGCAAAATCGTGCAGTTCATGGCGCCCACGGTGTGCATGTGTTCGACCATGGCGCGCATCGATCCCCAGCATCTCGCCTGGTCGTTGGAAAATCTGGTTGCGGGCAAGGTAGTGAACCAAATCCGCGTGCCGCAGCGCGACGCCGACCTGGCGCGGCTGTCCTTGCAGCGCATGCTAGACTCCTCCGATTAAGCTCTACGCGCGGCGCGGGAGTTGCCGCGGCGTTCAACCATTCCTCAGGCTGACTACGGGCTGCGCCCAATCATGAGCAAAACTTTGCATGTTGCAACCTACAACATCCACAAGGGCTTCTCGCATTTCAACCGGCGCATGATGGTGCACGAGCTGCGCGAGCGGCTGCACGCGATGCGCGCAGACGTGGTGTTCCTGCAGGAAGTGCAGGGCTATCACGACCACCATGCTGCGCGCTATGCCAACTGGCCGCAAAAACCCCAATACGAATTCCTCGCCGATACGGTGTGGAGCGATTTCAGCTACGGCAAGAATTCAGTGTATGACGAAGGTCACCACGGCAACGCCATTTTGAGCCGCTTCCCGATCGTGCACTGGGACAACTTGGATGTTTCCGCGCATACACTGGAAAACCGCGGCATGCTGCATTGTGAGATGAAACTGCCGGGGTGGAATGAGCATCTGCATTGCATCAACGTGCATCTGGGCTTGTTTTCGCGCTGGCGCGAAAAGCAGTTGCTGGCGTTGCGCGAGCATATCGAAATACTGGTGCCGGCGCACGCGCCGCTCATCATCGCCGGCGATTTCAACGATTGGCGCAGCAAGGCGGGCAGGATTTTCGCCGATTCGCTGCACTTGCACGAAGTATTCGAACTCATCCGCGGCAGGCCTGCGCGCAGCTACCCGGCGGCGATGCCGGTGTTCCGGCTGGACCGCATTTACGTGCGCGGCTTCCGCGTCGAGCGCGTGCATGTGCATCGTGGCCGGCCGTGGTCGAAAATTTCCGACCATGCCGCTCTCTCCGCAACCATGATGCGGGTTTAATGCGCTGCCGGCGCGCGCAGCCTAGTTTATTCCGCGGCAAATCTCCCAGCTTAATTTTGTGGTGCAATGATGCGTTTTTTTGCGGGCAACAGGGTCACGCTGCTGCATAACGGAGCCGAGTATTTTCCCGAGCTGGGAAAGGCAATCGATAATGCGGCTTCGGAGATTTTCCTCGAAGCGTATATTTTTGAAAACGATGACACCGGCAGGCGCATCGCCGAAGCTTTGAAGCGCGCGGCGCAGCGCGGAGTCGCGGTGCATCTGCTGCTGGACGGTTTCGGCTCAAAGTCCCTGCCTCAGGAAATGATTGACGACATGACCCGGGCGGATATTCAGGTGCTGCTGTTCCGGCCGGAGGTCTTGAGCTTCCAATTCAGGCGCCAGCGGCTGCGGCGCATGCACCGCAAACTCGTGATGATTGACAACAGGATTGCGTTCGTTGGCGGCATCAACATCATTGACGACATGCACACGCCTAAGCAGGTCCCGCCGCGCTTCGATTATGCGGTAAAGATCGAGGGGCTACTGTTGCGGGTGGTTCATGCCGCGGCGAGAGACCTGTGGGCGCGAGTCACATGGACGCATCTGCGACGGGAATGGCGCCACACCAAGGGCCTGCCGGCGGCGGTTCAGCCCTGCGGGGAACAGCGCGCGGCGCTGGTCACCCGCGACAACTTGCGCCATCGCCGCGATATCGAACAGGCCTATCTCAATGCGATTGCCGGCGCCAAACAGGAAATCATCATCGCCAACGCCTATTTTCTTCCCGGCCGTAATTTCCGCCGCGCGCTGGTGAACGCTGCGGCGCGTGGTGTGCGCGTGATCCTGCTCCTGCAAGGGCGGGTGGAATATGTGTTGCTGCACTACGCTTCGCGGGCGCTGTATGGCTATTTTTTGGATGCCGGCGTGGAGATTTACGAGTACCACAAGAGCTTCATGCACGCCAAAGTGGCGGTGATGGACGGCTATTGGGCAACGGTCGGTTCCTCCAACATCGATCCCTTCAGCATGTTACTGGGGCGGGAAGCGAACGTGATGGTGGAAGACCGCGGCTTTGCCCAGCAGCTCAGGCAAAGCCTGATGCAGGCGGTCGCGCATGGCGCAGCCCAAGTAGTGCGCGAACGCTGGACAAACCAGCCGCTCGCGCAGCGCATCCTGATCTGGATCTGCTATGGCGTGGCGCGCTTCATCACCGGCGTGTTTGGTTACGGGCGGGAACAGGAACCAAGGAACCTCTGATTGAGTCCCGCGCGTGACGCGTTGTGGACGATGGGCGGCCAGATGCTAGGCGCGAGGGCGCAGCGCTATCAAGCCATAACGCAAGCCCGAGCAACACCGCAGATGTCTGCCCAGTCGCCGCAACCCAAAGGGACGGGGCAATCCGTGCACATGGCTTTGTTGTTCGTCGCTTGTTTGGCCTCCACCAAACGACACTCCTCGCGTCGCGCCCTGCGCCCGGATTGCACACCGTCGCGCACACGATGGACTCAATCAGAGGTTCCTTAAGCCGCGCCATTAGGCGATTATGACCTACATAGGAAATCCGTAGCGTTATGCCGCTGCGTCATTTTTTTCTGGCTCGCCAATCACTGCACAGGGTGATACTCTAAGACTTTAGAAAGCCAACAGTCATGCGCATCACCCATTTCGGCAAGCCGCCGAAGAACCGCAAAGATTGGAATACCATCAAGACCCTGGTCCCTTATCTATGGGAATTCAGGGGGCGTGTAGCGCTGGCCCTCACCTTGCTGGTCTTTGCCAAAGTCGCCAATGTCGCGGTGCCGTTGGTGCTTAAAGGCATCGTTGATTCGTTGAGTTTGAAAGACGCGCTGCTGGCATTGCCCATCGCGCTGCTCGCAGGTTATGGCTTGCTGCGCTTTTCCGCCACGCTGTTTGGCGAGCTGCGTGACGCGGTGTTCGCCAAGGTGACACAACGTGCGATCCGCCGCGTGGCACTCAAAGTCTTCAGCCATTTGCATTTGCTTTCCCTGCGCTTCCATCTGGACCGGCAGACCGGCGGGGTGTCGCGCGACATCGAGCGCGGCAGCCGCGGCATTTCCTTCCTGCTGCAGTTCATGCTGTTCAACATTTTGCCCACCTTTGTGGAAATCGCGCTGGTGGCGGCAATCCTGCTCATCAATTACGACGTGTGGTTTGCGGTGGTGACTTTCGTCACGCTGGCCATTTACATCGTGTTTACCCTGATGGTGACGGAATGGCGCATGGTGTTCCGCCGCACCATGAATGACTCGGACTCCAAGGCCAACACCCGCGCCATAGACAGCCTGCTCAATTATGAGACGGTAAAATATTTCGGCAACGAAGAATGGGAAGCACGGCGCTACGACGAAGGCCTGCAGGTGTGGGAAAAAGCGGCGGTGCTCAACCAGACTTCGTTGGCAGGATTGAACGCCGGGCAATCCGCCATCATCGCAGTGGGCATGACGCTCCTAATGGTGCTGGCGGCGCACGGCGTGGTCAGCGGCACGATGACATTGGGCGACCTGGTGCTGGTGAACGCCTTCATGCTGCAGCTGTATCTGCCGCTCAACTTCCTGGGTTTTGTGTACCGCGAGATCCGCCATTCGCTCGCCGATATGGAGAAAATGTTCAACCTGCTGGAAGAAAACCTGGATATCCAGGACCGGCCTGGCGCGCATGATCTTGTGGCAGGGAAGGCGGCGGTGTGTTTCGACAGCGTGAATTTCAATTATGAGCCGAAGCGTCAGATCCTGTTTGATGTGAGTTTCGAGATTGCGCCGGGGAAGACGGTTGCAGTAGTGGGTCACAGCGGCTCGGGCAAGTCCACTCTGGCGCGGCTGCTGTTCCGCTTCTACGATGTCGGGCGAGGCCGCATCACGGTGAACGGCCAGGACATCCGCGAAGTGACGCAAAAATCCCTGCGTGCGGTGATTGGCATCGTTCCGCAAGACACGGTGCTGTTCAACGACACCATTTTTTACAACATCAATTACGGTTGCCCCACTGCTTCCCGCGAAGAAGTCATCGAGGCGGCGAAATCGGCGCACATTCATGACTTCATCGTGACGCTGCCGGACGGTTACGACTCCATGGTGGGCGAGCGTGGCTTGAAGCTTTCCGGCGGCGAGAAGCAGCGTGTGGCGATTGCCCGGGCGATCTTGAAAAATCCGCGAATACTGATTTTTGATGAAGCGACTTCAGCGCTCGATTCGAAATCGGAAAAAGCGATTCAGGCGGAACTCAGGCGCATCGCCGCCAACCGCACCACGCTTACCATCGCCCACCGGCTGTCCACCATCGTCGATGCCGACCAGATTCTGGTGATGGACCACGGTCGCATCATCGAGCGCGGCACCCATCGCGAGCTTTTGGAAAATCAGGGCGTCTACGCGCACATGTGGGCGCTGCAGCAGCAGGAAGAAGCCGAGCGCGTCGGAACGGAGATCAAGCGCGAGTTAGCGGTGGCAGTCAGATAAACATTTTATCGAGATCGTGATCTGAGCTAACCGGGTTTCTCACTACGACATATAAAATAAAGAGCCGACCCTATGTACGCTAGTTGCGACCCATTGCCTTCGTGCGCCTGGTGCACCCCCGTGCGCGGGGCTTGGGGCAAGAGGGACTCTGGCCCTTCCCGCGGGTTGTGGAAGGCGGGAGGGCAGCCCGCCCCGCCGGTGATGCTAGTCTGGCAAGCGATCGAGGGTCGCCGGCTTGCGAGTGCCGTCGCTCCGGTCAAGCAGGACGCCGCCTGATGCTTCGTATCACGGAGCCGTTCACGTCGTGGACCCACCGTCTTGCTCGCGTCGCCGTTCGCCCCCTGATCGGTACGGGCGTCACGCCCAACGATCTGACGACCGCGCGCGTCGTCACCGGCATTGCGTCCTGCACCGCGTTCATGATCGGCGATCCGGCCTGGGATTTATGGGGTGGTCTCCTATGGTTGGGGTCGTGTTTTCTTGACCGGGCCGATGGCGAGCTCGCGCGCATCGGTGGGATGTCTTCCCCGGGTGGGCATCTCTACGACTATTACAGCGACGTCGCCATCAACGCCCTATTCTTCGTCGCGATAGGGATAGGCCTTCGCGACAATTTTCTCGGGCATGCTTCGATCGCACTCGGCGTCATCGCGGGTTCTACGGTCGCGATTGCTTCGGTTCTTTCCGAGCGATTGGAGAAGATCGCGGCGACTGGCGACAAGGCCTACGCCGGCGTTCTTGGCTTCGACTTCGACGACGTGCTGTACCTATTTGCGCCGGCGGTATGGATCGGCTTGAGCATGCCGCTCTTGATAGGTGCATCGATTGGTGGACCGGTGTTCGCCGTGATCACCTGGCAAAGATTGAGTGCCATCGTCCAGCGTAAGGCGCTCGCCGCGGAGATCGGAACCTCCGATCGGGACGCGAGATAGGCTGAGAAGTGAGGCCTAATCGCATATATCGCATATATGGGGACAGACCACTAAGGAACCAAGTGCAAGGAGCCGATGCGCGTCATTGCGCTGATCGAGGATCCGGCAGTCATCCGACGCATCCTCGAGCACCTGGGCCTATGGGCGCCGCGGGCGATGCAACGAAGTCCGCCACGGGGCCCGAGGCTTGGCCGGTGCACGCCAGCCAGCCGCTCACCTACCACCTGGTTCCCGACATCGCCTGAGCGCAGGGCAGCGCGCCCCGCGTACCACGGTGCTGAGAAATACACGCATCGGCGCCGGTATGTTTCCCAGACAAATCGCCGTTGCGTCCAGTAAAAAAACTCCTTAGACTGAAATTAAGTGATGATCGACACCTTGGGAACCAACCACAGGCCGTACGGCGAAAGACTCGCATCGTGAGCATTAATTTGCAGCGTTTTCGGAATACGCCGCTCATCAAAGAGCCGTTTCATTACTTGATCGTCCCGGGCTTTATGAATACCGACACCTGCGCCGCGATCAACGCGGACTACCCGAAAATCACACAGCCGGGAAGCTTCCCTGTCGGAGAGCATCAGTACGGCCCCTCCTTCGGTGAATTCCTGAATGAGCTTCGCGGCCCCGAAATGCGCGCGGCCTTTGAAGAAAAGCTTGGCATTGATCTGTCGGGACGACCGACCATGATCACAGTCCGCGGCCGCTGCGGTCCGAAGGACGGCCGCATCCACACGGATACTGAGACCAAGATCATCACGGTGCTTATCTACATGAATCCGGCTTGGGAGGAATCCGGCGGTCGGCTGCGGCTACTGCGTTCCGACAACCTTGATGATGTCATCGTTGAAGTGCCGCCAGTCGAAGGAACGCTACTGGCGTTCCTGCGCAGCGACAATTCGTATCACGGCCATAAACCGTTCGTCGGCGACCGACGCGTGATTCAATTCAATTGGGTCACCACCCAGAGCGTGGTGGACCGTGAAACCAGGCGACACCGGTTTTCCGCTTGGACGAAAAAACTTACCGGTGCATTCCGGAGCTGATTGGAATTGGCGTCACCGCTTCGCACAATAGAGTTCGAACGGATTCTGTTGATCAAACCTTCAGCCTTGGGGGACGTGATCCACACCATCCCGTTGCTCGTCAAATTACGCGCGCGTTACCCAAGGGCGCAGATCGATTGGTTTCTTACGCCGCAAAACGCCGAGCTGATACGCTGCCATCCCGCCTTAACCAACATTATTTTGTTCGACCGGCACGAATTTGCGCACTTTGGCCGCAGTTGGGATGCCACCACCGGATTGTTTCGCCTGCTGAGACAAATCCGTCGCGCGCATTATGACCTCGTGATTGATATGCACGGCCAGCTTCGCTCGGCGCTGTTCGTCATGGCCAGCGGCGCGTCTGTACGCATCGGTTTTCGTGGACCTGTGCGACGCGAAGATAGCGGTTACGAGCGGGGCGGTGACAAAAACGTCCCGGACCGAGGCTGGGCTGGTTCGCGTGAAGGCTCATGGCTTGCCTACACCCATCGCATTCCAATCCCGACGCTGGCTGTGCATGCCGCCGATCGCTACTTGTGGATCGGACCGATACTTGGCCTCGATGATTCGCCGCCTGACTTTCGCATCTATTTGCCGCCTGATGCTTTGCCGGACGTCGAACAATTGCTCGGTCAACACGATCTTCTCGGCAAACCGTTGGCGCTACTGATGCCGGGCACAGTCTGGGAAACCAAGCACTGGCGACTGGATGGCTATAAGGACGTCGCCCGGTATTTTCTGAATCAAGGCTATGCCGTTGCACTGGCTGGATCGCCGCGCGAGCAGCAGTTGTGTCAGAAAGTTGCGTCAACCTGTCCGGGAGCCCGTGACCTTGCCGGACAAACGACACCGGCCCATCTTGCGGCGCTTATTCAGCGCGCAGCAATCTGCGTCACCAACGATTCCGGACCTATGCATCTGGCCGCGGCGTTGAACAGACCGGTCGTGAGCATCTTCGGTCCGACTGACCCGGTCTGCATCGGGCCGTATGGCCGTCCCGATTCGATTGTGCGATTGGAGTTACCCTGTTCGCCATGCAACTACCGACGGTTGTCCCAATGTCCGCACGATCATGCCTGCATGCAAGGCGTCACGTCACAGATGGTCATCGAGCGCGTGGAGCGCATTCTTGCTGAATGGAGCCGCACATGATCTGCCCGCTCATGTGTCACTGGCGAACGTCACGCTGTCGATGGCGGGGGAGGATTGCATCGCGATCCTAGAGGGGATGAGCGGCATGTCGGCGTTGCTCTGCGGGCGATTGAAGATCGCGGGGGACATGGGACTCGCGATGCAGTTGGTCGCCTTCTTTCCCGACCTGCGCCCGAAGTAAGCCCCTTGGCCACGGGCGCATCGTCGGCCCCCGCCAGCAGCGCCAGCGTGAAGCTTCTCATCCGCAGTCTCCCCTGGAACGATCGATTCGTGCTTTAGTGTAACCTCACGCGACGCCGGGCCAGCACTGATCGGTGCCGCACTTCGAGTTTCTGGTAGAATCTAAGGGAAAACCCTAATACAGGACCGGGGCCAGCGTGGCCGCACACAGTTGAAGGTAGAACGAGCCATATCCACATCGAATGCCACGTCGCTGCTCGAGACGCGGCACAAACAGAACCGACCTGATCTCAAGAAGACCGGCGCCCACCCCGATTTCTGGTATCCTCTGGCACGCTCGAGGGCCTTGCGACGGGCAGGTACAGCCCGCATCGAGTCCGCGTCGTGAGTCACAACACCTGGATCCACCGCCTGGTGCGGGTCGGCGTGCGGCCGCTGGTCCACACTCCGGTGGCGCCGAATCACCTGACCACCCTGCGCCTGCTCACCGGTCTCGGAGCCAGCGCCATATTAGCCGTCGGCAGCCCGGCAGCGCTGGCCTGGGGGGCAGGGGTGTTCGTGCTGTCCATGCTGCTCGATCGGGCCGATGGCGAGCTGGCGCGCCAGTCCGGAAAGAGGAGCGTGTTCGGCCACAAGTACGACCTGGTGACCGACGGCCTGTGCAACACGCTGGTATTCATCGGGCTAGGCGTCGGGCTCTCGGGCGGGTCCCTGGAATGGCGGGCGATCCCGATGGGCGTGCTGGCCGGCCTTGCCGTTGCCGCGATTCTTTTTCTCACGCTGCGTCTGGAGGCGCTACGGGGCGCACGCGCGGCGGAGCTTGGTGGAGCAGCTGGCTTCGATCCCGACGACGGAATACTCGCCGTGCCGACCCTGATCTGGTTCGGGCTGGCGGAGGAGCTCCTGTCGGTGGCGGCAGTGGGCGCACCGGTGTTTGCGGTGTTTTTCTACTGGAAACTGCTGCGCAATTGCGCCCGAACCGGAGCGGCGAGTTGATGCGCGATGCGGATGCATTGAACCGACGGATGACCATGAACCAGCCCTTGTCCCAAGACCAGATCAAATCGTTTCAACGCGACGGTTTCGTGATCGTTCGCGGCCTGTACCCAGGCGACGCTATGGCGCGCATTAAGGCCTGGGTCGACGAGGTTGCGACCTATCCCGAGGTGCCGGGCAAGTACATGATGTATTTTGAGCAGAGCAGCGTGGAGCCGGGGCGGCGGCTGCTTAACCGGATCGAAAACTACTGCCCGTACCACGCCGGCCTGGACCGTCTGCTCACCGGCCCGGGACTGAGGGACGCGATGGCCCAGTTATTCGGCGAGCCGGCGGTCATATTTAAGGACAAGATCAACTTCAAGCTGCCGGGCGGCGGTGGCTTCACACCCCACCAGGATGTCCAGGCCGGATGGGACCGTTACGCCAGCCTGTACATTACCGCGCTCATCAGCATCGACGCCGCGACCCGGGCCAACGGCTGCCTGGAGCTGGTGGCCGGGCGCCACCGGGAGGGGCAGCTTGGCCCGAGCTGGGCGCCGCTGCCGGACGAAGTGACCGCGAGCATGGACTTTGTGCCCTACGAGACCGCTCCCGGCGACGTGGCGTTCTTCGATTCGTTCACGCCCCATCGCTCGGACGCCAACCTGAGCGACCGGCCGCGACGGGTGCTCTACGTCACCTACAACAGACTGTCGGAAGGGGATCAGCGCGCGCGCTACTACGCCGACAAGCGCGCGAGCTACCCGCCCGACTGCGAACGCGACCCCGGCAAGCAGTACGTGTTCCGTGTCTGAGCGGGCACGTTGGCCGGGCGCGCGCGCCCGACGGTGAGTGCCATGCAGGCGGTGATACTCGCAGCCGGCCGGGGTACGCGGCTGGCGCAGGATGCGCAGTCCAGCGCCGTTCCGAAATGCCTGCTGCGCTTCGGCGGGCGGAGCCTGCTGGAACGCCATCTCCACCTGTTGCGCGAGTGCGGCGTGGCTGACGTGTGGGTGGCGGTCGGCTACGCGGCGGATCAGGTGCGTGCAGAGCTGGCGCGGCTGCCGGAGGCGCTGGCCGCTGATACCGTGTTCAATCCGGATTATCAGCTCGGCAGCATCGTCACCGTGTGGCACGCCCGCGCACCGCTGCTGACGGGACGGGACACGCTGCTCATGGACGCCGACTTGCTTTACGATGAGCGTATACTGCGTGCGCTGGTGGACTCCCGGCAGCCCGACTGCCTGCTGCTGGACCGGAACTTCGAGCCCGGCGACGAGCCGGTGAAGGTGTGCGTTCGCGACGGACGCATCGTCGAATTCAGGAAGCAGGTCGCGCCGAATCTCGCATTCGATGTCTGCGGCGAGTCGGTAGGCTTCTTTCGCCTGTCCAGGCAAACCTGCCGCGCGCTGGTGGCGCGGGCCTCAGTCTACCTGGAAACGGGCCGCGGTCAGGAGCCCCACGAAGAGGCCTTGCGGGACCTGATGCTGGAGGCCGGGCCGCGCCAGTTCGGAGTAGAAGATGTCACCGGCCTGCCCTGGATAGAGATCGACTTTCCCGACGACGTCGAGCGCGCCCGCCTGGAGATACTCCCCCGATTGCAGTGGTAAACACCGCGCTCTTCTTCAAGGAACCATTTATGGACAGACCCCCACCCCACCCCACCAAAGCCGCTGCCCTGCGCGCGCTTCTCAACTCTTCCGAGCTGGAGTTCCTCATGGAGGCGCATAACGGCATCAGCGCCCGCATCGTCGAGGAGGCCGGCTTCAAGGGCATCTGGGCCAGCGGGCTCACCCTCTCCGCCCAGTTCGGGGTGCGCGACAACAACGAGGCGAGCTGGACCCAGGTGGTGGACATGCTGGAGTTCATGTCCGATGCCAGCCGCATTCCCATCCTCATCGACGGCGACACTGGCTACGGCGACTTCAACAACATGCGCCGCCTGGTGCAGAAGCTGGAGCAGCGGGGCATCGCCGGCGTGTGCATCGAGGACAAGCTGTTCCCCAAAACCAACAGCTTCATCAACGGCCATCGCCAACCGCTGGCCGACGTCGCCGAGTTTCAGGGCAAGATCCGCGCCGGAAAGGACAGCCAGAAGGATCCGGATTTCGTCATCGTCGCGCGGGTGGAGGCGCTGATCGCGGGCTGGGGCCTGGACGAGGCCCTGCGCCGCGCCGAGGCGTACCGCCAAGCCGGCGCCGACGCTATTCTGATCCACAGCAAGAAAAGCAGTGCCGATGAAATTCTTGCCTTCTCCAGGGAGTGGGCCGGGCGCTCGCCGCTGGTCATCGTTCCCACCAAGTACTACAGCACCCCCACCGACGTGTTCCGCGCCGCAGGCATCCGCCTCGTCATCTGGGCCAACCACACGCTGCGCGCGGCTGTGTCAGCCATGCAGGAGCTCACCCGCGAGATCCACACCACCCAGACGCTGGTGAACGTGGAGGACCGGATCGCGCCGGTCAACGAGATTTTCCGGCTGCAGTCGGCGGACGAACTGCTGGCGGCGGAGCGCCAGTACGCCGCAGCCGGTCGTGACCTGTCGGCGCTGGTGCTGGCTGCCAGTCGCGGCGAGGGTATGGACACGCTGACCGAGGACCGTCCCAAGGCCATGCTGCCGGTGGCGGGACGGCCGCTGTTGCGGAGACTGGTGGACGAGTTCAAGCGGCAGTCCGTCAACAACATCACCGTGGTCGCCGGCTACAAGGCGCAGGCCATCGACATGGTGGGGATCAAGATCGTGCACAACCGCGGCCATGCCGAGAGCGGCGAACTTGCCTCCCTCGCCTGCGCCCGCGATGCCATCGGCAAGGATACGGTGGTGAGCTACGGTGACCTGCTGTTTCGCAGCTACATACTGCGCGACTTGCTGGAAACCCCGGCAGAGGTGGCGGTGGTGGTGGATTCCTCGCCGGTGCCGGCGGAGCGCCAGCGCGACCTGGCCTATTGCTCGGTCCCCGACGACCGCTCCTTGTTCCGCCAGGAGGTGCGGCTGCTACGGGTGAACGCCCGGCCCGGGCCCGGCGTGGCGAGCGGGCAGTGGATCGGCATGCTGCGGGTACAGGGCGCCGGCCGCCGGTGGCTACTGCAGGCGCTGGACGCGCTGGGCAAGCGGCCCGACTTCACGCAGCTCGGGTTGCCGGACCTGCTCAATTATCTGATCGACAGTGGGCACCCCGTGCAGGTGCTGTACGTGAACGGCCACTGGCTGGACGTGAACAACCCGGACGATCTGCGCCGCGCCGTCGATTTCGCCCACGGGCTAAGCAGCGCGGGCGAGTGCGAAGGGCCGCTTTCGTGATCGAGCCGGCCGAGTTCGCGCTGCAGGCGGCGGCACTGGGTTATCGCTGGTACGCCGGGTTGCCGTGCTCGTTTTTCACTGGGTTGATCAACCACGTAAACACCGACCCGGCGCTTACCTACGTGTCCTCGGCCAACGAAGGTGATGCGGTGGCCGCCGCCGCCGGTGCCTGGGTGGGCGGCCGGCGCAGCATCGCGCTGATGCAGAATTCGGGCCTCGGCAACGCGGTGAGCCCGCTGACTTCGCTCACCCATGTGTTTCGCATCCCGGTGCTGCTGCTGGTCACCGTGCGCGGCGAGCCGGGAGTAGCCGATGAGCCGCAGCACGCGCTGATGGGGCGTATCACCCCGGCGCTGCTGGACATCATGGAGATCCCCTGGGCATACCTGCCGGACTCGCCCCAGGCGCTGGCCCAAGCGCTGGCGCAGGCGGACGCCTCGATCGGCGAGCGCGAGCGCCCGTACGCTCTGTTGGTGCGCAAAGGCCGGTTCGCGCCGTGCAAGCCCGCGCCGGTGGAAGCGCCGCCGCGCTCCCCGCGGGCGGCCCCGCGTAGCGCCTGGCGCTCACCACCGGCGGTGCGGCCGAGCCGCATCGAAGCGCTGGAGCGCGTCGCCCGGCTCGTGCCGAAGCGCAACAACGTGGTGATCGCCACCACTGGCTACACCGGCCGCGAGCTGTACGCCCTGGGGGACCACGCTCATCAGCTCTACATGGTAGGTTCCATGGGCTGCGCGTCCTCGTTCGGGCTGGGCCTGGCTCTCACGCGTCCGGACCTGCGGGTGGTAGTGCTGGACGGCGACGGCGCGGCGCTCATGCGTATGGGCAACCTGGCCACCATCGGCGCTTACCGTCCGCGGAACCTGCTGCACGTGCTGCTGGACAACGAGGTGCACGATTCCACCGGCGGCCAAGCCACCGTGGCGCGGGACATCTCGTTTGCCGCCATTGCTGCCGCCTGCGGCTACGCGGAAGTTTCGGAGGGCGACAACCTGTCGCTGCTCGACGAGGCGCTACAGGGGCGAAACGGCATCGGACCGGTGTTTGTCCACCTCAAGATCGCGCCGGGGGTGGCGGCCACACCGCCCCGGCCGGGACTGGCTCCCGCCGACGTGCTACGCCGGCTCATGAACCATATCGGCAGCCCGTCGCTGTCCGCCCACCCATGCGCAAAGACATCATGATTCTTCTCAACCCCGGGCCCGTGAACCTGACCGAACGGGTGCGCGTGGCGCTGACGCTGCCCGACCTGTGCCACCGGGAGCGGGAATTCGGCGAGCTGCAGGACGAGATTCGCCGCCGGCTGCTGGAAGTCTATCCGCTGCCGCCGGAGAGCTGGGCGCCGGTGCTGGTGTCCGGTTCCGGCACGGCGGCGGTGGAAGCCATGCTCGTGAGCCTGGTGCCGCGGGACGGAAGGCTGCTGGTGATCGAGAACGGCGTCTACGGTGCGCGTCTGGCGGATATCGCCGGCTGCCACGGCATCGCCCACGCGGTAGCGCGTCAGGCGTGGGGCACGCCAGTGGACCTGGACGCGCTGGCCCGGCATCTGGACGCGCAACCGGGCTTTACCCACGTGGCCGTCGTGCAGCACGAAACCACCACCGGGCGGCTGAACGATGTCGCAGCGGTGGGCCGCCTGTGCCGGGAGCGTAACATTGCGCTGCTGGTGGATGCGGTGAGCAGCTTCGGTGCGGAAGCGCTGGAATTCGACGCCTGGGGCGTGACGGCCTGCGTCGCCAGCGCCAACAAATGCCTGCACGGCGCGCCGGGCGTGAGCTTCGTGATTTTGCGCCGGGACGCGCTGCCCGACGGGGACGGCGGCCGCAGCGTGTACCTGGATCTGGCACGGCATTGCCGCGCCCAGGACGCCCGCGACACCGCCTTCACGCCCGCCGTGCCCATCTTCTACGCGCTGCGCGAAGCACTGCGCGAGTTCGAGGATCAGGGCGGATGGCGCATACGCCACGAATGTTACCGCCGTCTTGCCGAGGCGGTGGAAGAGGGCCTCGTCCGTCTCGGTGTGGTGCCGCTCTTGCGGGAAGGCGAGCGCTCTGTGGTCCTGCGGGCCTATCACCTGCCCGACGGCCTGGACTACGCCGCGCTGCACGACGGCCTCAAACTGCGGGGCTTCGTCATCTACGCCGGCCAGGGCAAGCTGGCGGCGTCCATCTTCCGCGTCTCGACCATGGGCGTCGTCGACGCCGCGGACATACAGCGGTTTCTGGACGCGGTGGCCGCGCTGCTCAGCCCGGCGCGACACAGCGGTGCTCAGGCGCGGTAGCGTTCCCCACCGCCCGCGCGCTTCGCAATCGGGTTAGTGGTCTGTCCTCTCAGTCTTTAATTCAAATGGAACTCAGGCGCAACCACGCTTACCATCACCCACCGACTGTCCACCATGGTTGATGCCGAACAGATTCTGGTGATGGACCACGGTCGCATCATCGAGAGTGACACCCATCACGAGCTTTTGGAAAATCAGGGTGCCTACGCGCACATGTGGGCGCTGCAGCAGCAGGAAGAAGCCGCGCAACAAGGAAGGAAACAGCTCACACCAGGTGGAAGCGGTGCGCGCCTGATTGCGGGTTTTTTCGAAGAGGAAACCTCCCTCCAAGGGCACAACCCAAGCCTTATGTGTGGACCTTATCTGTAAAATCAATGAGGTCGGTATCACCCTTAAAATCTTGGTCACAAATGTGAACTTAGACCTTGATTTTTGTTGTTTTAGCTGCGATCATTGGCGCTGGCTTTAAGGGAACCAGGGAAAGCCGTTGCGTTTCATTAACTTAAGATACAAAACAATGCAGAAAAAATTTCTTATTCTCGGCTTGCTGTTGTTGACGACGGGAGTGTTTGCCGCCGAGGAGGAGGTTGTGCCGCAAGACGAGCAACCGGCGGTTCAGGCGCCCGTTGAGGCGCAGCCGGCATTACTCCCGCTCGATGTCGCGCAGGAAGCAGTACAATCCGAGCGCGCCTCGCAGCCCATTGCCGAAGTGCAGCCCGACTTGCCGCCGCCCGATCCGGCTAAGCTGCGCGGCATGCGTTCCGCCTCTGCTATAGTGGTAAATCAGGAGCAGGAGCGGCCGCTCTACTCCAAGAATACCGACGTGCCCATGCCGATCGCATCGATTACTAAACTGATGACGGCTATGGTAATACTCGATGCGCAATTGCCGCTGGATGAGCAAATTACCATCGAGAAGCAAGACGTGGATACTTTGCGCGGCACCCGTTCCAAGCTCAATGTCGGGATGACGCTCACGCGCGACGAACTGTTGCAGCTGGCGCTGATGGCTTCGGAAAACCGCGCCGCTGCTGCTTTGGCGCGCGCATATCCCGGTGGTGTGCCGGCTTTTGTCGCGGTGATGAACCGCAAGGCGGAGGCTTTGGGCATGATGGATACTCGGTTCGTGGATCCTACCGGCCTAAACAGAGGCAATGTTTCCACGGCGCAGGATTTGGTAAAGATGGTGAAAGCGAGCTACGGCTACGAACTGATACGCGAATACACCACTGCGCACTCGCATGCGGTGGCGCAACGCAAGTCGCGCAACCTGCCTTTTCATAATTCCAATCTGTTGGTCAAGAGCAAGAGCTGGGATATCGGGTTGTCCAAGACCGGCTATATCCACGATTCCGGACGCTGTCTGGTGATGCAGGCAAAAATCGCACAGCAGGCGGTGATCATCGTATTGCTGGATTCATGGGGCAAATACACCCGCATCGCCGACGCCAACCGCATTAAAAGATGGATTGAAACCAGCTTTGCATACAAACCGCACTCAAGTTAGGGAACCTCTGATTAAGTCCTCCACGGATTGCGTTGTCGGCAAAATGCAGATGGATGCGAGGCGCGCGACGAAGGTCGTAGCTTGAACTACGAAGCCGAGGATCGCAACGACGCAGACGCCGTATTTTGCCGCAACCCAGAGGGACGGGGCTTGTCCGGACGGTCTGCTTTGTCGCTCGGCTTGCCAAGGGGAGTAACCCTTGGCTGCACCTCGCTTCGCGTATCCCACCCCTGAAAGCCACCGTCGCAACTGCGCAGGGCTTAATCAGAGGTTCCAGTGGCAATGAGTTCGGATGGGGATCGGCCGGTCCGGTATTATAATCTTCTTTCCGCGCAACAAAGTTTTCTCAACGAAGTTCTGGCCGGACTGGCCAAGCCCCAGAAACAAATTCCCGCCAAGTTTTTTTACGATCGCCGCGGCTGCGAGCTGTTCGGCGCCATCTGCGAACTTCCCGAGTACTATTTGACACGTACTGAAACCGCCATGATGCAGCGGTTTGCTGCGGAAATGGCGCAGCTTTTGGGTGCCGGTTGCTTGCTGATTGAATACGGCAACGGCACCAGCCGCAAAACGCGCATCCTGCTTGAGCGCTTGCATCCGCCAGCTTACATGCCCATTGACATCGCTTGCGAGCAACTGCGCGTTTCGTCACGGGAACTCGCGCAAGCATTTCCGGGAATGCAGGTGATCGCGGTGTGCGCCGATTATTCCGAGCCCATCGCGCTGCCCGAATGCGTTGTGCCCGGACTCAAGCGCAGGGCGATTTATTTCCCCGGTTCCACAATCGGTAATTTCACCAAAGAGGAAACAGCCGTGTTCTTGAAACACGCCTTGCAGGTGGTGGGGCCGGGTGGCGGAATGTTGGTGGGAGTGGATTTAAAAAAACCGCAGGCGCAACTCGACGCCGCTTACAACGACAGCCGGGGCGTCACCGCCGAATTCAATTTGAATTTGCTGGCACGCATCAACCGCGAACTCAAAGGCGATTTCATGCTGGAGAACTTTCGCCATCGCGCTTTTTACAATGCAGGAGAAGGGCGTATTGAAATGCACCTGGAAAGCCTGGTCGCGCAGCAGGTCATGATACAAGGCAGGCGCTTTGATTTCATTGCCGGGGAGACGATTCATACCGAGAATTCCTATAAATATTCGGTAGGGGAGTTTCAGCAATTGGCGCTGCAAGCAGGATTCGAGCCGCTGCGCGTATGGACCGACGCGCAGCGACTCTTCGCGGTGCACTATCTGTCTGGCGGCGGCTGATTTTGGGTTGGGCAAGGCCCGGAACGCCGCAGGTGTTATGTTATGATTTATCAGGATTGGTTCATCATTAACAGGACGTGCGATGCGTGTCGGGCTTTTCGTGACCTGCCTTGTGGATTTGATGCGCCCACGCATCGGTTTTGCCGCGCTGCAGCTCCTGGAGGCCTCGGGTTGCGAAGTGATAGTCCCGGGTACGCAGACCTGTTGCGGCCAGCCTGGTTATAATTCCGGCGATCGCACTCCCGCGAAAGCGCTGGCGCTCAAAGTGCTGCACGAATTCGCCGGCTGCGATTACGTGGTGGTGCCTTCCGGCTCGTGCGCCGGCATGATACGCGAACACTATCCCCGATTGTTCCAGGATGAGCCGCAACAGCTTGGAAAAATCAGCGAGCTCGCACGACGCACTTACGAGCTTACCGATTTTCTGGTCAATGTGGCGAAACTGCAAAACGTTCCGGGCAGCTTCCATGGCAGCATCACTTACCACGATTCCTGTTCGGGCTTGCGCGAGTTGGGAGTAAAAAGCCAGCCGCGCCTGCTGCTCGCCAAAACGCCCGGATTGCAGCTGAAAGAAATGCAGGATTGTGAAACCTGCTGCGGTTTCGGCGGAACTTTTTCGGTCAAATTTGGCGACATTTCCACACGCATGGCGGACAACAAATGCAACGCCATTCAAGCCAGTGGCGCTGCTGCTGTGGTGCTGGGCGATCTGGGTTGCATGCTGAATATCGAAGGCAGGTTGCGCCGCCGCGGTGATAATAAGACGCGCGTGCTGCATGTGGCCGAATTATTGGCCGGGGAATAGGGCGTTTAGTGCAAATCACATCCATGTACTTCAAGGCGCGCGCCGGCGAAAAACTGCGCGATACGCGACTACAGCAGGCGCTGGCCAAGGCGCAAGGCAAGTTTGTTCACGCCCGCGCCGATGCCATTCTCGAACTGGAAAATTTCGAGGCGTACCGTGATGCCGCTGCCGGCATACGCGACCGCGTCATCCGTGACCTGGACCTTTATCTCGAGCAGTTTGAAAAAAACGCAGCTGCGCGCGGCGCGGTAGTGCACTGGGCGGAAACTGCGCAAGATGTGAATCGCATCATCTGTGAAATCGCCGAACTGCATGGCGTGCGCAAAGCAGTCAAATCAAAATCCATGGTGAGCGAAGAGTGCGCGCTCAACGAGGCGCTGGAAGCGGCGGGGATCGAAGTGGTGGAAACCGATCTCGGCGAATACATCCTGCAGCTTGCGCATGAGCCGCCCTCGCACATCGTCGCCCCGGTGGTGCACAAGACCAAGGACGAAGTTTCGGATCTGTTCGAACAGAAGCACAAGAAAGCGCGCAAGACCGGCATACCGGAACTCTGCCGCGAAGCGCGCGAGGTACTGCGACCACATTTTCTTTCCGCAGACATGGGCATTACCGGCGCCAATTTTTTGATTGCAGAAACCGGGTCTACACTCATCGTCACGAATGAAGCCAACGGCCGCATGGTGACCACTATGCCGCGCGTGCATGTGGCGATTACCGGCATCGAGAAAGTGGTGCCGACGCTGGAGGATATCGCGACCTTACTGCGTCTTTTGCCACGTTCCGCCACCGGGCAGGCGATTACCAATTACGTTTCCATTAATAGCGGCGTTAAAGGCAGGGATGAAAGCGATGGACCGGAACATTTCCACATCGTGCTGGTGGATGCGGGACGAACCAAATTGCTGGGCGGGGCGATGCAAAGCATGCTGCGCTGCATCCGCTGCGGCGCGTGCATGAACCACTGCCCGGTGTATCAGAATATCGGCGGCCACGCCTACGGCTGGGTGTATCCCGGGCCGATGGGCTCGGTGTTGACGCCGGTCTATGCCGGACTGGAAAACGCGCTGGATTTGCCCAATGCTTCCACCCTGTGCGGCGAGTGCGCGGTGGTGTGCCCGGTGAAAATACCGCTTCCCGATTTGATGCGCAATCTGCGCGAGCAGCAGACGGACCAAGGCCTGCGCCCTTGGCAGGAACGGCTGGCGTTGAAAATCTGGGCGTGGGCGGCTCTGCATCCCGGAATTTATGCTGCGCTCTCGCGCATTACCGCGCGCATCCTGAAAGGGGTGGCGGGCGAGGAAAAACTTCTGCATCATCTTCCGGGAGGGCACGGCTGGAGCGATGGGCGCGATATGCCTGCGCCTGAAGGCCGCACCTTCCGCGAGCAGTACCAAGACCGAATGAGGTGAGCCATGAATAAGCCCGCTGAAACCCTTTCTCTACTGCCGTTGTGGATCGGCGGCGGCAAAGTTGCGAGCCAAAGCGCGCGCTTTGGCGAGGTGACCAATCCGGCGACTGGCGAAGTGATCCGCCACGTGCCGTTTGCCAACGGCGCGGATATTGATGCCGCGGTTGCCGCAGCCAAACAGGCGTTTCCCGCTTGGAGCGAAACCCCGCCGCTCAAGCGCGCGCGTATCATGATGCGTTATTTGCAGTTTTTGGAAAAAAACCGAGAACAACTGGCGCGGCTCGCGAGTGAAGAACACGGCAAGACATTGTCGGATGCTGCCGGCTCGCTGCAGCGCGGCATTGAAGTTGTGGAATTCGCCTGCGGCATACCGCATTTGCTGAAGGGCGAACATGCGGAAAACGTGGGAGCAGGCGTGGATTGCTATTCGCTCAAGCAGCCGCTGGGCGTGTGCGCAGGAATCACGCCGTTTAATTTTCCGGTGATGGTGCCGCTGTGGATGTTCCCAGTGGCAATTGCCTGCGGCAATACCTTTGTGCTGAAGCCTTCCGAAAAAGTGCCCTCCGCCAGCCTGCGCATGGCCGAACTGTTCAAGGAGGCGGGGCTGCCCGACGGCGTGTTCAACGTGGTGCAAGGGGACAAGGAAGCGGTGGATGCGATTTTGCATCACCCTGATATCAAGGCCGTGTCCTTCGTCGGTTCGACGCCGGTCGCCAAATACGTTTATGAAACTTGCGCGAAGAACGGCAAGCGGGTGCAGGCGCTGGGCGGTGCGAAAAACCACGCGGTGGTGCTGCCGGATGCCGATCCGGAATTTACCGCGGACGCCTTGATCGGCGCGGCTTATGGTTCGGCGGGCGAGCGCTGTATGGCGATTTCCGCCGTGGTGGCGGTGGGCGAAGCAGCCGATCCCCTGGTGGCGAAATTGCGCGACAAGGCAGCAAAAATCAAGGTCGGGCCGGGACATATTAGAGAAGTGGAGATGGGACCGCTCGTGACGCGCGCCCACCGCGACCGGGTGAAAGGCTATATCGACCTCGGCGAGAAGGAAGGCGCGAAGCTGGTGCTGGACGGGCGCAATCTCAAAGTCAGCGGCCATGAAAATGGTTTTTATCTGGGGCCTTCGCTGTTTGATCATGTGACGCCGCAAATGGCGATTTACCGCGACGAAATTTTCGGCCCGGTGCTGATCGTGCTGCGGGCCAGGGATTTCGATGAAGCCATCAAGTTGGTCAACCGCAATCCCCACGCCAACGGCACCGCGGTGTTTACACGCTCAGGCGCACTGGCAAGGCGCTTCCAGCACGAAATCGAAGTGGGCATGGTCGGCATCAATGTGCCGATCCCGGTGCCGATGGCGTTCTTCTCCTTCGGCGGCTGGAAAAATTCGTTGTTCGGCGATTTGCACGTGCATGGCGTGGAAGGCGTGAAGTTCTACACCCGCACCAAGACGGTCACGGGGCGCTGGCCGGAGCAGGCCGAAAAACACAGGCTGGACATGCCGACGCACGGATGAGCGCACGCGAAAACACCCTGGGCCGCATTTGCGCCGCGCTCGGCAAGAGCGCAAGCCGCGCCGAGCGCGGGGAAATTAACGCTTATATTAGCCAACATTCGGCGGGCCCCAGGCCGCAGGCGGAATGGAATCTCAAAACGCGCTTTCGCGAGCGCGCTTTGAGTTTAGCGAGCAGCGTGGATCAGATCGCGTCATTCAGCGAAATGCCGCAAGCGGTCGCGCGTTATTTGCGCGAAAATAATCTGCCGCTGCAAGCCGTGTGCTGGCCGGAGTTCGCGCAACACGATTGGGCTGCGCAGGGCATGAACGTAACCGCGCGGCCCGCGCAAGGAAGTGATCTGGTCGGCATCACCGGCGCTTATTGCGCGATTGCCGAAACCGGCACGCTGGTGCTGCTTTCAGGAAAAGATACTTCTCCCGCGACCAGCCTTTTGCCTGAAACGCACATCGCGGTGGTGCGCGGCACGCGCATTGTAAAAGGCATGGAAGAAGTCTGGAGCTTGCTGCGCAGAGAATATCCTGTAATGCCACGAGCAGTAAACTTTGTCTCAGGCCCTTCACGCACCGCGGATATCGAGCAAACCGTGACTCTTGGCGCACATGGTCCTTATCGAGTGCACATTATCCTCGTTGATTGAATTATTGCGTTGCACGACCGGCGGAAAAATTTGTTTGCCCGAAAAAACAGACGCTGGTTATAATCTGGCTATCGTCAATTAGCAGTTCCTGTCTCATGCGGGCGTGAAATTACCGTTCACGCGCAACGCATCCGTTGTTTTACTTATGGAACCGCTGAACAAGTCCTACGCGGGCGCGACGCTCGCATTGCGCCAGAAACGCGCTCCACGGGGGACTTATTCAGAGGTTCCTTAACTGTTCAATCACCATGCCCGAGCTCAACTTTCTGCCAACTTTGCCTCCCGCACTCACACCGCCCATCCTGTTCGGCTTGCTGCTGCTGGTGGGTTTGCTTGGCGGCGAAGCGGCGCGGCTGTTCTCCCTGCCGCGCATCACCGGTTATGTGCTGGTGGGCATGCTGTTCGGTCCCGGAGGATTGGGCGTATTGAGCACCCAGCTCATCCAGGAAAGCCGGGTGTTTGTGGATATTTCGTTGGGCTTGATTCTGTTCGAGCTCGGTCGCCGCCTTGATTACCAATGGCTGCGCCGCAACCGCTGGCTGTTCGCTACTGCGATTGCGGAAAGCGCCTTTGCCTTCTGTGCGGTTTACCTTGGGCTGCGCTATTTTGATTATCCGCCGCTGTTTGCCGCGCTTGCCGCGGCGATCGGAATCGCCACCTCTCCTGCGGTGGTGCTACTGGTAGCGCACGAATTGCGCTCCGAGGGCCAGCTCACTGAACGCATGCTGCTGCTCACCGCCGTGAACAGCGTGTTTGCCTTCTTCAGTGTGACCATGCTGCTGCCGTTTCTGCATTTGGAACAGCAAGTCGGATGGGCGGAAACGCTGCCTCAACCGCTCTATGTCATGCTGGGTTCGCTGCTGACGGGTCTCGTCGTGAGTTTCTTCGTGCTGCGTTTCGCCGCCTGGCTGGGCAAGCGCGAGGATCGCCAGTTCATCATGCTGGTCGGAATGATTGTGCTCACTGCGGGGTTGGCCCGCTCACTCAATCTTTCGGTGCTGGTTACACTGCTCACTGTCGGGATACTGGCGCGTAATCTCGATTTCCGCCACAAACTGATGGCGGTGCAATTCGGTCATGGCGGGCAGTTGTTTTTTGTGATTCTTTTTGTGATGGCGGGCGCGGGCCTGCGCTTCAATGCGCTGCCGCAGGTGGGGTTCATCGCCGGTATGTACATCGTGCTGCGTTTCCTCGGCAAGGCGCTGGCGATCCTGGTGTTCGGCCGTTTCAGCGGGCTGCGCCCGGGGTCTGCGGGTCTGCTCAGCATTGCCTTGCTGCCTATGTCAGGGCTCGCCATCGTCATGGTGCAAGACGCCTCCAGTTTGTATCCTGAATTTGGCGCCAAGTTGTCGGCGGTGGTGCTTTCCGCAGTGGCGATATTGGAGCTTATCGGCCCGCTGGCGACTCAGTTTGCGCTGAAGCAGGCGGGCGAGGCCGGAGAACGGCGATGACGCTTGAATTCACACAATCGCCGGCGTTCACCATGGGCGTTGAGCTTGAGCTGCAGATCCTCAAGTCCCACGATTGCAATCTGGCGCGCGATGCCGCTGATTTGCTGGCGAGGCTTGGCAAAGTGAAACATCCGGGTCAGGTCAAGCCGGAAATCACTGAGAGCATGATCGAACTCAATTCCTCGATCCACGAACGCTACACGACTCTTGCGGACGAGCTACGGACTGTCCGCAACGTGGTGGCGCGCCAAGCCGAACTCCTCAACCTACGCATTGCCGGCGGAGGCTCGCATCCCTTTCACCAGTGGAGCGAGCGGCGCATTTATCCAACCGAGCGTTTCAAGCATCTGCTTAATCTCTATGGCTATCTCGCCAAGCAGTTCACGGTATTCGGGCAGCACATCCACATCGGCTGCCCCAACGGCGATGACGCGGTCTATCTCATCCACATGTTGTCACGCCATATTCCGCATTTCATCGCGCTTTCTGCCTCTTCGCCGTTTTACCAGGGCGAAGACACAAGTTTTGCCTCCTCTCGTCTCAACGCCATCAGCGCCTTTCCTTTAAGCGGCACCATGCCATTGGTTGAAAGCTGGGATGAATTCAACGCCTATTTTGAGAAAATGCATCGCTACAAAATCGTGGAAAGCATGAAGGATTTCTACTGGGATATCCGGCCCAAGCCGGAATATGGAACCGTGGAAATCCGCATCTGCGACACGCCATTGACGGTGGACAAGGCGGCGCTGCTTGCGGCTTTCGCCCAGGCACTCGCGCATTATTACCTGATTGAACGGCCACGGCGGGCGACGCAGGATCTTTATTTGGTTTACAACTACAACCGCTTCCAGTCCTGCCGCTTCGGCTTCGCCGCCAATTTCATCAATCCTTATGATCAGCAGCATGCCAACTTGTGTGACGACCTCATAGCCACCCTCAAACAACTCGCACCGCACGCCGTAGCGCTGGAGAGCGGCGCGGCGCTCAACCAATTGCTCGACGAGGCGGCAGCGCGCCGCAACGATTCATTCTGGTTGCGCGAACAACTCAAAAAATCCGGTTCGCTCAACGATGTGGCGCGCCTGCAGAGCAACCTGTGGATGGGAAAATCGGAACGGGCATGAAGCCAAACCTGCGTGTTCGCCGCGCCCGGTGTTAGAATCGCGCGGTTCCTAAGGAAGGGGAGCATGGTTTTTTTTGAAAATAACATTAGGTGCATCGCGCGCGGGAAACATCACCTGTTGCCCGCGGCATTCATACTGGCATGGAGCGGCGTGGCCAGCGCGGCGCCAGCCAGCGGCAGCGTCGGGCGAGACGGACCTGCGTTGTTCGGCATCCCGGTGGATTTCGTTCTGTTTGGACTGACGCTGTTGGGCGTGGCGCTGTTCCATCGCCACACGCTTTACGTGGCGCTCACCGGTCTCGTAGTTATCCTCGGTTATAAGTTCCTGCTCGTCGGGTTCAAGTCAGGGCCCGGCTTTGCCGGTTTCGTCTCTCACATGGGGCATGAGTGGGTGATTCTTACCAACCTGTTCCTGCTGCTGGTCGGATTCGCGCTGCTTTCCAGGCATTTCGAAGAGAGCCAGGTTCCGGCCATGCTGCCGAAATTCCTTCCGGACGACTGGAAGGGCGGGTTCATGTTGCTGGTGATGATCTTCGTGTTGTCGAGCTTCCTTGACAACATCGCGGCGGCAATCATCGGCGGCACGATTGCGGCGACCGTCTTCAAGCACAAGGTGCATATCGGCTACCTTGCGGCGATTGTCGCCGCTTCGAACGCCGGCGGATCGGGCAGCGTGGTCGGCGACACCACCACCACGATGATGTGGATCGACGGAGTGAACCCACTCGATGTGCTTGAAGCTTATGTAGGGGCATCCGTGGCGATGGTGATATTTGGCATTCCTGCGGCGCTGCAGCAGCAGCGCTATTCGCCTATCAGGAAAGACCCGCCGCGCGGAGTGAGGGTTGATTGGGGGCGGGTTGCTATCGTCGCGCTGATCCTGATTGCCGCGATCGTCGCCAACGTCGTGGTCAACGTCGGGTTTGCCGATATTTCTGACCGCTTCCCCTTTATCGGCGCGGCGGTGTGGCTGGCGATCTTGATTGCAGCGCCGCTTCGCAAACCCGACTGGAAGGTGGTGCCAAACGCGGTCAAGGGCAGCATTTTTCTGCTATCGCTGATTCTGTGCGCGTCGCTCATGCCCGTGGAAAAATTGCCGGCCGCTTCCTGGCATTCGGCGCTTGGCCTGGGTTTTGTTTCAGCGGTGTTCGACAACATTCCGCTCACTGCCCTGGCGCTCAAACAGGGCGGGTACGACTGGGGCTATCTTGCCTACGCGGTGGGTTTCGGTGGTTCGATGATCTGGTTCGGTTCCTCGGCAGGCGTGGCGCTGTCGAACATGTACCCGGAGGCAAAGTCGGTGGCATTGTGGCTCAGGCATGGCTGGCATGTGGCGCTGGCATATATGCTGGGTTTCGCGGCCTTGGTGCTGGTTCTTGGCTGGCATCCGGATGCCAAGCGCGTAAAATCGGTCGGCTTTGCACCGGCTATTGCGGTACTGGCCAGGGTATAAACTCAGTCCAGAATGTTCGCGGTAGTGCGCAATTGATTTTGCCCCGTCCTGGGTATAGGATGGAACGGTAGGTGCTATGGGGGAATGGTCTTTTATCAGCGTCAACCCCTCTCCGGTATAGCTACTCATAAAACAGGCGGGATTCACTGCCTGAATGCAATCTATCATAAGGAGGACTTCATGAAGAAGCAGATTACTGTCGCCGAAGTCAAGTCTGAAACGGCGACCTCGCGTCGCAAATTCCTAAAAAGCGCAGCAACTATTGGCACAGGTGCCGCGGCCATCGGCTTCCCGATGATTGCCAAGTCGCAGGGGCCGATCAACATGCGCTGGCAGAGCACCTGGCCGACCAAGGACATCTTCCACGAGTTCGCGCTCGACTACGCCAAGAAGGTGAACGACATGACGGGCGGTGACCTCAAGATCGAGGTGCTGCCGGCGGGCTCGGTGGTACCGGCCTTCGGCCTGCTCGACGCGGTTTCGAAAGGCGTGCTCGACGGCGGTCACGGCGTGCTGGTCTATCACTACGGCAAGCAAAATGCCCTGGGGCTGTGGGGATCGAGTCCCGCCTTCGGCATGGACGGGAACATGATGCTCGCCTGGCACAAGTATGGCGGTGGCAAGGAGTTGCTGCAGAAGATCTACCAGTCGATCGGCGCCAACGTGGTGTCATTCCCGTACGGACCGCATCCGACACAACCGCTCGGCTGGTTCAAGAAGCCGGTCACCAGTCCGGACGACTTCAAGGGCATGAAGTACCGCACCGTGGGCATCTCGATTGACATGTTCCAGGCCATGGGTGCGGCGGTAATCGCGCTGCCCGGCGCCGAAATCGTGCCGGCAATGGACCGCGGGCTGATCGATGCGGCCGAGTTCAACAACGCGAGTTCCGACCGCTTGCTCGGTTTCCCCGACGTGTCCAAGGTGTGCATGCTGCAGAGCTTCCACCAGAACGCGGAGCAGTTCGAGATCACCTTCAACAAAACCAAGTACGATGCGCTGCCGACCCAGTTGAAGGCGATCATCGCCTATTCGGTGGATGCCGCTAACGCGGACATGATGTGGAAGGCGATCGACCGTTACTCCACGGACTATTACGAGATGCAGACCAAGCAGAATGTCAAGTTCTACAAGACGCCGGACTCGGTGCTGCAGAAGCAGATGGAGGTCTTCGACCCGATCATGGATAAGAAGTCGGCGGAGAACCCACTGTTCAAGGAGGTCGTCGAATCTCAGCGCAAGTTCGCAGCGCGCGCGGTGCGCTGGGACCTCGACACCTATGTCAACCGGCGCATGGCGTATAATTATTATTTCGGCAAGAAGCCGGTTGCGTAGAAGGCCTGACGCTGCAAGCACTCGTAAAAGGCACCATCCCCCGGCTCCGGATGGTGTTTTTTTTGGGTGCTGCCAAGAACGGAGCTAAAGTGGCACAATAGAAGCTCTCTCAAAAACCCTAAAACCGGATAACCGTCGATGCACGCCGATAGACGCCGACAGAGAATCGAAAGCCGCAGAGAACGTTCACCGAGAACACCTCGTTTTTCACGGTCTTACTCTGTGCTCTCTGTGTCTAACGCCTTAGGGGTTGATCGTATCCGCGTTCATCTGCGTTCATCGGCGGTTGCGAATTTTGAGATGACTTCTAGTAGTTTTACGATTCGCCGCCATATCATCTGAGGTTTTCAGCCATGCAGAAAACGTTGCTTTTCATTGACAAGGTGAGCACCTGGGTCGGGCACGCGTTCTCCTGGTTGATCGTCGGCCTCACCTTGCTCATCACCTGGGAAGTGTACTCGCGCTACGTGCTCCACCACTCGCACCCGTGGGTCTATGACTACATGATCATGATGTACGGGACCCTTTTTATGATGGCCGGCGCTTATACACTCGCGAAAAACGGCCACGTCCGCGGCGACATGATCTACGGCTACTTCAGGCCGCGGGCACAGGCCACCATCGACCTCACGCTCTACATCTTGTTCTTCATTCCCGGGATCGTCGCGTTTGTATGGGCGGGATACTATTATGCCGCCGAGTCCTGGGCGATCAACGAACATTCGAACATCACTTCCGAAGGCCCGGCGTACTACCCGTTCAAGACCATAATCCCGGTCGCAGGCGCAATCGTGCTGGTGCAGGGCATTGTCGAAATCATCCGCTGCGTCATCTGCATTAAGCAGGATGCATGGCCCTCGCGCGAGGCGGACGTCCAGGAAGTTGACGTGGATGAGCTGAAGAAAATGGTCCATGTCAAGGATGAGGACATTCAGAAGCTTGACGCGTATGTCGTGCACCAGGAGCCGGGCAAGTGAAGCTGCGCAAAGAACTCTGGTTCGGCTACTCGATAATGGCGCTCATCATCATTCCGGTGATCTTGCTTACGCCGTGGGGGGACCTGTTCGACGGGAACCTATCCAGGGCAGACCTCGGAGTCCTCGGGCTGCTCATGCTCGCCTTGATCTGTGTGGGAATCATGATCGGTTTCCCCACGGCCTTCACGCTCATGGGGATGGGCGTGTTCTTTGCCTGGCTCGCCTACCGCAGCGTGAACCCGGAGCTCGCGAACCGGCAGGTGCTCGACCTCTTTGTGCAGCGCACTTACGGCGTGATGTCGAACGAAGTGCTGCTCGCGATCCCACTGTTCCTGTTCATGGGCTATCTAGTCGAGCGGGCGCAGCTGATTGACCGCTTGTTCAGGAGCCTGCATCTTGCCACCGCGCGTGTGCCGGGTTCGCTTGCCGTTGCGACCATCGTCACCTGCGCGATCTTCGCCACCGCCACCGGTATCGTCGGCGCGGTGGTGACGCTGATGGGACTGCTCGCGTTTCCGGCGATGCTGAAGGCGGGCTACAATGTCAAGGTATCTGCGGGCGCGGTCACCGCGGGCGGCTGCCTCGGCATCCTGATCCCCCCCTCGGTGATGTTGATCGTATATGGCGCCGTTGCAGGTGTGTCGGTCGTACAGCTCTACGCCGGCGCCTTCCTTCCCGGGTTCATGCTCGCGGGACTCTACGTGGGTTACATCATCGTCCTCGCTAAGTGGAAGCCAGCGCTCATGCCTCCACTCGCCGAAAGTGAACGATACGTCGCACTTCCTCACTTTGCGCAGACGCTGGCGCAGCACGGCAGCAACGCGTTTACGGGGTTGTGGCGTGCCGTTACCAGCAGTGGTAGCGACGCAGTCGCGAAACGCACCGCGCTAGGGCAATTGTTCGTCACGCTGACCCCGGCACTGTTTCTCGCCGCAGTGCTGGCAGTCACCTGGCAGTTGGCGACTGCGCCGGAGATCGAGGCCAGCACGGCCGGGCTGATCGAAGCGGGGGGCCTCGTTGCAGCGCCCGAGAAGGAAAGCGAGATGTCCACCGGACTCATCGGCGCGACGGAACTGGAAACAGAAAAACCGACGGGTGCCGCAGAAGGGTCAAAGGAACTCTCTCCGCCCCCCGTCCTGGAGAAGGCGAAGACCGAAGGCGCGAAGGAAGTGCCGGGCGCGGTGAAGGCGCCCAAAGCCAAACCGGCCGAGAAGGTGGCCGCTGAGCCCGAGCGACTCCCGGTACCCCTATGGCTCTGGATCGCGTTCGGCATCGGCATCGGCACCATCGTGCTCATATACTGGCTCTGGAACTGGGAGCGGCTCGAGGTGTTCAAGATGCTGCTCTCCTCGTTCTTTCCGCTTGCGTTGCTGATCATCGCAGTGCTTGGTTCGATCGTGTTCGGGCTGGCAACGCCCAGCGAGGCGGCGGCGGTAGGCGGTTTCGGCGGCTTCGTCCTTGCGGCAATCTATCGCTTCATCACCCATCGGCGTGACGCGAAGGCCACCGGCTCGAATCCCGGCGCCGCAGTCTGGAAAACGGTGAAAGAACTCGGGGGTATTGTCAAGGAATCGTCCTTTCTCACCGCCAAGACCAGCGCGATGGTCTGCTGGCTGTTTGTCGGCTCCGGTATTTTTTCGGCGGCGTTCGCGCTGCTCGGCGGGCAGGAGATCATCGAGAAGTGGGTGCTCTCGCTCAACATGACTCCGGTGCAGTTCATGATCCTCGCCCAGCTCATCATCTTCATCCTCGGCTGGCCGCTTGAGTGGACAGAGATCATCATCATCTTCATGCCGATCTTCCTGCCGCTGCTGCCGCATTTCCACATCGATCCGCTGTTCTTCGGGCTGCTGGTGGCGTTGAACCTCCAGACGGCGTTCCTCTCGCCGCCGGTGGCGATGGCCGCGTTTTACCTGAAAGGCGTCTCTCCGCCGCACGTGACGTTGAACCAGATCTTCGCCGGCATGATGCCGTTCATGGGGATCCAGCTGATCGCGCTGGCGCTGCTCTACATTTTCCCCGCTATCGGGTTGTGGATTCCTCACGCGCTCTATAAGTAACTGGATTTCGGCATTCCATGTCAGCTAAAGAGCGGACATCCGGCGCGCAGCGCGCGGGAGGCTCGCCGCCTCCGGCGGCGCCGGAGTTGAATCAGCTTAATGCGATCGATGCCGCGCGTGGTATCCGCGAAGGGATGTTCACCTCGGAACAACTGGTGCAAAGCTGTCTTGACCAAATTCAGGCAGCGGACGAGATGGTTCGTGCTTGGGCGTTCCTCGACCCGGAACACGCGCTGAATCAGGCGCGGGCGGCGGACAAGTGGCGCCTCGAGGGCAAGACGCTTGGCGCGCTGCATGGTGTTCCGGTCGGCATCAAGGACATCATCGACACGGCCGACATGCCGACGGAAAACGGCACGGTGCTGCACAAGGGCCGCGCGCCGCACGAGGACGCGACCGTGGTCGCGAGCCTGCGCGCCGCCGGGGCCGTGATCCTCGGCAAGACCGTGACCACCGAGTGCGCGTATTTCGCGCCCGGCAAGACCCGCAACCCGCACAATCCCGAGCACACGCCCGGCGGCTCCTCCAGCGGCTCGGCAGCGGCCGTAGCTGCCGGCATGGTACCGCTCGCGCTCGGAAGCCAGACCAACGGCTCGACCGTCCGCCCGGCCGCTTTTTGCGGCGTATACGGCTTCAAGCCGACGCACGGCTTGATTCCGCGCCATGGCATGCTCGCCCTGTCTCGCACGCTGGACCATGTGGGCCTGTTCGCGCGCACAATCGAGGACATCGCGCTGCTCGCGGAGCAGCTCACCGGCTACGACGAGCGCGATTACGATACGCGGCCGCGTGCGCGCATCCCATTCGGCGCCATCGCGGCCGAAGAGCCGCCGCTGCTGCCGATGATCGCGTTTGTCAAGACGCCGCTCTGGAATCGCGTCGAGGATGAAACCAAGCAGGCGCTCGCGGAGCTGGTCGGCGAGCTGGGCGACCGCGTCGCGGAGGTGGAACTGTTCCCGTTGGCGGCCGAGGCCTGGGACTGGCACCGCACCATCATGGAAGCCGAAATGGCAGCCAACCTCGAGCGCGAATGGCAGCGCGGGCGCGAACAGCTGTCCGACACCCTGCGATCGCTGCTCGAGCGCGGGCGCGAGGTGAGGGCCGTCGACTACCAGCGCGCCCTATCGCGTATTCCTTTGATGCAGGAGACCTTCGAAGAGCTGTTCATCCAACGCTACGACGCGATCCTCACACCAGCGGCGGCGGGCACCGCACCCGTAGGCCTTTCCTCGACTGGCGACCCTTCGTTCTGCACGCTCTGGACGCTGTGCGGGCTGCCCGCGATCTCGCTGCCGCTGATGCAAGGGTCGAATGGCTTGCCTCTAGGCGTGCAGCTCGTCGGCCGGCGTGGCTATGATGCACGCCTGCTGCGCACCGCGCGCTGGCTAGTGGACCATGTCACGGCGCAATAATCCTGACAGCCTGTACAGACGGCGGCTCACCATGTTATCGGCAAGGCGGATCTCGCGCGGGTGAAACCGTCGGCCATCCTGATTATTAAAGCTAAGGAAGACGACAAGCTGCTTGCCGTTGCACACTGGTGCGAGGAACAATTACCATTCAAGTCATTAGTGGAAGTGAAAGGAGAAGCAAGATGAAAGTCGGATTCGTAGGCCTTGGCATCATGGGCAAACCCATGGCGCTCAATCTCATCAAAGGCGGCCACTCGCTTAGCGTTTACGCACGTCGCGCGGAATCCATGAAGCCGTTGCAAGACGCGGGAGCAAAGGCTTGTGGCTCGCCAAAAGAGGTGGCGGAAAAGTCCGAAGTGACCATTGTGATGGTATCCGACACCCCGGACGTGGAAGAGGTAGTGCTGGGGACAAATGGTTTGATTCACGGCGGGAAACCTGGTTCGGTGGTGGTGGATATGAGCACGATTTCGCCAGTGGCGACTCGCGAAATGGCGGCGAAACTCGCCGCGAAGGGAGTGGAAATGCTTGATGCACCGGTCTCGGGCGGAGAAATCGGCGCGATTAACGGCACGCTTTCCATCATGGTTGGTGGCAAGCCCGAAATATTTGCCAAAGTGAAACCGTTGTTCGAGTGCCTTGGCAAGAACATCGTGCATGTCGGCGGCAACGGCGCGGGACAGGTGACCAAAGCCTGCAATCAAATCGTGGTAGCGTTAACCATCGAGGCGGTGGGCGAGGCGCTGACCTTTGCGCGCAAGAACGGCGTGGACGCTGCCAAGGTTCGCGAGGCGCTATTGGGCGGTTTTGCCAATAGCAAAATTCTGGAGGTGCATGGCAAGCGCATGCTGGATAATGAATTCAAGCCCGGTTTCAAAGTGAGGCTGCACCAGAAAGACATGCGCATCGTCATGGAAACCGCGCACAAGCTGGGCCTGGCGCTTCCCTGCGCGGCTATGGTGACGCAGCACATGAATGCGCTGATGGGCACCGGTGATGGTGAACTCGATTCCGCCGCGCTAGTGAAGGTTGTGGAGAGAATGTCGCGCTAGCAGGTTGACGCAAAACTACTGCGGAGCCGAGCTACTTTGTTAGCATCATTGGGAAAGAATCGGAGTTGATCTCTTCTTGGTCACACATTCGATATAGCCACGAATAAAACTATCTCGTAACGAGATAAATTCTACGTAGGTCTTGAACCTGCGATTCTCTGGTGCTTGATTCAAGAAATAGATGGTTACAATTACCGAGTCTTCGTCCCACATAATCTGGGTTATCCCGAGTGTCCTTCCGGTTAGTTCTCTTTTCGTGAGCGTTTGGCCTGAGAAACCCTGACCGGAGAAGTTAACTAGATCTGATTTGCCATCCGCCTTCGCTATGTCCGCAAAGTACGATGTGACGATCTGTTTATCCTCTAGATATTTTGAAGGGTCAGATCGTTCAGCCTTCAGGTTCGCGAAGGGATAGGTCCTAGCATACGAGTACATCACACGGTAGCCATCTATTACCGAGACACGCTGGCTCTTGCCACCGAAACCCACTTCCCGCCATGGTTCGGCGGTCTGCGGACGCCGGTCTTGAGTCACTCCACGTACTCCTTCAGCGAACCCATCACAATGAACATACGGTTGAAGCTTCGTATCACTCTCTAGTTGCATCGGAGGGCTAGGTTCCCCGGCATAGGAGCTACCGCGTGTAACCAGGAGCAGCAAGAAAAGCAGGAACGGGGCAAATCGGTTCATGATTGCTAACAAGAATTAGACAGCCTAAAAGCTGCCTTTAAATACGGAGTTTGTAACATGCTGTGTCATGCTATCGCAGAATCAAGTCGTCATTCAATTCGGGAAGTTTGCAGCATGGGTGCGCATCACGGGTTAAAATATCTGCCCAACGGTATAACATTCTATCTAAAACGTGTCTTCAACACAGCCGCACCCCAAGCACCGCTCAAGGGTGAACATGCTGTGGGCAAACCGAAATTTGTTGATAATCTAATCTTCTACTATCGAACGAACTGGCTATAATAGGATTGATTGCCAGCGTGACTTGTCAAACCGGGAGCCCAGCATGAAAACCGTAAAGCAAATTTTGCAGAGCAAAACCCACGGAATCCTCTCCATTTCGCCTGACGCCACTGTTTATGATGCGCTCAAGCTGATGGCGGAAAAAGAAGTCGGCGCGCTCCTGGTAATGGAGGCGGACAAAGTGGTGGGTATCATCTCCGAGCGCGACTACGCACGCAAGGTGATTCTGCACGGCAAATCCTCGAAGGAAATCCACGTCAGCGATATCATGACCAGCAAGATTGTCTACGTGAACACTGCGCAAACTGTGGACGAATGCATGGCGCTGATGACCGACAAGCGCGTCCGGCATTTGCCGGTATATGAGGGTGACCGGCTCGTCGGCGTGGTGTCCATCGGTGACCTGGTGAAGGAAGCGATTTCCGAACGCGAGTACATCATCAAGCAACTCGAAAGCTACATAATGAAATGACGCATTTCGGCGCCATCATCATTGGTGATGAAATCATCAGTGGCAAGCGCCAGGACAAGCATTTCGCGCAAGTTGTCAGGGTATCTAGTAAGCGTGGGCTGGAATTAAGTTGGTGCGAGTATCTTGGTGACGACCCGGAACTGATTACCGCCACTTTGCGCCGCACCCTGGCTACAGAAGACATCGTATTTTCCTTTGGCGGTATCGGCGCCACACCTGACGACCATACCCGGCGCTGCGCCGCGGAAGCCGCCGGCGTGGAGCTCTACCGCCATCCCGATGCGCTGGCAGAAATCATCGCGCAGTTTGGCGAAGCCGCATACCCCAAGCGCGTGCTGATGGCTGATCTCCCTCAAGGCAGCCGCATCATTCCCAATTCCTACAACCACGTGTCCGGTTTCAGCCTCAAGCATCATCATTTTCTACCGGGCTTTCCGGAAATGGCGTGGCCGATGATGGAATGGGTGCTGGATACGCATTACCCGCATATGCAGCATCTCGTGCAGGGCGCGGAGCAGGCGATCATCGTGCGCGGCGCAATGGAGAGTCTGCTTTTGGATGTGATGAACGACTGTGTGGCGCGCTTTCCCGGGCTCAAGCTGTTCAGCCTGCCGCATCTTGGGCCGGGGGAGCGCTGGATCGAGCTAGGCGTGCGCGGCGACAAACAGCAGGTGCCGCAAGCGATGCAGCTTTTGAAACAGGGCGTGAGTGCGTTGGGATTTGCCTGGGAAGATCGGGCCAGCAACTGAGGCGGGCCACTTCAGGTTCTCCTTCGGATTGAGGGTGTGCCAAGCTCAATAACATCTGCCATGCGGAGGCGTTGACACGCCCCTGTTGTTTTTCTTACCGGCCTTGCTGCCAAGCGGTTAAGCCTCTACCATGCTTTTCCCATTGACAGGAATTGCTTGATGTCCAAATCGTCCTGGCGTACTCCCGCGGTGGTGCTGGCATGTGCCTGCCTGATTCTGATGCTCTCGCTCGGCACACGGCAGAGCTTTGGCCTTTTTTTGCAGCCGCTAAGCTCAAGCCACGGCTGGGGGCGCGAAATTTTCGCGTTCGCCATTGCCATGCAGAATCTGATATGGGGACTCGCCCAGCCTTTCTCGGGGATGATAGCGGACAAGTACGGCGCGGGACGGGTGCTGGCGGTCGGTGCAATCCTGTACGCGCTGGGGCTGGTGTTGATGCCGCTCTCCCTCACCGGCGTGCAGCTTGATCTCAGCGCCGGACTTTTGATCGGCCTGGGCATGAGCGGCACCAGTTTCAGCGTGGTGCTGGGCGTAATCGGGCGCAGCTTGAGTCCGGAAAAGCGCAGCATGGGATTGGGTATTACCAGTGCGGGCGGGTCATTCGGACAGTTTGCCATGCTGCCTTACGGACAGACGCTGATTACGCATTTCGGCTGGGCGGCGGCGCTTTCCATTCTTGCGGCTTCAGTTTCGTTCATCTTGCTGCCGGCGCTGGTGCTCGCCGGAAAAAACGCCGTCGCGAAATCGGCTCATGATAACCAGTCGGTGAGCGAAGCGCTGCATGAAGCAGGCGGCCACAAGGGCTTCTGGTATCTCACCAGCGGATTTCTGGTGTGCGGTTTTCAAACCGTTTTTATCATGCTGCACCTGCCGGCGTATCTGCTGGACAAAGGCATGACGCCGGTGACCGGCATGATTGCGCTCGCATTGATCGGTTTTTTCAACATCATCGGTTCCTATTTCGCGGGTTATTTCGGTGGGCTCTATAGCAAGAAAAACCTGCTCGCATATATTTACCTCTTGCGCGCGGTGGCGATTGGCTTGTTCATGGTGCTGCCGATTACGCCGACGAGCGTTTACCTGTTTGCCGCGGCGATGGGTTCGTTGTGGCTTGGCACAGTGCCGCTCACCAATGGACTGGTGGCGCAGATATTCGGAGTCAAATACCTCTCCACTTTGTTTGGCATCGTGTTCCTAGGCCACCAGATCGGCAGCTTTATTGGTGCGTGGCTGGGGGGTTACATGTTTGACCTCTCGGGCTCATACTATGCGGTGTGGCTCACCTGTATCGGCTTAAGCGTGGTTGCGGCCGTGTTGTGCTGGCCGATAGATGAGCGCCAGGTGGCGCGCTTGAATGCCAGGGAAACGCCGGCATGAATTTGACCGAATTGCAAAAAACTCTGTTATGGCTGGTGCCGCTGGCAGTAGCGGGAGGCATCATTTACCTGGTTTTTAAAGCGTACATCAATCCGGCAATGCTGATCGACTTCGCCAATACACGGTTGTGCTGAATTTATTTTTTTACCGATTTTGTATTATAACTAGAACAACGCAGCTACGGCTGTCACTGTTTTGCCGAGGTTCGAGATGTGCCAGTTGCTGGGCATGAACTGCAATGTGCCCACCGATATTTGCTTTTCCTTCGAGGGATTTCACACGCGCGGTGGTGGCACCGATCATCACGGCGATGGCTGGGGAATCGCTTTCTTTGAAGGCTTGGGCTGCCGGCTGTTTCTTGATCCCAAGCCGGCCACCCGGTCGCCAGTGGCGGAGCTGGTGCGCAAGTATCCCATCCACTCGCTCAACGTGATTGCCCACATCCGCAAAGCTACGCAAGGCGAGATATCGCTGCAGAATACCCACCCGTTCATGCGCGAATTGTGGGGTCGTTACTGGATTTTCGCGCACAACGGCACGCTCAAAGATTTTCATCCCCAGCTCAACGGTAATTACTACCCGGTCGGCACCACCGACAGTGAGCGGGCTTTCTGTTTCCTGCTAGAGGCCTTGCGCCGGATGTTCCCGAACGGACAGCCGGGGGTCGAACTCCTTTATGCAGCAGTCAAGGAAGTTACTTGCGAACTGGCTAACTACGGCGTGTTTAATTATCTGCTGTCCAACGGCGAGTGTCTTTTTGCCCACTGTGCCGACCAACTTTCCTACGTGCTGCGCCATGCCCCGTTTGGCCGCGCGCACTTGAAGGACCAGGACATCACGGTGGATTTCAGCCGGCTCACCAAACCGAACGACAAGGTGGCGATAATCGCAACGCTGCCGCTCACTGATAACGAGAGCTGGACGGAAATGGCACCAGGGGAGTTTCTGCTGTTCAAAGACGGTGAGCCGTTGTCTCTTTAGAGTTTCAACACGAGCGTGAGCCCGTCGGCAATCGGCAGCAGCGACAGCGCAACCCGTTGGTCCTGATGCAGACTGCTGTTGAACTCGCGCAGCGCCACGGTATCCGTCTCATGATTATCCGGTTCGGCAACGCGTCCCGACCATAAAGTGTTATCAATCGCGATCAGGCCGCCGCGCCGCAGTAACTTCAAGCAATACTCGTAATAAGCGAGATAATTTTCCTTGTCTGCGTCGATGAAAGCGAAATCGTAGGTGCCGGCCTGGTTTTCGGCGAGCAGCGCATCCAGCGTTTTAAGCGCTGGGGCAAGCCGCAGTTCTATTTTTTGTGCTACACCCGCTTCCTGCCAATAGCGGCGCGCGATTTGTGTCCACTCCTCGCTCAGGTCACACGCGGTAATTTTGCCATCTGGCGGCAATGCCAAGGCAACGCACAGCGAGCTGTAACCGGTGAATACGCCGATCTCGATGCATTTTTTTGCGCCCATAAGCTGCACCAGCAACGCCATGAATTGTCCCTGCTCAGGCGCGATTTGCATGCGCGCCATCGGGTCTTTTGCCGTTTCTTCACGCAATTTACGCAAAATTTCGGGTTCGCGCAGCGACGCCGACAGCAGATAGCGGTAGACGGCATCGGTTAAGCTAAAAGTCTTATTGGCCATGATGAGTAGGTTCTAGTGCGCCTGCAAGGCGCGCGCTTGCGGAATTTTTTTGGCGTCCCAGTGCAATACCGCCCATTCCCAGAAGCTGCCGAGACTGGCCTTGGCCAGCCTGGGCGGCGGATTCTGCCCGAGGAAGCGCAATGCGTGGTATAGCCAGGGCATTTCCTGCCCCTGGCCCAGCGCGGGTGCATAAGTTTGCTTGCTGAGTTTTTTGCCGGAACTGTCGAGCGCCACCGGCAAGTGCATATATTTCGGCGTGGGGAATCCCAGCAGCTTTTGCAAATAAAGTTGCCGGGGAGTCGAACTCAGCAAGTCGGCGCCACGCACAATATCGGTAATTCCCTGCTCGGCGTCGTCCACCACCACCGCAAGCTGATAAGCGTAAACCTGGTCTGCGCGGTACAGCACATAATCCCCTACATTAATTTCGAGACGCTGTGCAACATACCCCTGTAATGTATCGGTGAATTCAACGAGCTGTTGATTGGTTTTCACGCGCCAGACGCGGGCTCTGCGCCGCGGTGGCAGACCGTTGCGGCAAGTGCCGGGATAAACCGGCCCATCTATTCCTTCGATTGCCGAATCGGCTATTTCGCGGCGGCTGCAGGCGCAGGGGTAAACCAAACTACGCCCCCGCAAGCTGTGCAGCGCGGCATGATAAGCATCCCGGCGCGCACTCTGGTAAACAATATCGCCGTCCCATTCCATGCCGCAGGCTTCGAGCGTGCGCAGAATCTCATCGCTGGCGCCGGGCTCCTCGCGTGGGGGATCGAGATCTTCAATACGCACCAGCCACTCGCCGTTGCGGCTTTTTGCTTCAAGGAAACTGCCGACCGCGGCAATCAGCGAACCAAAATGCAGCGGCCCGGTGGGAGAGGGTGCAAAGCGGCCGCGGTAGAGCATTTATTGTTGCCACACTAAAATTTCGCCCTTGCCTGCGTTCGCCAGGTCGCCCATGTAGCGGCGCACGCGTGAGCGCAGTTCGAGCCGCGCGAATTTGCTGTCAAGGGATTGCCAGGATTTGATGAGCAGTGGCAGATAATTGATATGGTGCACGCCGCAATCGTTGAAAGTGGCGGGCAAATTATTTGGCATGGTATTGAGCAGGAGAGTGCCTCGCTTCATGCCGTGGCCGGCAAAGCTTGCTGCTTTTCCCAGCACTGCGATGGTGCCTGCGAGCATGCGCGAAGCGCAGAAATCTCCGGCATTACCTTCGATCAGCACCGCGCCGCGGAGCATGTGGTCGCCCACGCGGTCGCCGGCATTGCCTGTGACGATCACCATCCCACCCTTCATGCCGTGCCGGTCGCCGGGAATAGCAGCGGCAAGGAAATCATCCGCGTTGCCGCGAATGTGGAGCAAGCCGTTTTTCATTCCGCTTGCGGCATAAGCGCCAACATTGCCATGCACGGTGATAGCGCCGTTTTTCATGGCGAATCCGACGTAGGCGCCGCAATCGCCGTGTACCGTGATGCTGCCGTTGTTCATCGCTTGCCCGATGCGGTCGAGTTTGTCGCAACTGTTTTTAATCACCAGGCTGGATGGATCATCTCCGCTTAGAGAAAAAAGCTCGCTCACCCGCAGCCTGCGATTGCCACTTGAGAGTTCAATGACAGAGATTTCGGGCGGGGATTTTTCCTTGAGTAAATCAGGCGTGAGCGGGGACAGGTCTACACGCTGCCGCGGCGTTTCTTTTAAAGTTAAGGTCAGCGCGCTCATGACATGATTTGACGCAAATGAAAATGAAACTGCCCCAGCTTGCCGCCATAGTTGCCTGCGGTGATGCGGCGTATACCGTTTTTTGCCCCCAGCGCGCACGCGGCGGAGATGCCGGCTCGCATGGCATTGCGCACATCAGGCTCGTTGAGGCCGTCAATCACGATTTCCAGCACCGCCTCGATGCCTTCAGACAATTCGGATTGGGTGATGCCGCGAATGGTCGGGCAAAACGCATCGTTGGTGGAAGCCATGAGCGCCTTGTATTTGGAACCGACTTTTGACCCGGAGCGCACGATGCCGCCGGGGAAAGGCATGATGACGTTGGGCACTTTGCGCATGGCTTCGATGGCCGCTTCGCCAGCGGCGAGCGCCTGCGCCAGCGATTCCGCCAGAATCAGGAAATTGCCCCCACCCACCGCTTTCGTCATGCCGGTGGTTTCTTCACACAGGAATTCACCATCCATCACCGGCACGCGCCACAGGCGTTTGCCGCCAATCAGCTTGGAGGACTGGAAGCCGTCGCCGAAGTAACGCAGGTTTTTCCCCAATGGCAACGGCTCGCCTTCGGTTATACCGGCAAACGCGGCGCTGGTGGGAGAGGTGAGCACGCATTGGCCGACGCGCCGCTCCAGCTGCTTAGCCAGTTCCTTTCCCGAGATGGCGAACAGCAATATCGCCGCACCGGGGCGCCCGTCCTTAGTCTCATCAGGCTCGAGCTTGCGCTCGATTCCCGCCTCACAGCCGCAGGCGATTACTGAAGTGGCGAAACCGGTGGCCGCGGTGGCCGCGTGATACGCCCATTTGAGATTGTGGGCGGTGATGATGACGCGGGTCGCCTTCATGCCAAAGGCTTCGGCAAAGGTGTCGTCTATGGTGACGCCGTTAATGACCATAAAAGTATTAACTGCAAAGCATTCACCGCAGAGGTCGCAAAGGACGCGGAGGAAAACAAAACCATGAAAATTTATGCAAGGTTTTCTCTGCTTCCTCTGCTTCCTCTGCTTCCTCTGCGTCCTCTGCGTCCTCCGCGGTAAAAGGTTTTACCCGTTTTTCCTGCAGGGATGCAGCAAGAGTTTGTTGCCGTGCCCGAATTCGTACATCTCGTCGTCGCTAATCTTGAAGTTGTCCATGCGTATTGTTTGGTAGCGCTCGAAATAGGATTTAAGCTGCTTTTCGATGCTTTTATCGAACTCGGGTTTCACCACGTGCGTATTGCCCCGGGTGACTTTGACGATCTTGCCGTTTTGCGCCACCAGCTCGCCATCCTTAAACACATAATCGGGCTTGGCGAACATTCTTTCCTTGTCGGCATCTTCGCTGTAGACGGTGATATCGGCGGCAGCGCCCGGCCCGAGATGCCCGCGGTCGGCAAGGCCGAGGATTTTTGCCGGCGCAGCCCGCGTCATGATGGCGATTTCATAGAGAGTATATTCACGCGTAAGGCTCGCCAGCGTGCTCATTGCCGCAGCATCGGGGTTGATGGCGGCAAGGGTGTTGTTTCGATAAGTTTTGTCCATGAGCAGTTTAATCAGGTGAGGGTAGCTCATGAAGGGCGCGCCGGTGGGATGATCGGTGGTGAGGAAAATGCGCCACGGGTCGTTGACCATCAGGAAAATTTCCAGGCCGATAGCCCACTGCAATGCATTGACGAAATTCTTGTCGCGATAGCGGAATGGCACCACGCCGCAGCCGGCGTCGCACTCGATGTCCATCACCACCCATTTTTGCGGATGGCCATGCGGCGCGTTGCGGTACTGCGCCATGGTATCGCCGGAAGCAGTCACGGTCTGGCCGAACATGATTTGTCCGACATCTGCGGAAATATTTTTGTTGTGGTTGATGACTTCGGCCACGCGCGCCGCGCCGGAAGAAAATTTCCGGTCTCCCTCGGTGTCGTAGCTGTGGAACTGGATGTGTGTGAGGTGCATCGGCAGGCCTTCGGCCGCTTTTATGGTTTCCAACGTGGTCTCCACATTGCCCGGCACGCCGAGATTGCTTCCATGCACATGCAGCGGATGCGGCACGCCGATGTCGCTGAGCGCCTGCGTGAGGATTTTGAGTATCCGTCGCGGCGTAACATGGTAATACACATGCTCCTCGTCCACATCCAGTTTGCGCTGGTTGAATTTGAACGCGGAGATGCCCCCCGGATTCACCACTTTGATGCCGATGCAGTGCGCGGCATTGAGCGTCCATGCCACATAATCGTTGATTGCTTTTTGGTCGGATTTGGCAGCCAGCATGCGCAGCAGGAAATCATCGCTTCCAAGCAAGGCATAGCCGCCCTTGTCGACGATGGGCGTGTCGCCCATTTCCATGTGCGCCTGGCGCGCATTCACCGGCAGCATCGCCGGTTCGAAGCACGCGGTATAGCCCATCTCGGCATAACGGTATCCCGTGGTTAGCGTGGAAGGCACGGCATGACCGCAGCCGGAACGGGTGAGCGGAGTACGTTCAACGATATCGCCGCGATGGTCTTCGGGCAGCATGTTACGCGCGATATTCACTTTGCCGCCGCCGATATGGGTGTGTAGATCTATCGCTCCCGCCATCACGATTCTGCCGGAAACATCGTACTCGCGCTCCACCCGCTCGTCGGAAGTGGGCGCGGCGACAATACGGCCGTCGCGAATAAATACATGGTGCACTTCGCCGTTGACCTGATTGGCGGGGTCGTAGATTTTGCCGCCATTAAGTTTAGTAAGCATCAGCGGAATTACAACGCTTTTTCAATTTCGGCGACAACCTGGGCCACGGAAGGCAGCGCATTCTCGCGAAGCTTCCTTAGCGGCAGCGCCACCACGTTATCAGTGCGGTAAACATGTCCGGAATGATCAATTCCCGGGGTGGCGACCGGTATGTAAACGTCCGGTTCCTTGATGAAACTCATGCCGCTGCGCCCGAGCACCGCAGTGGGAACGGCGGTTTCGGGCGGCGTGCGTTTCTCGTTGAAGCTGGAAACCCACAACAGCGCGTCCGCTTCGTTTTTCTGCAGCATGCGGTTGGCAGAGAAATGACGCGGATCATAATCAGGGTGCCCGCTCCCAAAACCAGTGCGTAAAGGGAAGCCGCTTTGCCAGCTGCACACCTGGTTGGCGGTCACGTCGCCTTCATTGCCGCCCAATGGAAGACCGGAAAAGCGCGTGCCGCGGTTCAAATCCTTCACCAGCTCGCACAGGCTTTGCACGGTAAGCTCCGCATGCTTGAAATCAAAATCTGCGGCAGCCCAGGCGAGTACCCCATAGCGTGCGTTTTGCATGCGTTTGGCAAGCTGCTGCAATTCGGATAACGGTACGCCCGCAACTGGGTCAATCTGCATATGCCGGCCGGCGATAAGGCAGCGCAGCGCGCCTGCTATTTCGCCGATGCGCGTGACGTCGCAGGCGATGACGGTCGGTTTACGCCCGTCGGGGGCGGTACCCGCTTGAGTATCCAGTCCGCGTCCCAGGTACACGACTTCGCGGGTATTGCTGCCAAACAGCGCGTCGCGGTTCCAGATATAGCGCTCGAAAAAGCGCGGAAAACGGCTCGCCACATCGGTGCCGGCAATCACCAGCAAATCCACGCGGTTTTTCACTTCGCTCAAAGTGGTGGTGAGCCAGCCGCCATCCTGCAACGCCAGCACATTACTCATGAAATAAGCGCTGTTCATGTGGTCCACCACTGCGCCTATGCGGTCGGCGATTTGCATCAGCGCGCGCATTCCCGCCACATCAGTGCCCAGGCCCGCGAGCAGCGGTTGTTTTGCTTTGCTGAGAATAACCGCAGCCGCTGCCACGGCGTTTTTAAGCGAAGCGGTTTTTCCTGCGATGCGCGGAGCAATCGCTTTCGAGGAACTTAGCCCGGCAAATGCCTTGGCGCTGACAGGGCAGCCGTTGGCGATGACTTCAAGCTTGCCGGGTTGCGCGGCGACGCGTAGATCATCGCATGCGAGTCCGCAAAACGGGCACGGTACTTCGTCCCATACTCCGGGAGATAAAAGTTGCGTCATGAAGAGATTCCGCTTGCCGCCAGCGGCGGATTGTATTGGTAAAGGCACATACTATGCCAAGACCTAATGTTTGGGTAGGCGCACGGCGCAGCACAAGCCGCCGAAAATTTGCTGTATATTAAGCATATATCCATCGCACGGTAGTGCAGCAAAACGAGCCACCATGCGCTGATAAAGTGACACACTGCTCCGCGCGTATTGCAAATAGACTTTTGGACTGCCATGACCGGCTTGAAATACAATGAGAAAACCGGTGGCATGATAGTTGCTGAACCTTTCCGGATTGAAATCACAAGATAATGAATGGCTTGCTGAATACTGATAAGGAAGCCCAGAGCGTAGTCGTGGAGGCTCCGGCGCGCTTGCACCTTGGGTTCATGGACTTGAACGGTGCCACCGGCCGCCGCTTCGGCAGCCTGGGCTTGACACTCGAAGGATTCAGCACGCGCATTTACGCAGAGCGCGCTGCAATGTTTTCGGTTGAAGGTGCGCAAACGCAGCGCGCGATGCTTGTGCTGCGTCGTCTGCACGAGCGACTGGCGTTACGCGGCGCAGTGCGCATGGCGGTGGTGCAGGCGATACCCGAGCACACCGGTCTTGGCTCCGGCACGCAGCTCGCCATCGCCGCGGGCATTGCGGCAGCGCGTCTGTATGACTTGAATCTCGGCGCCAGGGAAATCGCCGCAGTGCTGGACCGTGGATGCCGCTCCGGCATTGGTATCGGCGCATTCGACGAAGGCGGATTTCTGATTGACGGAGGCCGCGGCAAAAGCGACGAGCCGCCGCGTATTACCAGCCGTATTACCTTCCCGTCACAGTGGCGGATATTGCTGATTTTCGATTTGCTGGCACAGGGCCTGCATGGCACTGATGAAGCCGAGGTCTTTCGCACCTTGCCGCAATTCCCGGAGGCGAGTGCTGCGCATTTGTGCCGCCTGGTACTGATGCATTTAATGCCGGCGCTGGTGGAGGCCGATGTTCAGGAATTCGGAAAAGCAGTAAGCGAAGTACAGCGTGTGGTGGGCGATCATTTTGCTCCGGCACAGGGCGGACGTTATGCCAGCCGCAAAGTGAGCGAAGTGCTTGCCTGGCTGGAGAGCCAAGGCGTGAATTGCGTCGGCCAGAGCTCATGGGGGCCGACCGGTTTTGCCGTAGTGGATTCGGAAATCCGCGCAGGCAGTCTGCTGCGGGAAGTGGAAGCGCGCTGGGGAGCGGACAGCGCGTTGCGCTTTAAAGTTTGCGCCGCGCGCAATCGCGGCGGAGAGGTGCTGTTGCAGCAACGCAGCATGTAAGACCGGCACGATCTGATAGACCAAATATCTAGGAGCTTATGCAGAAACTTCGTTTGTTTTTATTGCACATGATTACGCCCACCCCAAATGTTAGCCCGTTCGATGTGAACATGGCCTATGACGCCGGGTACAACGCGGTGACGGCGTATACCAATATCACCCTCGACCAGGTATCGGCGCTTACTCAGGATACGATTTTTTCGCGCGGGCCGAATGGCGTGAAGCGCACCGCGATTTTCATCGGTGGACGCGAAATCGGCATGGCGGCAGACATGCTGGATGCCGCAAGACTGGCGATGGTGCCGCCGTTCGAGGTGTCGGTGTTCGCTGATCCTTCAGGCGCCTTCACCACTGCAGCGGCGATGGTCGCGGCGGTGGAAAGGCAGTTGAAACGCGCGCATCGCTGCGATCTGCAAGGCCGCGAAGTGCTGGTGATGGGCGGCACCGGGCCGGTCGGCACCGCCGCCGCGGTGCTGGCTTCCGGAGCGGGAGCCAAGGTGAGGATTGCAAGCCACAGCAGCGCTAACCGTGCGCGCATGTCTTCTCAAGTCGCCAATGCCCGTTACGGCGCCACTACCGAACCGGTGGATGCGAGTTCCGAAGATAACAAATCTGCGGCGATCGCCGGGATGGAAGTGGTGATGGCTACCGCCAAGGCCGGCGTGCAGATTCTGAGTCAGCAATTGCTGAAGCAGGCGTCGCGCCTGCTGGTGGCCGCGGATATCAACGCTGTGCCGCCCGCCGGCATCGAAGGTGTCGGCCTGATGGACGATGGTGTGCCGCTCGCCGCGGGCTCGCGCAAGGCGGTGGGGATTGGCGCGCTGGCGATCGGTAATATCAAATACCAGGTGCAGCGCGGCCTGTTTGAAGAAATGCTGCGGGCGGAAAAACCGCTGTATCTGGATTTCCGCGAAGCGTTTGCATTGGCGCGTAAACATGTCAACTGAAAACAAAGCTTTTCTTATCGCCGCGCTTACCGGCAGGGCGCTGGCGCAATCCGCCCGGCGCGGGGACTTTCCGGTGGTGGTGCTGGATTTATATAACGACCTGGATACGCATCGCTACGCCCAGCACAGCCGGGCGGTAGCGCAGCATGAACAAGGTTTCGATGCGGCGGCGCTGCTCAAAGCGGCGGACGAGTTGTGCCCGCCGCAGCACTGCGCCGGTCTGATATGCGGCTCGGGTTTCGAAGACCAGCCGCAACTGCTCAAGCAACTTGCCGCCGGCAGACCGTTATATGGTAATACTGCGGAAACAGTGACGCGGATTAAAGACCCGCGGCAATTTTTTGCGCTGCTTGATGAACTTGAAATGGCGCATCCGGAAGTGCGCTTCGCACCGCCGCGGCCGGCTTGCGGATGGCTTGCCAAAAAAATCGGCGGCTACGGAGGAACTCATGTATTGCCGGCCGCAGGCAGACAACCGGACGGAATGCATTACTACCAGAAACTCGAGTCAGGGCGCAGCATGTCGGCGACTTTTCTCGCTGACGGGACTAAATCGCACATTATCGGTTTTAACGAACAGTGGACCACCAGCGCCGGATCACCTTTTAGTTATGCCGGCGCAATCAGCCATGCGAAACTCGATGCCGTTTTACAAGCGGAGATCGCGCGGAAACTCGATCAGTTGGTGCAGGCAACCGGCCTCACGGGGTTGAACGGCATGGATTTTCTGCTGCGCGGCAATGCATACCGGGTGCTGGAAATCAATCCGCGGCCGTGCGCAACCGTGGATTTGTATGATGCCGATTGCACCGAGTCCCTGTTTGGCTGGCACCTGCGCGCCTGCCGTGGTGAATTGCCGCAAGCGCAGGTGGTCACGCACAAAATCATGAGGGGGCACGCAATGGTATATGCCGAGCGGGCGCTGCGCATATCCCTGAATATGAGATTCCCGGAATGGGTAAGCGATATTCCGGGGGCAGACCGTCATTTCGCGCCAGGCGCGCCGGTGTGCATGGTGCATGCGCAAGGCGCATCGACGCAGCAGGTAAAGCGGCTGTTGATACAGCGGCAAGCAGCCATCGCAAGAGCGATAACGGAGGAAGCTGCGTGAGTACGCCACGTCATGAAATTACCGAAGGTTCGGCTCTGCACGCGCAGGCCGCGCAGTGGCCTAGCGTCAACCGTCAAGCAGCGCCTTTGGTTGCAGCGCTGTTGCGTGAGCATCAAGCGCTGCGCCTTGGCGTGACGCGCGGTCCGCAGGACCACACCATCGTGGACGCCGGAATTACTCATGCCGGCGGGCTGGAAGCAGGACGGCGTATCGCCGAAATCTGCATGGGAGGTTTTGGCACAGTGAGTTTTTCGTCAAGCGCTACGCGCTGGTCGCTGCAAGTAAACGTGCATGCCAGCAACCCGGTATTGGCGTGCCTAGGCAGTCAATATGCGGGATGGAGTTTGTCGCACGGTAGCGGCAAAAGCGCGTTTCATGCTCTAGGTTCCGGGCCGGGACGTTCGCTCGCCTGCAAGGAAGAGTTGTTCGCCGAGCTTGGCTACCGTGACCAGGCTGATAGTACCTGCCTGGTGCTGGAAGTGGACAAGTCCCCGCCCCAGGAGGTGGTGGAAAAAGTGATGCGCGATTGCAAGGTCGGCGCGGACAAGCTCACGTTTATTTTGACACCAACGCGCAGTCTCGCCGGCATGGTGCAAATCGTGGCGCGCGTGCTGGAAGTGGCTTTGCACAAAGTCCATGCACTGGGTTTTCCGCTCCAGCACATAGCAGACGGCGCGGGAAGCTCGCCGCTGCCGCCGCCTTGCAAAGATTTCGTTGAAGCGATGGGACGCACCAATGATGCCATCCTGTTCGGCGGACAGGTGCAGCTGTACGTGAGTTGCGGCGATAGCGAGGCGCGCGAGCTTGCACAAAAGCTGCCAAGCTCGGTTTCGCGCGATTACGGCAAGCGCTTCGCGCAGATTTTCAAGGATTGCGCATATGATTTTTACAAGATTGATCCGATGCTGTTCGCCCCGGCCCAGGTCATCGTAAGCTGTCTGGAGAGCGGCAACAGCTTCCGCGCCGGCAAACTCAATGCCGAGTTGCTGGACGCTTCATTCGGGGGCTCCGGTGGCTAGCACTCATCTCAACAATACTCACGTGTGCGACGGCGGCGATTTTTGCGCCAGTTCTAGGCGCGAGCAACGCCGTTTGGTCATTCTAAACAAGGAGCGAGCAACACCGAAATGGCCTAAAATCGCCTCGTCCCAAAGGGTTGCGGCCAGAAACCGCGCCTGCAGCGTTGCTCGTCGTTGCATAGGAGTACTATGCGGCCTCCTCGTGCCTTGCAGTCATCGCTTTCTGGCCCGCAACGCATCACGCGGGTATTATTGAGATGAGTGCTCGGCGTATCGCCATCATCACCGATGATCCGGGCTGGCACGGTCGGCAGTTGCGCCAGGCGTTCGCTGCGCGCGGCTGCGAAAGTCAGTACGTGTCCCTGCAGAATTGTTATTTCGATCTTGCGCACGCGCGGCATGACGTGGTGATGCCGGGATTCAAGCACAGCCTGCCAGACGCGGTTTTCGTGCGCGGCGTACCCGGCGGCACGCTGGAGCAGGTGATTTTACGTTTGGATATCCTGCATGCACTGCGCGAAATCGGCGTGCCGGTTTACAACGATGCGCGCGCTATCGAGCGCAGCGTTGATAAGGCGATGACCAGTTTTTTATTGAAGCGCGCCGGCATTCCCACTCCAGCAACCTGGGTCTGTGAATCGGCGGCACAGGCGCGCGCCGTTTTATTGCGCGAGACTGCGGCGGGGCGCGAACTGGTATTGAAGCCTTTGTTCGGCTCGCAGGGGTTGGGTCTGCGGCGCCTGAAGAGAGGTATGGACATCCCCGATCTCGCTGAATATTCAGGCGTGGCTTATCTGCAAAGCTTTATTGATTGCGCTGAAGGCCATTGGCACGACTTCCGGGTACTGGTAGCGGGCGGTGTTGCCCGCGCCGCGATGCTGCGACGCGGCACCAGTTGGATCAACAATGTCGCGCAAGGCGCGAAATGCGAAAATGTGCAACTGGACGAAACCATGCAAAGACTGGCGCTGGATGCGGTGCGCGCCGTCGGGATGGATTATGCGGGGGTGGATCTTATGCGTGACCGGGAAGGCGAGCTTTACGTCATAGAAGTCAACGGCATCCCGGCCTGGCGCGGATTGCAAGGAGTATGCCGGGGAAACCTGGCGCAATACCTGGCGGACGATTTATTGTCGCGCAAGCTGCCTCAAGCAAGCATGGAAATGGTATGCTGAACATAATCTCCAGCGAGCAGCTGGCGCAAGCGTTGAAGAGCGCCTGTGTTGCCGAAATCCGCGCTCCAAAGCCCGGCAACGTCAGCATTTACAGCGCCGGTCACGGCATGACCGTGCAGCAGTTCGAGGCGAGCGCCAACGCCATCGCCGCGCCGTTGACCGTACCTGGCGCAAGCGTGGGCGAGCGCATCCTGCGCGCGGTTGAAGCAACGCAACAAGCGGTAGGCTGCAATACCAATCTTGGCATTGTGCTGCTCGCCGCACCGCTGCTTTGTGCCGCTCAGCAGGAATCCGGCGCGCACGCATTGCTGCTGAAGGTGCGCGGCGTGCTGGAGCGGCTCACGCAACAGGATGCGGAACTCACTTATGCGGCGATCCGCCTCGCCAAGCCTGCCGGGCTGGGCAGCAGCGCGCGTCATGATATAAGCGAGAAGCCGCAGGTTACCCTGCTCGGCGCGATGCAGGAAGCGCGCGAGCGCGACAGCATCGCGCGCCAGTACGCGAATGGATTTGCCGATGTTTTTGATGTGGGAGTGCCTCGCGCGCGCGAAACGCTTACGCGTTTTGCCGGCGAAGAATGGGCGGTGCTGTCGGCCTATCTGGCATTGCTGGCACGTTTTCCCGACAGTCACGTAGAGCGCAAATTCGGAAGCGAGCTGGCGCGGCAAGTCAGTTCCCGCGCTGCGGCGCTGGACAGCACATGGCAGCGCAGTGACTCACCGCAAGCCTTGTTGCCGCAATTGCTGGCTTTCGATGCCGAGCTCAAGCGTGATGGAATCAATCCAGGCACGACGGCGGATTTGAGCGTCGCCAGCCTGCTTGCATTGCATTTGCAGGATTTGTTGCAAGGAAGCTTTACCGGCAGCGGGGCGAAGCCTGCCTCGCACCGTAGTAAAACGAAACCTCAGCATGTTGGCGCCTAGGAGGGCGGCAGCCGCTGAGGTTTCGGAGTTGCGTTTCACCTGAATGTTTAACTAGCCAAACTAAGGAGAGGCAAAATGGCGAAAATTGATCGAGTACTCGTTGGAGAATCACTGGTCGGCGACGGCAATGAAGTGGCTCACGTTGACCTGATTATGGGACCGCGCGGCAGCTCCGTAGAACGTGCGTTCTGCAATGCGCTGACAAACAACAAGGACGGCTTTACTTCCTTGCTTGCGGTGGTGGCGCCGAACCTGCAAACCAAGCCCAACACCATCCTGTTCAACAAGGTGACCATCAAGGGCGCCAAACAGGCGGTGCAGATGTTCGGGCCGGCGCAGCGCGCAGTGGCGATGGCGGTGGCGGATTGCGTGCAGGACGGCACGATTCCGGCGAATGAGGCCGACGACGTTTTCATCTGTGTCGGCGTGTTCATCCACTGGCTGGCGGAGAACGACACCAAGATTTACGACTACAACTATCAGGCCACCAAGGAGTCAATCAAGCGCGCCGTGGCGGGGACACCCAAGGCCTCGGAAGTGGTCAGCAAGAAAGGCAGCTCACCGCATCCGTTCTCCCCGAAATAATCCGGATGCACGGGTGACCGGTGGGCAGCTGATGCTGCTCACTGCGCGTCCGTTGAGTCCGCGCCGGATTCCGATGCGGCCAGATCGCTGGCGCTGATGAGGCGCTGGTGCAGCGCGCTCGCGAGCAGCGCGCCATGTGCGCCTGCGCGCACCAGGCGCGCGAGGTCGCGCTTGCCGCGTATTCCGCCGGCGGCGTAAAGTTTTTTATGCGGTGCGCGCCGACTTAGCTCGCTTAATTGGTCGAAATCCGGCCCTTGGAGACTTCCGACGCGCGCCAGCATCATGACGATAACATGCTCCGGCCAGAATTCCGGATCATTGAGCAAAGGTTGCTCGCCGCAAAAACGCGCACCTTTGAAATCCAGCGATAGCAGCGGGTAAAGTGCATCGCGGCTGGAGCAAACGGCGGAGAGCAGCGCACTCTCGGGAAACGATTCGCTGCCGATCACCGCGTGGCCGAGGCGCTGCTTCTGCCATGCCGTAAAGCCCGCAACATCCGCTATTCCCGAGTCCACCCACAGGTCAAGCTTCGGAAAATGCCGATGGAGTTTTTCAATTACCGCGGCGTTGCCGCCATTTTGCTGGATTGCATCAATGTCGGCGATGTAGAGCGCAGGAAACGGATACAATTCCAGTAATGCGCAGGCGATGTCGAGTGCGTTGCTGCCGGCGCACAATCCGGATTCGATGGGGCGGTATTGATGGCGTTCGCCCCCTAGCGCGCGCACCACTTGGCCGCGCATCAGATCAATGACGGGGATGAGTTTCATGAGAGCGTTCACCTATGAGACTGAAACCAAATAGACAGGATTTACATGATTTCGCAGGATTAAACAGGATTCAATCCTGTAAATCTGTAACAATCCTGTTAATCCTGTGAATTAAGGTTTTCTGTTCTCTGTGCCTCTGTGGTGAAATAAAAATGCGTATTTTCATATACGAGCATATTACCGGTGGCGAGCTGCTTGACCAAGCGTTGCCGGCTTCGCTCGCTCAAGAAGGCGACATAATGCTGCACGCGCTGTTGCGCGACCTCGGGGATGTTCCCGGGGTGGAAGCAATCACCACTCGTGATCCGCGCCTGCCTGCACTGGATTTACCCCTTAGCGTGTACACGCCGCGCAGCGCCGCTGAAACCGAGAGGGTTCTGGAACACTGCATGGATATTGCCGATGCGGTGTGGCCGATCGCGCCGGAAAGCGGCGGGGTGCTTGAATGCATCCATCGTAGTGTACTTAAGCGCGGGCGCAAACTTCTGGGCAGCCATCCCGACGCAGTGCACCTCACCGCGAGCAAGCAGGCGACTTCACGCCATCTCACACAAGCAGGAATCGCGGCAGTGCCGACGTATTCAGTGGACGCTGAATTGCATGATACGGGAGACGGCTGGGTGGTGAAACCCGATGACGGCGCGGGCTGCAGCGATACCCGCTTGTTCCACAATCTCTTGGCGGCGCGGCAATGGCTTAAGGCCAACCCGGGGAATTACGTGTTGCAGCCGTTAATTCCCGGAAGCGCGCTGAGTCTTTGCGTCCTTTGCCGCGATGGCACAGCAGATCTTTTGAGCTGCAATGACCAGCGCGTGGTGGTGCGCGACGGTCAGTTTTATTTTCTCGGCAGCGTGGTCAATGCCTTGATTGATGGAGACGGCGCTTTAGCAGAATTAGCCAGCCGCGTAGCCGCGGCCATTCCCGGGCTGTGGGGCTATGTGGGCATAGATCTGGTGCAAAGCGGCTCTCAGCGGATAGTGATGGAAGTGAACCCGCGGCTGACCACTTCCTATGCGGGTTTGCGTCAAGCGCTGGGCTGCAATCCCGCAGCGCTGGTATTGGGCCTGCTGGACGATTCCAAACCTTTACGCTTGCCAAAATTCACGCTGCGGCGGGTTGAAGTTGACCTCGAGGCCTTGCATGTCTGATTGCGCCGTCGGCTGGGATTTGGGAGGCGCGCATCTCAAGGTGGCGGTGGTGGACGGCGCCGGGCGCGTAAGCCAAGCCATGCAGTTGCCCTGCCCGCTGTGGCAAGGCTTGCAGCACTTGGAAAGTGCTGTGGCTCATGCGCTGAAAAAACTGAATCAGGCTGCAACGCTGCACGCGCTTACCATGACCGGCGAGCTCGCGGATATTTTTCCCAATCGCAACGCCGGCGTCACCACTCTGGTAGAAGCGATGAACGGCAAATTGCCGCAGGCAAGCCTGCAAGTGTATGCCGGACGCAGCGGCTTTGTTACCCCTGCTCAAGCCAAGCAGCTTGCCGGTGAGGTGGCTTCAGCAAACTGGCTCGCGACCGCCGAGTTCGCAGCAAAGCGTGTGAGGCAAGCATTATTGATAGACATCGGCAGCACCACCACCGATCTGGTAATGCTGAATTCCGGCAAAGTGCATGCCCGAGGCTGGAATGACCATCAGCGCATGGCGTTTGACGAACTCATCTATAGCGGCGTGGTGCGCACCCCGGTGATGGCGGCGGCTGCGCGCGTGCCGTTTGCAGGCGAGTGGCAGGGGCTGATGGCGGAGCAGTTCGCGACCATGGCGGATGTCTATCGCCTGACCGGAGAATTGCCGGAAGGGGCAGACCAGTTGCCCGCCGCGGATGGCGGAGGCAAGACCATGCAGGACAGCGCGCGGCGCCTGGCGCGCATGTTGGGCAGGGATCTGGAGTCGGCACCGCTCCCAAGCTGGCAGCAGCTTGCGGGCTATATCGCCGGGCTGCAATCGCAGCGTTTGCACGAGGCCTGCTCGCGCCTGTTTTCGCTTGGCCTGGCCGGCGAAGAGGCGCCGCTTATCGGAACAGGTATCGGCCGTTTTTTGGTGAAATCGCTTGCCGCGCGCTATGCACGGCCTTATCTGGATTTTTCCAGCCTGGTGGAATCGTCATTGATCGATCGTCAATGGATAGACGCCTGCGCACCTGCGGTGGCGGTCGCAGCGCTGGCGCAAAGCAGAACGCAGGAATAAAATCTTTTCATGCCACTGTTAACCGAACTTTCTTATCACGAAGACAGCGCGCGGCTGTTTGAAGCCATTGCCGACCTGCCTTGGGCGGCGTTTCTCGACAGCGGCAGGTGTTTCGCCGCGCAAGCGCGCTACGATATTCTGGTGGCGGAGCCCTATGCCACGCTGGTCGCGCGCGGCAAAGTCACCGAAATACGCCATAACGGGGCTAGTGAGCTTTCTCCCGAAGACCCGTTCACCCTGCTTAAGCGTTATCTCGAGCCTGCGCAGGAGAACCATTGCGATTTGCCTTTCAGCGGCGGAGTACTGGGTTATTTCGGCTATGATCTGGCGCGCCGGCTAGAGCGGCTGCCGGCGATTGCCGAAGACGCGGAGAAACTCCCGGAAATGGCTGTCGGCATTTACGACTGGGCGGTGGTGGTGGACCATCATTCGCACCGCAGCTGTCTGGTAAGCGGGGGACGCGACCCGCAAACCCGGAAAAAATGGGATGAGCTGATAGCGCGTTTCAGCCAGCCGGCAGAAGAACGCTTTCGCGCGCCGTTCCGGATAACGAGCAAGATTGTTTCCAACCTCACGCCTGAGCATTATGCGCAGGCTTTCAAGCGTATTCACGACTACATCCGCGCCGGCGATTGCTACCAGGTGAATCTCGCGCAAAGATTTTCCGCCGCCGCCGCAGGCGATCCGTGGCTGGCTTACCAGGCACTGCGCATCATCAATCCGGCGCCGTTTTCCGCCTATCTCAACACCCCTTACGCGCAAATTCTGAGCGCCTCTCCCGAGCGCTTTCTCAAACTTAAGGATCGTCAAGTCGAGACCAAACCAATCAAAGGCACGCGACCGCGCGCAGGGTATCCGCGCTTGGACGCGGCGCTCGCCGAGGCGCTGCGCGAAAGCGAGAAAGACCGCGCCGAAAACCTGATGATTGTAGATTTGCTGAGAAACGACCTCGGCAAATCGTGTGAAACCGGCTCGGTGAAAGTGCCGAAACTGTTTGAGGTGGAAGGCTTCGCCACGGTGCATCATCTGGTGAGTACGGTGACCGGCACACTGGCAAAAAACAAAAGCGCGCTTGATTTGCTGCGCGGCTGCTTTCCTGGCGGCTCAGTAACCGGCGCGCCCAAGCTGCGCGCGATGCAGATTATCGAAGAACTTGAGCCGAACCGCCGCGGAGTATATTGCGGCGCCATCGGCTACATCGGCTTCGACGGCGGTATGGACACCAATATCGTCATCCGCACCCTGGTTTATTCCGCGGGCACGATACGCTTCTGGGCGGGAGGCGGCATCGTAATTGATTCGCGCATGGAAGATGAATACCAGGAAACTTTCGACAAAGCTGCGGCTATGCTAAGGTTGCTTGAGCAAATTTTAATTGCCGATGTGGGTCGTTAAGCTCGGCGGCAGTCTCGCGGATTATCCTGACGATTTGAGGCGCTGGCTCAAGGCGCTCGCTGAAGCGGGCAAAGGCCGGATGGTTATCGTCCCCGGCGGCGGGATTTTTGCCGCCGCGGTGCGCGAGGCCCAGAAAATATTGGACTTCGACGATGCCGCCGCCCACGCCATGGGGCTGCGGGCCATGGAGCAGTACGGCCTCATGCTTTGCGGTATGCAAAAAGACCTCATTCCCACTCGCACCGAAGTTGAAATCCGGAAAACGCTGCAAGAAAATCAAGTGCCGGTCTGGTTGCCTGTCCAAACCCTCGCCTCTGAAGACTTACCTCCAAGCTGGGATGTGACTTCGGACAGCCTTGCCGCCTGGCTTGCACGCCGCCTTGGCGCAGAGCGCTTGGTGCTTGTCAAATCCTGCCCGCTGCCCGAGGGAGTAATGGACATGGCGGAACTATCAAGAAGAGGCATCGTGGATGCCGCGTTTGCCGGGTTTGTTGATGCGGCGGCTTTTGATGTGTGTCTGGTCAATCGGGAGGATTACGCTCGCGTCTGTTCGCATTTAGGAACCTCTGATTAAGTCCCACGCGTTTGCGACGGCTGATCTATTCCCCCTCCCCTTGAGGGAGAGGTTAGAGCCTGTCCTGAGCCTGCCGAAGGAGTGAGGGGAAATTTAAATTCGCCGGGGGCAGCCCGGCGGCTGGTAACTTTCTTTTGCGTCGCCAAAAGAAAGTTACCAAAGAAAAGGCGACCTCGGCTCGCCGGCTTCCCCTGCGCGCCTCAGCCAAATCGGGCGCTGCGCAACTCGCGCTACACGCTCAGACAGTGCTCGCTCCAATTCCCCCGATTTGTCCTCGTCGCTTGGCGGCTCACAGAGGGAAATATTTCTCAAGCCAAAACGGTCCTCTCATGACATCTTGATTCTGGTGTAGGATGACAAAGTCATGCCGAATTTAGCGCAATTAATTGCACCTTTTTGGGTGTCTATTTCTAGTTAGAGCGCTATGGCAACGCCAGTCTTGCCGCGTCCGAGAAAGGGAGAACCATGAAATCTGTTACTCGACTACTTGCTGTAGTGGTCTGCCTTGTTGCACCAGCAACTGCACAGGCGCAAAAGGCAGATATGCCAGCGCCCACAGACTTCAACGTTGGCGATACGTGGGAGTGGCGACAGGTGGACAACCGTACCAAGTTGGAAGAGGGCAAACGCACTCGTACCGTTGTGAGAGACG
>DATDGC010000072.1:0-14343 GCA_036522275.1 Burkholderiales bacterium | reverse complement strand
TCGACGGCGCGGTCAACGCGGCCGGCGAGCACCAGTATGTCCTGAAGCTCACGCCGGATCTGTGCGGTAAGCTCGAATGCCGTATCCGTGCATATCCGCACCACACGTTGCAAACCCCCCCCTTTGAGCTGGGACTGATGATTTGGGTCTGATGCAGGCCCACGTTCTAAACATGGCTCGCCAGCCGGGTATAAATTGCTGCGTACTGCCGCGCGGCCGTGTCCCAGCCGAAATATCGCGCCATGCCGTTTTGTTGCAACGCCCGCCAGCTGCTGTGGTCGTGGTACATCGCGACTGCGCGCCCGACCGCGGCAAGCAGCGCAGCGGCGGTCAGCTGATGGTACAGGATACCGGTCGCGCTCCCGTTGCCGAGAGTCCCGGAATTGCAATCAACAATGGTGTCGGCGAGGCCGCCGGTGGCGCGCGCGACTGGCGGCGTTCCGTAACGCTGACTGTACATCTGATTCAAGCCACACGGCTCGAATCGCGATGGCATGAGAAACATGTCGGCCCCGGCCTCGATTAGGTGCGCAAGACACTCGTCGAACCCGATAGTTACCGCGATGTTCCCGGGGTAGCGCGCCGCAATCGTGCGGAGCGCATCTTCCAACTCGCGCTCGCCAGTGCCGAGCGCGACCAGCTGCGCCGGCAGCTTGACAAGCCGGGACGCCGCCTCAACCAGCACATCGATCCCTTTCTGCTGCGTGAAGCGGCTTACCACCCCGATCAATGGAATCTCCGGTTCCACCACGAGACGCAGGCGGCGTTGTAGTACTTCCTTGTTGAGTGGCTTGCGGTCGAGAGTAGCAGCGCTGTAGCGGTGCGCGATTAGCGGGTCGGTCTCAGGGTTCCACGCGGCAGTGTCGATGCCGTTCAGGATACCGAACAGCGAATCCCGCCGCAGGCGAAGCAGGCCATGCATGCCGAACCCTAGCGGCTCGGACTGGATCTCGCGCGCGTAGGTCGGGCTGACTGTGGTGATCGCTTCGGCGTATAGCAGCCCGGCTTTCAGAAACGACATGCGCCCGTGGAACTCCAGGTCATCAACGGCGAAACTGGACTCAGGCAAGCCGAGCGCCACGACCAGATCAGGCTCGAAGTTTCCCTGGAATGCCATATTATGGACGGTCAGGACGGCCGCTGCCCGCGGCTGCGGCGTGTAGTGCAGATACGCAGGCGCAAGCGCCGCCGGCCAGTCGTTACAATGAATAATCTGTGGACGCCAATCGAGCGGGCTGGATGCGCTGCCCAGTATCGCAGCTACTTTCGACAGCAAGCCGAAGCGCCAGCCGTTGTCATCCCAGTCCTCGCCAGCCTCGTTCTGGTAGGGACCGCCGGCGCGCGCATACAGTCGCGGGCAGTCGAGAATGATCAATGGGACGCCATTCGAGAGGTGCGCCATGAGGAGACGCGCTTCGAACGGGGCATCGAATGGGGTCAAGCGCGCCAGTTCCCGCGCGTCGCCGGCGGCTGCCAGAACACCGGGATAGCCGGGCAGTAGAACCCGAGCGTCCACTCGTAGTTCGCGAAGTGCGGCCGGTAGCGCCGCACTGACCTCGCCGAGCCCGCCGACCTTGGCCATTGGCGCACACTCAGGTGAGGCGAACAGGACGCGGATCGTCGATGAATCTGTGTTCAAGATGGAAACCTCTGGTGCTCGGCCGTCCAGCAGGATGCCGGGATGAGACGCCAGGCGTCAAGGACGCAAGATTTGCGCTTGCGCAAATTATCTTAACCCTAAGTAGTGGCAAAATAGTAAGTTAAGGAAATTATGGCGATGCAACCATGATACTCGCAGGCGATGTTGGAGCGACCAAGACCCTGATCGAGCTTGGCGAGCTGCAGCACGGCCGCTGGACGACAGTGTTCGGCGCTCGCTACCCTGCTGCCGACTATCCGGATTTTTTCAGCGTGTTGCAGGCGTTTTTTTCCGAATGGACCGCGCAACAGCGCTCGTCGCCAAAAATTACGCGCGTCTGTTTGGGTGTCGCCGGGCCGGTGTTCGACAATCGCGTGCAGATGACCAATTTGCCATGGCTGGTCGACGGTGACGCAATTGCGGCACGGTTCGGCATTGCGCACGTGAAGGTGGTCAACGACTTCGCCGCGGCGGCCAAAGGCATCGAGTTGCTTCAGCCCGCGGATCTTGTCACGCTGCAATCCGGCGAACGGGTTGCTGCTGCGCCACGGCTGGTGATTGGCCCCGGGACCGGGCTAGGCCTAGCTTATATGGTTTGGGCTGGCGACAGGTACTTGATAGTCGCAGGGGAATCGGGAAGTACCGGCTTTGCTCCGGCGACATCCGAGCAGCTCGATCTTTGGCGCGACCTGTATTTGCGCCAGGGGCGGGTTGTTGTCGAGGATGTGGTTTCAGGTCCAGGATTGGTGCGCATTTATGAATTTCTTTGCCGGCGCGAAAACAAACAACCAGCGATTGCCGGAGCGTTATCCCCCGGCGGGGATGCTGCGGCAATTACCCATGCTGCGCTTGAGCGCGGCGATCCGCTGTGCTTGCGAGCGCTTGACATGTTCATTTCCTGTTTCGGAGCGATAGCAGGCGATCACGCGCTCTCAATTATGGCGCGGGGCGGTGTTTACATCGCCGGCGGAATCGCGCCGAAAATTCTTCCACGTCTCAAAAACGGCGGGTTTTGCACCGCATTCAACGCCAAGGGCGTCCATTCCATCGCTGTCGGAAAAATCCCGGTGCTTGTGGTCACCAACGAAAGACTTGGCCTGCTCGGAGCGGCGCTGTTTGCTAATGTATGATAAACAAACAAGTTTCGCGCGCGAAGCGTCGCGTTCCTTGACCGAGATCAAAATGCTGCGGCTTTAAGGGGCTATAATTAAATTTGTAATACTTCTTGAGAAGGATAATGAGCATGAAGATTCGGCAAACATTTTCTCACAAGCAGGTAAACCCCAAAGACGTGGCGCAGAGGACAGGCGAAAGGGCGAAATCCGGCCCGCCCGCCCGCGGCAAGAGCAAGGCAAGTGCCCCGGGGACCGAGCGTTACTGGCTGATCGCGCAGGCAGCTTATTTTCGCGCCGAAAAGCGCGGCTTTGCCCCCGGCCGGGAGCTGCAGGACTGGCTTGAAGCCGAGGCCGAGATTGAGCAACGGCTAAGTCAATGATTAGACTTGCGAGGTCATACCATGCGTGGCCGCACGCCGAAGTCAGGCGCTCCAAGGAAGAAGGATAAGTCCCGCCAGCGGTGGCAATGTCAGATCCACGCAGAAGGGCTGCCCCATCCAGGGCAGTGTCTGTGCCTGCACCATCCCGCTGTTGCCGACATCACCGCCGCCGTAGTAGCCCGAGTCGCTGTTCAGCGCTTCCCGATAGCCGCCGGCGCGCGGCACCCCGATACGGTAGTTGTGGCGCACGACTGGGGTAAAGTTAAGCACCACCAGCGCTTCGGACCCGTCACGAGCGCGGCGCAGGTAACTCAGCACCGACTGGTCGGCATCGTGGCAGTCGATCCAACGGAACCCCTCGGCTTCGAAATCCAGCTCATGCAGCGCGCGGTAGTCGCGGTAAAATTGGTTGAGATCGCGCGCGAGTCGCGCGAGCGCGGCGTGCGCGGGATTTTCGAGCACGTCCCATTCGAGCTGCGACTGCGCTTGCCATTCTCGGGGTTGCGCAAACTCGTTGCCCATGAAATTGAGCTTTTTCCCGGGACAAGTCATCTGGTAGGTCAGGAGCAGGCGCATGTTGGCCAGCTTCTGCCACCCATCCCCCGGCATCTTCTCCAGCAGCGAGCCCTTGCCGTGCACGACCTCATCATGCGAAAGAGGCAGCACGAAGTTCTCGGTGTAGGCATAGAGTTGCGCGAAAGTGAGCTGGTCGTGATCGTAACGCCGGTGCACGGGATCGTGGTGCAGATACGAGAGGGTGTCGTGCATCCATCCCATGTTCCATTTCATCGAGAAACCGAGCCCGCCGAGGTACGCTGGGCGCGACACCATCGGCCACGCGGTCGATTCCTCGGCAATAGTGAGCGCACCGGGAAAATCCCGATGGACAAGGATATTGAATTCGTGCAAGAAATCGATTGCCTCCAGATTTTCGCGCCCACCATGCCGGTTGGGAAGCCATTCGCCTTCCTTGCGCGAGTAGTCGAGATAGAGCATGGCCGCGACCGCATCCACACGCAGCCCGTCGAAATGAAATTCGCTCAACCAATAATGCGCGCTCGAGAGCAGGAAACTTCGGACTTCGCAACGGCCAAAGTTGAAAGCCTGTGTGCCCCATTCTCGGTGCAGGCCGAGCCGCGGGTCCTCATGCTCATAGAGCGCCGTGCCGTCGAAGCGTGCCAGCGCGAAATCGTCTTGAGGAAAATGTCCCGGCACCCAGTCGAGGATCACGCCGAGCCCCGAGCGGTGACAGGTGTCGACGAATGCGCGCAGGTCGTCGGCAGTGCCGAAACGGCTGGTCGGGGCGAAATAGCCGGTGGTCTGGTAGCCCCACGACTCGTCGAGCGGGTGCTCGGTGAGCGGCAGCAGTTCGATGTGGGTATAGCCCATCCCCGAGACGTAGGGGATGAGTGCATCAGCCAGCTCGCGGTAACTGAAAGGACGCCCGTCGCTGTGCCGCCGCCAGGAAGCGGCGTGGACCTCGTAGATATTGAGCGGCTCATGCAGCCAGTCGCGCCGCGCGCGCGCATCCATCCAGGCATGGTCGCTCCATGGATGCGAAGAAGCAGATGCGACACGCGCCGCAGTACTGGGGCGCTGCTCGAACCATCGCCCATAGGGATCGGTCTTAAGGAACACCTCGCCAGAGTCCCGGCTGCGGATCTCGTACTTATAGAGCGTGCCGTGCGTGATACCGGGAACAAACAGTTCCCATACCCCGCTCGAGCCGCGCACCGCCATCAGATGCGTGCGACCGTCCCAGCGGTTGAAATCGCCAACTACGCTCACCCGTTCCGCGTTCGGCGCCCACACCGCGAAGCGACAGCCGGACACGCCCTCGCGCTCGGTCAGGTGGGCGCCGAGCGTGCGCCAGGCCTCATGCAGCTTGCCGGCGTTGAACAGAAACAAGTCATGATCCGAGATCTCGGGCGCAAACGCATACGGATCGAACGTTTCGCGCATGCCGCTGCCTTCCCGGAAGCGCACGCGCCATGGTCGGGACGGCGGAACACGGTCATGCAGCTCGAACAATCCCTGCGCGCTTGGTGCGAGCGGCGTCCAGCCAGCCGCCGTTTCAATCCACGCTTGCCTGGCCCCCGGATTGTAGACCCGGACGACCCAACGCTCGCCGTTGCGATGCGTCCCCAGGAAACCGAATGGATCGTGCAGGCGCGCCTCGAGCAGCAGCTCAAGCGATGGATCGGATATAGTGGCAATCTCCATGGTTATGCAGAGATTATAGGCGCATTGCGGCAGCGGCGACAGTTTGCCGGCGGCCAGGCCGCGTCAATGGGTAATGACAGAGGGAGCAGATCGTGAATACCATTCAAGAATGCGTTCATATCGATTACTGCCCGGTCAAGGACCAGCCTGACGCGCGGTTTTTCAGCCAGCTTACCAGGCTCACGCTCGCGCTGGTGCTTGCGGGCGGCCGCGGGAGCCGGCTAGGGCAGCTTACGGAGTGGCGCGCCAAGCCTTCGGTGCCGTTTGCCGGAAAGCTCCGCATTATCGATTTCGCTCTTTCCAATTGTGTTAACTCCGGCATCCGGCGCATCGGCATCTGCACGCAGTATAAGGCGCAAAGCCTGATCCGGCATGTGCAGCATGGCTGGAGCTTCCTCGACGGTCGCTTCGGCGAATTCGTCGAGCTGTTGCCGGCGCAGCAGCGTGTCACCGCAAACTGGTACCAGGGCACAGCCGACGCAGTGTATCAGAACCTCGATATCCTGCGCCGCCACGCTCCGGAGTACGTCCTGATCCTGGCCGGCGACCACGTCTACAAGATGGATTACGGCAAGATGCTCGCGGACCATGTCTCGAAGTCCGCGAAAATGACCGTCGCCTGCATCGAGGTGCCGATCAGCGACGCAAGGAATCTTGGCGTGATGCAGGTAGACGCCGACGGGCGCATTGTCGGTTTCGAGGAAAAGCCGGCACAGCCGGCCCCGATCCCGGGCCAGCCTGACCGGGCGCTGGCAAGCATGGGCATCTATGTGTTCAACGCAGCGTTCCTCTACGAGCAATTACTCCGCGATGCCGATGGCAGCAACTCCAACCACGACTTCGGCAAGGACATCATTCCCCGTCTTGTGAGAGAAGGCAGCGCGGTCTACGCCCACCGCTTCAGTGAGAGCTGCGTCAACATGACCGAGGGGGTTCCGTACTGGCGCGATGTCGGCACCATTGACGCCTACTGGGAAGCAAACATCGCCTTGACCAAAGTGACTCCTGATCTCAATTTATATGATAAGGACTGGCCGATCTGGACCTACCAGGAGCAGTTGCCGCCGGCCAAGTTCGTGTTCGACGATGACAACCGCCGCGGCCTGGCGGTTGACTCAATGGTGTGCGGCGGCTGCATCATCAGCGGCTCCACGGTAAAGCGTTCGCTCTTGTTCAACAACGTTCGCGTGCACAGTTATTGCACCATCGAGGACTCGGTGATCTTGCCGGATGTAGAAATCGGCCGCGGTGTGGTTCTCAAACACGCTATTGTCGACAAATATTGCAAGCTTCCCCAGGGCCTCGTCGTCGGCCTTGATCCGGCCGAGGACAGAAAGCGCTTCCATGTTACAGAGAAGGGTATCACGCTGATCGTGCCGGAAATGCTCGGGCAACGGATTCATCACCTGCGATGAGCGCGGTGATGCGCGTTGAAAGGCGTCTCAATCTGGTGATGCTCTGGCACATGCACCAGCCTGACTACCGTGACTACGCCACCGGCGAATTCCGGCTGCCGTGGGTTTATCTACACGCCATCAAGGACTACACCGACATGGCGTGGCACCTCGAGCACCACCCTGGTGTCCGGGTCGTGGTCAACTTCGCACCGGTGCTGCTCGACCAGCTCGAGGACTATGCCGACCAGTTTGCTGGAGGCAGACTGCGCGATCCTCTACTGAGGCTGCTGGTGCACGCCGATGACAAGCCAATCAGCGAGGAAGACCGCCACTTTATCCTGGAACGCTGCTTCCACGCTAATCATGAGCGGATGATCCAGCCCTACCCCGTCTACAAAGGCCTGCAAGAGTTGTTTACGGTGCTGGAAGCGCTCGAACTGGATTCGCTACATTATCTTTCTGACCAGTACCTTTTCGATCTGCTCACCTGGTACCACCTGTGCTGGACCGGCGAGACCGTGCGGCGCTCCTCGGAGACCGTAACACGGTTGATGACCATGGGCATGCGTTTCAGCCACGCCGACCGGATGGAATTGTCCAAGCTGATCGGCGAGCTGGTCAGTGGCATAATCCCGCGTTACGCCAAGCTTGCCGCTTCGGGCCGCATTGAGCTCTCGACCACACCGCATTATCACCCACTCGCACCACTACTTATCAGCTTCGGCAGCGCACGCGAAGCCGAACCCCGGCTGGTGCTGCCGCAATCGCCTGAATACCCCGGCGGCTACGAACGTATCGAATCACAGTTGCAAATGGCGATCACGGAGCATTCGCGGCGATTCGGCGAGACACCCGCGGGTGTGTGGCCCGCTGAAGGTGCGATTTCGTCGGCGTTCCTCGGCCTGCTCGGAGCACATGGGTGCAAGTGGACCGCGAGCGGAGGGAAAGTGCTGCTGAACAGCTTGCGCGGTCCGGAGGAGGATCCGCGGCGCACGCACTACCGTCCATACCGCCATGTGGGAACTGCACCCGATCTCACACTATTCTTCCGTGATGATCGGCTCTCCGATCTTATCGGTTTTGCGTACGCAAAGTGGAACGGCCACGATGCCGCGGTGAACTTCGTCTCCGAACTCGAAGCCATTGCTTCGGGGGTGGCAGACGGCGAAACGCCTTTGGTGAGCGTAATCCTGGACGGCGAGAACTGTTGGGAGTTCTACGCGTACAACGGTTATTACTTTCTCGACGAACTGTACCGGCTGCTCGAATCCCATCCGGTCATCCACACCACCACTTACCGGTCTTATCTTAGCGAGCCGGGCACTGGCGCGGCAGCGCTTGAGCGCATCACCGCAGGCAGTTGGGTCTACGGCAACTTCGCCACCTGGATCGGCTCTACCGAAAAGAACCACGCCTGGGACCTCCTGTGCGCGGCCAAACGCAGCTTCGATCTGGTCATCGCAAGCGGACGCCTGGACCAAGAGCATGCGCGCGCCGCCTATCGGCAGCTTGCCGCGTGCGAAGCGTCGGACTGGTTCTGGTGGCTGGGCGATTACAATCCGCGATTTGCGGTCACGAGCTTCGACCAGCTGTACCGCGCCAATCTCAGCAACCTATACCGGCTGCTGAACCTGCCGGTACCGGCGGAACTGGCGCAGACGATCAGCCATGGTTGCGGTCATCCCGAAGCCGGTGGTGCCATGCGCCGCGCGGCCGAACCGGCGCAGGGTGCTTGAGGAGTCACGGGAATGGCGCGCCCGATGCCGCTCCTGTTCGGGGTACATGCGCACCAGCCGGCATGCAACTTTCCAGAGGTGCTGGAGCAAGCTCATGCGCGCTGTTACCGGCCGTTCCTCGATATCCTCCACAGTTTTCCCGACTTCCGCTTTTCAGTTCATTTCAGTGGGCCGCTGCTCGATTATCTGTTTGAGCGGCACCCGCAGGACATGGCACTGCTCGAAGAGATGGTGGCGCGCGGCCAGGTCGAGATGTTCGGCGCCGGCGATGCCGAGCCGGTGCTGGCGGCGATTCCAGTGCGCGATCGCATCGGGCAGTTGAGCAAGTTGTCGCGAAAGCTCGAAGCGCGGTTCGGGCAGGCGCCGCATGGCGCTTGGCTCACAGAGCGGGTATGGGAAGCGACGATAGTGCCGGCGCTCTCCGATTGCGGCTTCCGCTACGCGACTGTGGATGACTACCACTTCCTTTGCACCGGAAAGAGCGCAGCCGAACTCGACGGCTATTTCACCACCGAGGAAGACGGCCGCAGCCTCGATCTGTTTCCGATTTCTGAAACGCTGCGTTATCGCATTCCATTTGCGCCGGCCGAGGACGCGCTCACCTATCTTGAACGGCTCGCCGAGTCGGACAGGCGAGCCGCCGCGATCTATTTTGACGACATTGAAAAATTCGGAATCTGGCCGGAAACGTACGATTGGGTCTTTGGCCGCGACTGGCTGCGCAAGTTCATCGGTGGCGTCCTCGCCTCCGGGAGCATCGTGCCGCAGACCTACCGGGAATTCCACAGTAATCAGCGCACCCGAGGAATCGTGTACCTTCCGACCACAGCTTATACCGAAATGAACGAGTGGACTCTGCCGGCAATTGCAGCAAATGCGTTTGCCGATCTAGTGCGTCGTGAAAAGGAGCGTGGTACGTACGAAGCCGACAAGGCGTTCTTGCGCGGCGGCATCTGGAAGAATTTCCTGTCGCTCTATCCCGAGGCCAACTGGATGCACAAGCGCATGGTTTCCCTGTCGCAGCGGCTGGCGGAGCTGCCGGAAAACGCAGCAGGGACGCGGCAGGCCGAGGAGATGCACTCGCTGCTTTATGCCGCGCAGGCCAACGACGCCTACTGGCACGGGCTTTTCGGCGGGCTGTATCTGCCGCATCTGCGCCGCGGCGTGTATCGGGCGTTGGTGCGGCTGGAGGCGCTGCTCGACCGCTTTGCGCCGCGTTCGCCGTGCTTGCGCCACGACCTCGACTACGACGGAAACGACGAGCTGTTCCTGCACAACGACGAATTGCAGGCGGTGATCAGACTGGATGGGCGCGCGTCGATCTGCGAGTTGGATGCCTACGCGCTCGGGCAGAACTTCGGAGACACGCTGCGCCGACACGCCGAGCACTACCATCGGCGCATTCTGCAGGGCGACACTACGGCAAAACAATCTGCGGGGATAGCCTCTGCACATCACCGAGTCAACTTCAAGCACGAAATCGCCGCCGCCGACCTCCAGCCGGACGAGCGAGCGCGCACGCTGTTCGTGGACACCTGGATCCCGCGCGCCGGCACCGCACAACCGCTGTCCGCCTATTCGCTGGACGAGCCGCCACCGGGAAGCAGTGCACCCCAAGTGCGTTTCCGGACGCAAGTTGGTGATGCGCTCATTCTCAAGCAGATCACCCTTAAGGATACCTGCGTCAGCGTCAGCTACCGTTTCGAGGCTGCGAACGCAGCTGGTTTCCGAGTCGAGCTGGACATTGCCATGCCGAGCTGCGACGGGCCCGCCGGCCATTTCATGCATCGGGGCGAAGTCCTCGGAGGCTTTGGCCAGGCGCTGGAACTCGAGGTCATGGACGGAATCACCCTCGATGACCGGTTCATGGGCGGCAGCGTAACCCTCGCATGCAGCCGGTCAGTGCGCCTCGAGGCGCGTCCTTATTTCACCGTATCGCAGTCCGAAGGCGGGTTCGAGCGAATTATGCAGTCAGTGTGGTTGACGTTGTCGTGGCCGATTGTGCGGGGCGAAAGCGAAGCGACGCTGACGCTCGAGATTCAACAAGCACGTGACGACGCGGCGAGTGCTCCTTAGGCGGAAGCACATACTGTGTAACCATCGCAAACAAAGGGAGATGGAAACCAATGCCAGGCGAGCAACATTTTGTACGTTTTTTTGAAGAGATCGGCCTCGGCGATGTGGCGCTGGTCGGCGGAAAGAACGCCTCGCTGGGCGAGTTATATCGAGAGCTGACGCCGTACGGGGTGCGCGTCCCGAACGGCTTTGCGACCACGGCCAAGGCGTATCGTTACGTGCTCGACCGCGCCGACGCGTGGCGGCCACTTCGGGACGCCCTGGCGGGGCTCAATCCCTCAAACATCGAGGACCTTGCACAGCGCGCCGCGCGCGCCAGAAATATCATATATAGCGCAGCGCTGCCGTCCGATCTTGCGGAAGAAATTCTGCGAGCGCACGCGCAGCTCGTAAAGCAGTATGGACCCGAACTGAGTGTGGCAGTCCGCAGCTCTGCAACCTCGGAAGACCTCCCTACGGCGAGCTTTGCCGGACAACATGAAAGCTTCCTCAACATTCGTGGAAAGACGCAACTGCTTGACGCCTGTCGACGCTGTTTTGCAAGTCTGTTCACCGATCGGGCGATCAGCTACCGGATCGATCACGGCTTTGACCATTTTAAGGTCTTAATGTCGGTGGGCGTAATGAAAATGGTGCGGGCTGATCTCGCGGCGAGCGGCGTCATGTTCACACTCGACACAGAGAGCGGTTTTCGGGAGGTCGTGTTCATTAACGGCGTCTACGGCCTGGGAGAAAACTTGGTCCAGGGGACGGTGGACCCAGACGAATTTTACGTTTTCAAGCCGACGCTGCGCGGTGGTTATCGCAGCGTACTGCGCCGCATGCTCGGTGAAAAGGAATTCAGGATGATCTATGCCAGCGGCAGCGCCAATGGGACGACGCGCAACGTTCCCACCTCGCCAGAGGAGCGTCGCCGGTTTTGCATCGCGGACGAAGAAGTTCTGGAGCTTGCCGACGCCGCGATTAAAATCGAGGAGCACTACAGTACCCTTGCAGCGACACCGATGCCGATGGATCTGGAGTGGGCGAAGGACGGAATCGATGGGCGGATCTATATCATTCAAGCGCGTCCCGAGACGGTAGTTTCGCGCCGGCTCGCAGGCGTGCTGGAAGAGTACCGGCTTACCGGAAAGGGAAAGGTGAAATGCACCGGCCGCGCCGTTGGCGAGCGGATCGCAGCAGGAACGGCGCGGGTAATTCAGTCTGTTGAGCAGCTCGCCGAGTTCCGGGATGGGGAGATCCTGGTCGCCAAGACCACGGCTCCTGACTGGGGAATGGTAATGAAGAAGGCCGCCGCGATCGTCACCAGTCATGGCGGGCGCACGTGCCATGCGGCTATTGTCGCGCGGGAGCTTGGCATTCCCGCGATCGTCGGCGCCGAGGGCGCAACCGAGCGGATTATGACCGGTGAGCAAGTTACCGTTTCGTGCGCCGAAGGCGATGTCGGCAAAGTGTATTCAGGCGCTATTCCGTTCGAGATGTCGCAGATCGATCCCGGCGCGCTGCCGCTGCCGAATACGCATGTCATGGTGAATCTCGGCAACCCCGAGCTGGCATTTCGCACGAGTTTCCTGCCAAACGACGGCGTCGGACTCGCGCGCATGGAGTTCATCATCACCGAGTACATCAAGGCCCATCCGATGGCGCTCGCCCATCCCGAACGCGTGACCGATACCAAAGAACGGGCTGCGCTCGAGGAGCTTGGGCGCGGTTACGCATCCCTGGGGGATTATTTCGTCGAACGGCTGTCCGAGGGAGTGGCAACCATCGCCGCCGCCTTTTACCCTAAACCCGTGATTGTGCGAATGTCGGATTTCAAAAGCAACGAGTACGCATCGCTGCTTGGCGGAAAATGGTTCGAACCGTCCGAGGAAAACCCGATGATCGGGTTTCGTGGCGCGTCGCGTTACGCTCATCCGGCCTACGCGGACGGCTTTATCCTTGAGTGCAGGGCAATGCAGCGCGTCCGCGCGGCAATGGGCTTGCGAAACGTTAAGCTGATGATTCCGTTTTGCCGACGCGTCGAGGAGGCAAAGCGGGTGCTCGCGAAGATGGCGGAACACGGGCTTAGTCGCGGGGAGGACGGTTTGGAGATTTACGTAATGTGCGAGATACCGAACAACGTGATCCTCATCGATCAGTTTGCCCAGCTGTTCGACGGGTTTTCCATCGGCTCCAACGACCTAACGCAGCTCGCGCTGGGCGTGGATCGCGACTCCGAGATCGTCGCGTTTGATTTCGACGAGCGCGATGAGGGCGTGCTGGAGCTGATCCGGCTGACGGTGACGGGATGCAAGCGGAATCACCGGCACTGCGGGATATGCGGACAAGCGCCCTCCGATTACCCGGAAGTGACTGAATTCCTCGTGAAGCTCGGCATCGATTCGATCAGCGTCAACCCCGATGCGCTGATCAGGACAAGACGCCTGGTTTACGAAGTCGAACATCCGCGGGACGGCGTCAAAACCGTAGTCTCAACTTCCTGACTTATCTGCGCTTGAATTCTGCTGGATGTTTGCCACGGGCGGGGGCAGGTTGCACGCAGCGGGTATCAATCACCTTGAACCGGCCCGACTCGAAGAATTTCTGGACAGGTTCGAAGAAAGCTTTCGAGCAAGATAGGCGTTCTAAATCTTTCGAAACGCCCGCGCATCGCTCCCTGTTACCGGCCGCCGGCACAAAGTTACCAAATTTGAAAATGCTGATAACATCCGTTTAGTCGTGAGTGCCGACTTGAACTTAAGCAGTATTGCCAAGAATAACTACGCGCTGGTGCTGGCTGGAGAACGCGGCGCGCGCCTGCAACTTGTATATTTTTTCATGTAATATGTAGTGTAATATTTACATTGGCATTATCAACGAGAGCGGCTTATATTTGTAACGACGCTATGACCCAACAACTGGAACAAAAGATCGCGCTGCCTGAACAGGAAATCTGCCGCGAAGTCCTGCTGGAAAAATATGCGAAAGGCGGCGAACAATCAATCAAGGAAGTGCGCTGGCGGGTGGCCAATGCGCTCGCAGCGGCCGAGCCTGAAGAAAAGCGCGCTCACTGGGAGAAACGCTTTCTTGAAGCAATGGAAGCCGGTTTCGTTCCCGCCGGGCGCATCAACTCCGCCGCCGGTATCCCATTGCAGGCAACGCTCATCAACTGTTTCGTACAATCGGTGGGTGATTCGATCTCCAAGGTCGTAGACGGCAAGCCAGGCATCTATGTCGCCTTACTCGAATCAGCCGAAACGATGCGCCGAGGCGGCGGCGTCGGCTACGATTTCTCGGCGATCCGCCCCAAGGGCGCGGAAGTGAAGGGCACGCACTCGCGCGCGAGCGGCCCGGTGTCGTACATGCGCGTGTTTGACCGCTCATGTGAGACAGTCGAGTCGGCCGGCGCGCGGCGCGGTGCGCAGATGGGCGTCTTACGTTGCGACCATCCCGACATCGAGGAATTCATCCACGCCAAGGACGTTGGCGACCTAGCCAACTTCAACATTTCTATTGGCGTTACCGACGCCTTCATGCATGCGGTTGAAAGCGATTCCGAGATCAAACTGGTCCATAAGGCGCAGCCCTATAGCGATCTGGTTGCTTCGGGCGCCTATCAACGAGATGACGGACTGTGGGTGTATCGCAAAGTCTTGGCGCGCGAGCTGTGGGATCAGATCATGCGCTCGACCTACGACCATGCCGAACCCGGGATCCTGTTCCTCGATCGCATCAACCGCGACAACAACCTCTATTACTGCGAGACGGTCGAGGCCACCAACCCGTGCGTCACGG
>DATDGC010000071.1:0-17461 GCA_036522275.1 Burkholderiales bacterium | reverse complement strand
GTAAAAAAACCATTCATGCAACCACTCCTCACTCCTTACCCCTTACTCCTCACGCATTCATGAAGCTTCTCGTCATCGGCGGAGGCGGCAGGGAGCATGCGCTTGCCTGGAAGCTCGCGCAGTCGCCGCGTATCCAGAAAGTATTTGTCGCTCCCGGCAACGCCGGGACCGCGCGCGAAAACGGCTTGGAAAACTTGCCGCTTACCGATATTCAGGAACTCGCCCGATTTGCTCAGAAAGAGCATATTCATTTCACCGCAGTCGGCACTGAAGCGCCGCTGGCGGCGGGTATCGTGGATGTATTCCGCGCCGGCAATCTAAGAATTTTCGGGCCCACGCAAATAGCGGCGCAGCTTGAAAGCTCCAAGGATTTCGCCAAGGCCTTCATGCAGCGGCATGGCATCCCTACCGCCAAGTACGCTGCGTTTACCCGTGCCAGCGAAGCGCATGCGCATATTGACAAGCACGGCGCGCCCATCGTGATCAAGGCCGACGGTTTGGCCGCAGGCAAAGGCGTGGTGGTGGCGATGAGCAAAGACGAAGCGCACCATGCGGCGGACATGATGCTCGTTTCAGGCAATATGGGCAAAGCCGGCGCGAGCGTGGTGATCGAGGATTATCTGGAGGGCGAAGAAGCAAGCTTCATCGTCATGTGCGATGGCGAGCATATTCTGCCGCTTGCCACCAGTCAGGACCACAAGCGATTGCTAGACGGCGACAAGGGCCCCAACACCGGCGGCATGGGTGCGTATTCGCCAGCACCGGTGGTGACGCCCGCACTGCATAACCGGGTGATACGCGAAATCATCCAGCCCACAATTAAAGGCATGGCGCAGGACGGCATTCTTTACACCGGGTTTCTATACGCGGGATTGATGATAGACAGCAAGGGCAATCCCAGGGTACTGGAATTCAACTGCCGCATGGGCGATCCCGAAACCCAGCCGATTATCCTGCGTCTTAAAAGCGATTTGGTCAGCATCATCGACAATGCGCTAAACGGAACGCTGGATCAGGTGAGAGTCGAATGGGACCGCAGGGTGGCGCTGGGCGTGGTGTTTGCCGCGGCGAATTATCCGGATACGCCGAAGCAAGGTGACGTGATTACCGGCTTGCCCAAGGACGGGGAAGATTTCAAAGTGTTTCATGCCGGCACCCAACTCAATGGCAAGAGCGTGGTGACCAGCGGCGGCAGGGTGCTATGTGTTACCGCTTTGGGTGACAATGTCAAAATGGCGCAGCGCCGCGCGTACGAAATCGCCGAGGGCATCCGCTTCGATGGCATGCAAATGCGCCGCGATATCGGCTACCGTGCCATCAATTTAAAAAAACACTGATTCACTACAGAGGCACAGAGAAATACAAAGTCGAATAGACAGGATTCACATGATTTCGCGGGATTAACAAGATTGACAGGGTGTTGAAAAACTCTCCGGGAGCCGCGTTTGACACGAAAAATACTCTGATGCAAGGCGCGCGACGAAGGTCGTAGCCAAGACTACGATGCCGAGGAGCGCAATGCAGCAGAGGGGCATTTTTCGTGCAAACCCGGATGGGGCGGCTGCCGCGACACGGTCAGCGAAGCTTGGGGTGCGGGAGCGGCAGCATGAGCGCCCCATTTAACAGTGATTCTTGCGGTAGCTTGCGCCCCTTCCCGCTCCACGCTACGCGAGTCCGAGTCCGGGGCGCCTTTCCGGGCGGTATGCTTTGTCGCTCGCCTTGCGAATATGCAACGGCTATTCGACACGGCTCGCTTCGCGCATCCCATCCCGGAAAGCCGACGCCGCGGCCCCGTGGGGTTCTTCAACACCTTGCCAAGTCCTGTAAATCTTGAAAAAATCCTGTGAATTAAGATTTCTCTTTTTGTCTTTGTGCCTCTGTGGTTAAATTCAATCCATGGACTCCGGCGCAGTCAAAAATTATTTTCTGGATTTACAGTCGCGCATCGTCGCGCACTTTGAGAAAATTGACGGAAAGCCGTTTCGCGCCGTTTTTTGGGATCGCCCCTTAGGCGGCGGTGGAATAAGCTGCGTAGTTGAGGAAGGTCAGGTATTCGAGCGCGGGGGGGTGAATTTCTCACATGTGCATGGCGAGAAGCTTCCACCATCAGCAACCGCTTCACGCCCCGAGCTGACAGGCCGCTCATTTGAAGCAATGGGCGTGTCGGTGGTCATGCACCCGCGTAATCCTTACTGCCCAACTGTTCATTTGAACGTGCGGTTTCTTTGCGCTCATCCCCGTTCCTCGGAAGTCGTGTCCGATGTATGGTGGTTCGGCGGGGGTATGGACTTAACGCCCTATTACGGCTTTGAAGAGGATTGCGTGCATTTCCACCAAACCTGTAAGGATACGCTCGCGCCTTTCGGCGCCGAGTATTACCCGCGCTTCAAGAAATGGTGCGACGAGTATTTTTTTATCAAGCACAGGAAGGAACCGCGCGGCATCGGAGGGATCTTTTTCGATGACTTCAACGAACTTGATTTTGAAAAAAGCTTTAAGCTCATGCAAAGCGTCGGTGATCATTTTTTACAGGCTTATTTGCCAATTCTGGAGCGCCGAATGAACATGCCCTATGGAGAACGCGAACGCGATTTTCAGGCCTACCGACGCGGGCGCTACGTGGAATTCAATCTGGTATACGACCGCGGCACACTGTTCGGCTTGCAAACCGGAGGGCGGGCTGAATCAATCCTGATATCACTTCCGCCCACTGTTAAGTGGCGTTACGACTGGAAGCCCGAGCCGGACAGCCCGGAAGCAAAGTTCTACAAAGAGTTTTTGATTGCGCAGAACTGGGTTAGTTAAGCTATTAAAAGATGGGTTCAGAATCCAATTATTATTTTGCAACCCGGGCGTATTTCTAATGCCCTTCAAATTCGCACAGTGTAACTACGCTGTGGCCCAGCTTCTCCAACCGCTTGCGGCCGCCGAGATCGGGTAAATCAATCACAAACGCGCAACCGACAATCTGTCCGCTGGTTTTCCCAATCAGCTTAACAGTGGCTTCAGCGGTGCCGCCTGTGGCAATCAAATCGTCTACCAATAAAACTTTTTCCCCTTTTTGAATCGCGTCGGTATGGATTTCCAGCCGGTCAGTGCCGTATTCCAGTTCATAATCATGTCCGAAATTTTCACTCGGAAGTTTCCCTTTCTTTCTGATCGGCACAAAGCCGGCTTTAAGTTGGTAGGCAAGTGCTGCGCCGATGATGAAGCCGCGCGATTCGATTCCGGCGACTTTATCTATTTTGACGCCGCGATATTTGCCGACCAATTGGTCTATGGTGCTGCGAAACCCTTCGGTATGCTTGAGTAGTGTGGTGATGTCACGGAACATGATTCCCGGTTTGGGGAAATCGGGAATGGTGCGAATCAGCGATTTGATATCCAGCATTTTATTCTCCAAGATAAGCTTCGCGTACCTGCGGATTGTTCAGCAATTCGCGCGCCGCGCCGCTTAAGGTAATCAGCCCGCCGTCCATGACGTAAGCCCTGTGGCTTGCTTCCAGCGCAAGCTTGGCGTTTTGCTCGACCAGTAGCAGCGTCACGCCTTCCTTTGCAATGTTCAAAATGGTTTCAAAAATTTTACTCACCATGAGCGGCGCCAGCCCCATGCTCGGCTCGTCGAGCAGCAGCAATTTCGGGCGGCTCATCAGCGCGCGGCCGATGGCCAGCATCTGCTGCTCGCCGCCGGAGAGCGTGCCCGCGGTTTGGCTGCGCCGCTCCTTGAGGCGTGGGAACAATCCATAAACGTGCTCCAACTCGTTTTTGTCAGAGGCGCGGCAGTATGCGCCCATCTCCAGGTTTTCTTCCACCGTCAGCCTGCCGAAAATACCGCGTCCTTCCGGCACCAGCGCCATGCCCTGGCGAACCAGTTGATAAGAAGGCAGGCGCTTGATTGATTTACCCTGGTAGCGCACTTCGCCTCCAACGTGAAGCAGCAGCCCGCAAATCGCTTTCAGCGTGGTGCTCTTGCCCGCGCCGTTGGAACCAATCAGCGCGACGAGCTCGCCTTCGCCGATTTCGAGATCTATGCCTTTCACCGCGTTGATGCCACCGTAGGACACCTTGAGGCCGCGCACTTCGAGGAGACTCACGCCAGCACCCCACCCAGGTAGGCCTCAATCACTGCCGGATCGCGCTGCACCTGCTGCGGCGCGCCTTCAGCGATTTTCTTGCCGTAATCCAGCACGGCGACGCGGTCGCACAGGTCCATCACCAGCTTTACGTCGTGCTCAATCAACAAAATCGTCACGCCATCGCCGCGGATGATTTCCAGCAATTTTTTCAAGCCCGCGGTTTCGGTGGCGTTCATTCCGGCGGCAGGCTCATCGAGCGCGAGCAGTTTGGGTTCGGTGGCAAGCGCACGCGCGATTTCCAATCTACGCTGATCGCCGTAACTCAAATGGCTCGACAGATTGTTAGCGTATTCCGCAATGCCGACATATTGCAGAAGCGTAAACGCCCGCGAACGAATTCCATCTTCCTCTTCCCGCGTACGCGAACCGCGCAGCACCGCTCCAATCACTCCTGCGCGGGTGCGCACATGTCGGCCGACCATGACATTTTCCAGCGCGCTCATGTTTCCAAACAAGCGGATATTCTGGAACGTTCGGGCTATGCCGCGCTCTGCTACCGCGTGTGGTTTGGTGGCGATGAGCTTTTCACCGTTGAAGAAAAACTCGCCATTGTCGGAAGAATAAAGGCCGGTAAGCACGTTGAACAGGGTGGTTTTCCCTGCGCCGTTGGGGCCGATCAGACCGTAAATCTCGCCTTTTTGCAAGGACAGGCTGACCTCGTCTAGCGCAAGCAGTCCGCCGAAACGCTTGGTGACATGACGCGCTTCAAGCAGGGTCATGCGCTCACCTCGCTGTTAACCGGCATTTCCTCTTCACCAGCGAATTCGCGCTTGCGTGTGGTGGAAGGCAACAAGCCGGCAGGACGGAACAACATGACCAAAATCAATGCCAGTCCAAATATCAGCATGCGCAAATCAGCAGGATCGACAATGACGCGCCCGAACAGCGCCTGTTCGAATGGCCCGATGTAGCGCAGCGCCTCCGGCAGCGCCACCAGCAGCACTACGCCCAAAACCACGCCGGCGATATTGCCCATGCCGCCCAGCACCACCATGCACAAAATCATGATGGATTCGATAAGAGTGAAGCTTTCCGGGCTTATGAAGCCCTGAAACCCGGCGAACAGTCCTCCGCCCACGCCGCCGAAACTCGCGCCCATGGCAAAAGCAAGGAGCTTGATGTTGCGCGTATTAATGCCCATGGCTTTCGCCGCCACTTCATCTTCGCGTACCGCCACCCAAGCGCGCCCGATGCGCGAATCCTGCAAGCGCATGGAAATGAAAATCACCAATAAGGTCAGGGCGAGGAATAGATAATAGTAGTTATGCACCGAGGCAAAATTAACGCCGAGGAACTGGTGCGTCTGGTTGAATGAAAATCCGCCGAAACTCACCGGATCAATTTTGTTCACGCCTTGCGGGCCGTTGGTGATATTGATCGGCGCATTCAAATTGTTGAGGAAGATGCGGATGATTTCGCCGAAGCCCAGCGTGACGATGGCGAGGTAATCACCGCGCAGCCTGAGCGTGGGTGCGCCGAGCAGCACGCCGAAAATACAGGTCACACCGGCGCCCAAAGGCAATAACGCCCAGAAGGGCAGATGTATGCCGAAATGCGGCGAGGCGAGCAGCGCATACAGATAAGCGCCCACCGCGAAGAACGCGACATAGCCCAAATCCAGCAGCCCGGCGAAGCCGACGACGATGTTGAGCCCTAGCGCCAGGATGATATAGAGCAGTACGAAATCGATGATGCGCACCCAGCTGCGGCTGAGGAGAGTGTCGGCAAGGAAGGGCAGTACCGCGAGCAATACCGCAATCAGGATGAATGCAGCCCAGGCGGCGCGCGGATTGCGTTTCAGTTTTTCCCAGCGGCTCATGTCCGTTCCGCGATTCGCTCGCCAAGCAAGCCCGAGGGGCGGAACACCAATACCAGAATCAGCACGAAGAACGCGAACACATCCTGGTAGTTGCTGCCTAGAAATCCGCCGGTGAGAGACCCGATGTAGCCAGCGCCCAGGCTTTCGATGAGGCCGAGCAACAGCCCACCCAGCATGGCACCGCCCAAATTGCCTATGCCGCCCAGCACCGCCGCGGTAAACGCCTTGAGCCCCAGAGAAAAACCCATGTAATAGTGCGCCAGGCCGTAATAGCCGCTAACCATCACGCCCGCCACCGCAGCCAGCGCCGAGCCCACTACAAAAGTAATCGAGATGATGGTGTTGATATTGACCCCCATCAGTCCTGCGACTTCGGCGTTTTGAGCGGTGGCGCGCATCGCCCGCCCCAGGCGCGTGCGGTGAACCAAAAACAGCAGCCCGACCATGATTACAGCGGCAAGCAACACGATGAAAATCTGCAAATCGGAAATGGCGGCGCCGGCGATGAAGTGAGGTTTGATGGGTAGCAGCGGAGGAAAGGTAATGTATTGGCGCCCCCAGATAATCATCGCGCTGTTTTGCAGCACGATGGAAACGCCGATTGCGGTAATCAAGGCCGCAAGCCGCGGTGCGTGGCGCAGCGGCCGGTAAGCGATGCGCTCAATGCCGTAGCCCAATGCCATGCAGGTCGGCATGGCGACCAGCAATCCCAGCAAAACAATCACCGGACCGGGAAGTGCAGTACCGCTCAAAGCGTTAATCACGGCGAGCGCCACCATCGCGCCTATCATCACCACTTCGCCGTGGGCGAAGTTAATGAGGCCGAGGATGCCGTAGACCATGGTGTAGCCCAACGCCACCAAGGCATAGATGCTGCCCAGTACGACGCCGTTGATGATTTGCTGGAGAAAAATGTCCACGAGGAGCGGCTCCACCCAATAGCAACACGGCACCCGAAGGTGCCGTGTCTGAAAAATCCGTAGCGGGCTAGTACCCCGCGGAAAGCGGGGACTTGCCGTCTGCGGCCGGCTGCGCGTCCGCTGCTGGCGGCGCTTCTTGTCCCATCGTCTGCAGCGGCACCCAGTTTCCGCCTTTGACTTGGTATAAGGTCACCGCACCGCCTTTGACGTCGCCCTTGGCGTCGAAGGCTATGGGCCCGGTCACGCCATTGCGCTGAATTTGCGCGAGCACCGGAAGATATTTGGCCGGCTCAACCGAATCGGCTTTTTTCATCGCTTCGACCAGCGTCATGGCCGCGTCATACGCGTAGGGCGCGTAAATCTGGATTTTGCCGTATTTCGATTCAAATTTTTTCAGGAACTCGCTCCCACCCGGCATTTTCTCCATCGGCAGGCCGGGCGTGGAAGCGGTAACGCCTTCAGCGTCCGCGCCGGCGATCTTGATGAATTCCTTGCTTTGCGTGCCGTCGCCGCCGAGGAATTTGGCGTTCAGCCCCAGCGATCTCATCTGCTTCACCATCGGCCCCGCTTGTGCGTCCATGCCGCCATAGAAAACAAGGTCCGGCTGTCTGCCTTTGATGGTAGTGAGTATCGCCAGAAAATCGGTCGCCCGGTCTGTGGTGTATTCGCGCGCCAGAATTTCCGCGCCGCCGGCCTTTGCCGCTTTCTCGAACTGGTCGGCCAGCCCCTGGCCGTAAGCGGTGCGGTCGTCAATGATGGCGATTTTTTTCGCGGCCATTTGCTTCACCGCGAATTCCCCAAGCACTTTGCCTTGCTGCTCATCATTGGTCATGACGCGGAATGCATTCTTGAAACCTTGCTGCGTATAGGGAATCGCGGTGGCGGAGGGGGAAATCTGCACCACACCCGCGTCGTGGTAAATCTTGGAAGCGGGAATGGTCGCGCCGGAGTTAAGATGCCCAATTACCGCGTTGACCTTTTGATCCACCAGTTTCTGCGCAACGATGGTGGCGGTTTTCGGATCGGCCTGGTCGTCTTCGCTGATGAGCTCAAACTTCACTTTCTTTCCGCCGATCGTCACACCTGTGGCGTTTACTTCATCGATCGCCAGGCGCGCGCCGTTGTCGTTGTCTTTGCCGAGGTGTGCTTGCGGGCCGGTAAGCGGCGCGACCGAGCCGATTTTGACGACGAGCTCCGATGAAGATGTTTGCTCCTTACCGCAACCCAGGAGCCCGAGAGCTGCTGCCAGGATGGCAAATGCGCAAGCACTGCTGTATTTCATGTTTACTCCTGATCAATGCAAGCTTCGTGAGATGCAAACGATTATCCGCAGTCACTCAAACCTTGTCAATTTGCGGCGATGGCTTGTGACGCAAACAAAAAAGCCGGCGCAAAGCCGGCTTTCCGATAACCCGTAAGGGAAGCCTATAGGGACAGAATCCACTGCACGATGATCTTGATGTCCTCGTCTTTAACTTGGGGGGAATTGGGAGGCATCGGAATCTGCCCCCACACGCCGGTACCGCCTTTTTTGACTTTTTCAATCAGCTTGGCTTCAGCGCTTTTGTCGCCCTTGTATTTGGCGGCGACCTCCTTGTAAGCGGGCCCCACCAGCTTGCTGTCCACCGCGTGACAGGCGAAGCAGTTGTCTTTCTTTGCCAGCGCCTCTCCTGCCTTTGCATCAGCCAGCGCATTAGCGCTCGCCATGGCCATGCCCGAAAGTAATCCTATCAATAGCGCCCTCATGTTTGCTCCTTGGTTGAAAATTCATCCAATTTTATCAGCCCCACCGGTTGTGCATACCTGTTTTAGCTGCTGCAGATTATCAATGGGCGGCAAACATTTAACGCCTTGGCACACCCAGGCGTTGACTATGCCGGCCGCTTTCCGCTCGAGGCTTAGCGGCAATCCAGCAAGGTTTTCCTGCAAAGCCAGCACCAAGGTGTAGGGAAGGTAGTCCCGCTGCAATTCACGTTGCCATTCTGTTAAAGCGTTTGTTTCGCCGTACAGAATGACAATTTGTGGGGGTGTGAGAAATTCCTCCAAGGCGATCATCATGCTGGTGTAGCCGCTAGGCCTACCGCTCAAATCCGGATAGAAGAGTTTCAATGCGCGCTCCGCGGCTTCGAGATATTTATGTTCACCCAAAATATGCCCCAGCCGCAGCAAAGCGAAAGTGGCGATGCTGTTGCCGGAAGGCATGGCATTATCGTGGCCGGGTTTGGGGCGGTGAATTAATTTCTCGTGGTCGTGGCTGGTGAAGAAAAAGCCTCCGCGTGCGCGGTCCTCGAATTGCTCCAGTATGATTTCGGCAAGCTCCCTGGCAAAATCAAGATCGGCCTTGCGGAATTCCGCTTGCACCAGCTCCAGCAGCGCATCCAGCATGAACGCGTAATCGTCGAGGTAGGCGTTGAGGTGCGCTCTACCGTCCTTGCAAGTGGCGAGGAGCCGCCTGTCGCGCCATAAGGTGTTGCGGACGAAATCGCAGGCGCGTTGCGCCGAAGTGAGCCAATCCTTATGCCCAAAAACCCGCGCGGCGTGAGCCATGCCTTTAATCATCAGAGCGTTCCAGCTGGTGAGAATTTTTTCATCGCGCCCGGGATGCACGCGTTTTTCCCGCGCAGCAAAGAGCTTGCTCCTTGCCGCAGCCAGCCGTTGTAGCGCTTCTTCTAAAGGAAGAGATAGCGTGCCGGCAATCTCGTCGAGGCTTTTATAAACATTGAGGTGCCAGAACTCGCCTTCGAAATTGGGCGCGCGGTCAAATCCGTAATGCGGCGCGGCAATGGTGTATTCTTCGGCATCAAGTAAAGATGCGACTTCTTCCCGCGTCCAAACGTAGAACTTGCCTTCCACATGCTCGGAGTCGGCATCCAAGGTGGAGTAATAGCCGCCTTCAGGTGATTGCATTTCACGCATTACCCACTGCGCGGTTTGTTCCGCAACCGTCTTGAACAGGGGATTGTCGCTCGCCAGCCAGGCATCGGCATAAAGCTGCAGCAGCGGACCGTTGTCGTAGAGCATTTTCTCGAAATGCGGAATCATCCAGTACTGATCCACGCTGTAGCGGCAAAAACCCCCGCCCAACTGATCGTAAACCCCGCCCTTGGCCATTTTTTCCAGCGTAAAGCAGGCAAGATGCAATGCAGCGCCGTCGCCGCTCGCGGAGCGCCGCAGGCAGAACTCGATTTCGGCTGGGTGAGGGAACTTCGGCGCATCGCCAAATCCGCCGTGCTCTTCGTCGAAGCTGTTTTGCAATTGGGTGTACAGGCGCTGTGCGGGTTCGGCGCTTAATTGTGGTGGCTGCGCCGGCTGGTCAGGCGCGAAGCGTGCAAAGGAGGCCAGCAGCGATTCGTTCTGCTTCTCGATTTCGTCGCGATGTTTGTGGTAAAACTGCGCGATACGCTCGAGCAGGCCGCCAAAACCCGGCAGGCCGTAGCGCGGTTCCTTGGGAAAATAAGTGCCGCCGAAAAATGGTTTCTGCTCGGGGGTCAAAAACATTGTAAGTGGCCAGCCGCCGCTGCGCTGCGTGAGCATGTATTGCGCCGTCTGGTAAATCTGGTCCAGATCCGGGCGCTCCTCGCGGTCCACTTTGATGTTGATGAAGTGCTCGTTCATCAATTTCGCCACCTCCGCATCCTCGAACGACTCGTGCGCCATCACGTGGCACCAGTGGCAGGCGGAATAGCCGATGGAAAGCAAAATTGGCTTGTCCTGTTCGCGGGAGAGTTTCAACGCATCCTCGCCCCAAGGGTACCAGTTCACGGGGTTGTCTGCGTGCTGTTGCAAGTAAGGCGAAGTTTCCTGGATGAGGCGATTGGGCATAGGGCTTACTCGGCTTGTGCGAAAAAATGCGCTTCGATGCATTTAGTCTAGCACGCAAAACGCCGTGTTTTGCGCTGGCGCGGTCTTATGCAAGCTCTACACGTACTAGATCGCCGTCCTTGACGGTCTTGAGAAGCGTCGGCTCGCATTCGATTTTGCCGAGGATGTTCACCCGCGCGATCAGCCGGCACTCGTTGCCTTTTGATACTGGCGTCGGACCGAAGGGAAGCGCGAGCGAGTTTCCTTCCACCCAGAAGCAAACCGTTCCGGGGTCCACGACCTGCTTTGCGTCTTTCTCCAGCGCGGCTTCCACGGGTACGGAGAAATACACTTCATCCCCCCAGGTGTGGGCCCGTGATTCGCAAGGCAGGGCGGTGAGTAATAAGCGCACGGTGGGCGTGTCTTTGAGCGCAGCGCTGACTTCGCCTAGGGGACCTCTGATTAAGTCCCCCGCGTATCGCGTTGCGGGCGAGGGACGGCCAGATGCTAGGCGCGAGGGCGAAGCCATAGCCGACACTCTGGCGAGTCCGAGCAACACCGCAGACGGCCGCCCCTTCGCCGCAACCCGTGTGGGACGAGGTTTTCCGGCCGAGATATTTTGTCGCTCGTCGCTTATGTGAGAATAACCACACAGCGCTCCTCGCTTCGCGTCTCTCTGCCGGAAAGCACGTCGTCGCGAACGTGAGGGACTTAATCAGAGGTCCCACAGGCCAGATGATGCGGATGCGTTTTGAATTCGACATGGTCTGGTTTTCAATTTCATCCCAATGCTAATCTGCAACCTGGTGCGAATCCAGGGGTTCTGCTAACTATCAGGAAAGCAAGCTATGATAGGTGGAAGTTTTGCTACCTGTTTCACGTTAGATGGCGATATTCACTCAGCGACTCTATTGGATGGCACCTCTGGCGCTTACTTGGCTTCGCGTCGCCCTGGGGCCGACGCTAATCGTGCTTGCACTGGCGTGGCCACATCCCGGCGCCTTTGGTTCATGCCTTTTAGCGGCATTTCTTTCAGATGTATTTGATGGGGTTCTCGCTCGAAAACTCGGCGTGGCGACAGCGATGCTTCGACGACTGGACAGTATAGCGGACACAATCTTTTACTTGGCCGCGCTGTTGGCGGTATGGATCCTCCATCCCGAAGTGATCCTCGCAAACCTGGTGCTCCTGACTGTCCTCGTGGGACTTGAGCTGGCACGATATGCCTTGGATTTTTGGAAGTTTGGCCGCGAGGCCAGTTATCACATGTGGACCGCAAAAATTTGGGGAATCGCATTGTTTCTTGGCTTCTTCTCAATTCTGGTAATGGGGAACGAGGGACTACCCGCGACATTGGCAATCGCCGTCGGCATCATCGCCGATGTAGAAGGATTGCTGATATCAATGTTGTTGCCTTCTTGGCACCACGACGTTCCTTCGGTTGCACACGCGTGGCGAATTCGACAGTTTGAGAGGAAGGCCATCTAACTGCAGGTTGCGGTGGGCACACGCAAGCGGGTGCGGCAAACAGCGCCGCGCCGCTTGATGCGGCATTAAACCTCAGGCTGTAATCCATGACAGCAACCTTTCAGTCCGTCACCGCGCCTTTGCTCGCGCTGGATACGAGCTTCGCGTATTTTGCCAGCACGCCGCGGGTGTAGCGCGGTTTCGGCGGCTGCCAGGCGGCGCGGCGCTTGGCGAGTTCCGCGTCGGTAACGTTGAGCTGCAACAGCAGCTTGTGCGCGTCTATCGTAATCGAGTCGCCTTCCTTGATGAGCGCAATCGCCCCGCCGACAAAGGCTTCGGGCGCAACGTGCCCCACTACCATTCCCCAGGTGCCGCCGGAAAAACGCCCGTCGGTAATCAGCCCAACCTTGTCGCCCAGGCCTTTGCCGATGATGGCCGAGGTCGGGGCGAGCATTTCGCGCATTCCTGGACCGCCCTTCGGGCCTTCATAGCGGATCACGAGCACGTCACCCGGCTTGATTTTGTCGCCGAGTATGGCTTGCAACGCTGCTTCTTCCGATTCAAACACGCGAGCCGGGCCGGTGATCACCGGATTTTTCAAGCCGGTAATTTTGGCGACGCAGCCTTCGGTGGCGAGATTGCCCTTCAGAATCGCCAGATGGCCGTGCGGATAAAGCGGGTTGTCCCATTGCCGGATGACGTCCTGATTTTTTGCCGGGCGGTCGGGAACATCTTTGAGGTTTTCCGCAACCGTCTTGCCGGTGATGGTGAGACAGTCGTCGTGAATCAGCCCGTGATTGAGGAGTATTTTCATCACCTGCGGCACGCCGCCGGCTTTGTGCAGATCGGTGGCCACATATTTGCCCGAGGGCTTCATGTCGCACAGCACAGGCGTGCGTGCGCGCACGCGCTCGAAGTCGTCAAGCGTCCATTCGACCTGTGCGGCATGGGCGATGGCGAGCCAATGCAGAACGGCATTGGTCGAGCCGCCGGTCGCCATGACCACCGCAATCGCGTTCTCGATGGATTTGCGGGTAATGATTTGCCGCGGGAGGATTTGCTTTTTAATCGCCTCGACCAGTGTGCGTGCTGATTGCGCAGCGCTCTCCGTTTTTTCAGCGTCTTCCGCCGCCATGGTGGATGAGTAAGGCTGGCTCATGCCGACCGCTTCGATGCTGGTGGACATGGTGTTGGCGGTGAACATGCCGCCGCAGGAGCCCACGCCCGGGCAGGAGCGGTGCTCGATTTCCCTGAAGTCCTCGCGGCTCAAGCGGCCGGCGGTGAATTCGCCCACCGCCTCGAAGGCGGAAACGATGGTCAGGTCTTTGCCCTTGTAGTGGCCGGGCTTGATGGTGCCGCCGTAGACGAAAATCGCAGGGATGTTCATGCGCGACATAGCCATCAAAGCCCCCGGCATGTTTTTGTCGCAGCCTCCCACCACCAGCACGCCGTCCATCCATTCCGCCTGCACCGCGGTCTCAATCGAGTCCGCGATCACCTCGCGCGATACTAGTGAATATTTCATGCCTTCGGTTCCCATGGAAATGCCGTCGGACACGGTGATGGTGCCGAATATCTGCGGGTTGGCGCCGGCCGCCTTGAGCTCCGCTTCGGCGCGAGTGGCCAGAACATTCAAGCCGGCGTTACAGGGCGTAATGGTACTGTAGGCGTTGGCCACGCCGACCATGGGCTTGCCGAAATCCTCGTCGCGATAACCCATCGCGTAGTACATCGAACGGTTCGGCGCGCGCGCGTCGCCCTCGGTAACGGTTTTGCTGCGTTGGTTGTATGGCATAGGAGTCTCTCGAAAAGCGGTCGGGGAACGGGCGTATTTACGTATAATCTCAATTCTAGCGGAAATGCCTGGAACAACCTATCCTACAAAATGTTTGTCCACCCGCAATTTGATCCGGTCGCACTGCATCTCGGGCCGCTGGCTATACGCTGGTACGGCTTGATGTACCTCTTGGGGTTTGCGATGGGCATGTTATTGGGGCGATACCGCATTAAAACCCAACCCAATTGCGGGTGGAACTACAGTGAAATCGATGAAGTGCTATTTTACATCGTGCTGGGCGTGATTCTCGGCGGACGCCTCGGCTATGTTCTGTTTTATAAGTTTTCCGACTACCTGTATGAACCGCTCAAAATATTTTACATCTGGGAAGGCGGCATGTCTTTTCACGGCGGTTTCCTCGGCGTAATCTTCGCGTTGTGGCTGTTTTCCCGCAAATACCAGAAACACTGGTTAGCCATTACCGATTTCATCGCACCGCTGGTGTCGCTTGGGCTGGGCGCGGGACGCATCGGCAATTTTCTCAACGGCGAATTGTGGGGACGTCCCACCGATGTTGCATGGGGCATGATTTTTCCCGGGGTGGACAAGGTGCCGCGCCATCCTTCGCAGCTCTACGAATTCGCCTTGGAAGGTGTAGTGCTGTTCGTCATTCTCTGGTTTTATTCCGCGAAACCGCGGCCGCTGGGCGCAGTATCAGGAATGTTTCTGTTGTGCTACGGAGTATTCCGTTTTCTGGTGGAATTCACCCGCGAGCCTGACGCGTTTTTGGGATTGCTCGCCTTGGGTTTAAGCATGGGGCAGTGGCTGTCATTACCGATGATCGCCGGCGGAATTTGGATGCTGTGGTGGAGTAATCGCAAACGCATCTAAACTTTGCGGACGACACTTTAATCAGCGTCCGGTATTGATGCAATTTACGCTTTTCTCATTTAAGTAGTATGATAACAACCCTCGAAAAGTGGGGTCGTAGCTCAGCTGGGAGAGCGTCGCGTTCGCAATGCGAAGGTCGGGAGTTCGATCCTCCTCGACTCCACCACTCTCCTTTCCTTGCAATCTTATCCTCGTGTGTGACTGGAAGCATAAGATTGCCGCTTTCGACCCGAAGCAGCTGTTCGAGTTAGTTCCCGATTATAATTCTCGGTAACCGCTCCCAATTAATGGATTACCGCGGGCTTGCCGGATTTTCCATGTTTTCCTGTATCAGCACAGATGAATTCAAAAGCAAGACCCGGAGTGCACCATTTCCCAGCGACTGCTAAATTTCAACCGTCGATCATGAAAACCGTTGAAAGGAAGCAAATGAACATGTCCACAAAGACTGAAATGCTTGCGGCAGCGACCGTGAGCGACCCTCGCTGGGCAGCACTTGTCGCCCGTGACCCGAAGGCGGATGGCAAATTTTTCTATTCGGTCAAGACGACCGGTGTGTACTGCCGCCCGTCCTGCGCAGCGCGCACCGCAAGGCCCGAGAACGTTGAGTTCCACCTGACTGCTGCGGACGCCGAGCGGGCGGGCTTCCGTCCCTGCAAACGCTGCAAGCCGAATCAGCCTTCGCTGGCCGAGCAGCACGCGGCCAAGGTGGCCGAGCTGTGCCGACTCATCGAGAACGCCGAGCAGGTGCTCTCCCTCGAGGAACTGGCGAATCATGCCGGACTGAGCACCTACCACCTGCATCGCGTCTTCAAAGCCGTCACGGGCCTGACGCCCAAGGCGTACGCGACAGCGCATCGCGCCAAGCGTATCAGAGCCGAGCTTGATCGGAGCAGCACGGTGACCGAGGCGATCTACGGCGCCGGGTACAGCTCCAACGGGCGTTTCTATGAAAAATCGAATGAGATATTGGGCATGACACCTACAAACTATCGCGCAGGTGGCGCGAATACGGAGATACGCTTCGCCATTGGCGAGTGCTCCCTCGGCTCCATTCTGGTCGCTATAAGCGAGCGTGGTGTGTGTGCCATTCTCATGGGGGACGATCCCGATGAGCTGGTGCGCGATCTGCAGGACCGTTTCCCGCGAGCCAACTTGATTGGCGGCGACGCGAAGTTCGAGCAGCTCGTCGCGAAAGTGGTGGGCTTCGTGGAAGCCCCCAGGCTGGGACTCGACCTACCACTCGATGTGCGGGGAACCGCGTTCCAGCAGCGCGTCTGGCAGGCACTTCGGGAAATTCCGGCCGGTGAGACGGTGAGCTATGCCGATATCGCCAACCACATCGGTTCTCCGAAATCGGTCAGGGCGGTGGCGCAGGCGTGCGCCGCCAACATGGTGGCGGTAGCGATTCCTTGCCATCGCGTCGTGCGAAACGACGGCGGACTGTCGGGCTATCGCTGGGGTGTCGAACGCAAGCGCGCGTTGCTAGACCGGGAAGCAAATTGAGGTCTTTGTTCTGCGGATTGCTGACTTCCTCGGTGCTGATTTGCCCGCATGCACGGGCATCGGAATCGATGCCGCCTGGACTTTATGCAGTCACCACCGAGACGGTGATGCCCCACCTTGAAGAAAATCTTCGGTACGCCACAACCCACGAGAAACGCTGTTTAAACCACCATGAACTCTCTTCTGCATTCCCGATCCTGAATCACGAGTCGCTCAAGGGATGCAAGCTTGACAACGGATATCGCCTCGAAGATGCCGTTTCCTATCTTCTAGTATGCGAAGGCGGACATGGGACGACTGGCGCTGCGCGATGGTATCTTGGCGCCGACCAGATCAGAGGCACGCTAAATGTGAAACTGGGCGGCAAGAACATGACCTTTTCTCAACATATCACCGCCAAGCCTTTGGGCGAATGTGTATCCGAAGCGAAGTGATTTTACCTGGCGATGAGGTCATGCGAACAGTGTGCTCAACGCGCATGCGGCGGGACACAAGACATTATGTAGCTGAGCGAAATGTGAGGTTGAGCTACAACCAGCTGATGTGTTCCCCACAGGCCGTTGCAATACAACTCACGTGAATGGCGGCTTTTGACCGAGACGTGACGGTCACTAATCGACCCAAAGTGGTCATTCCCGCTGACTGTTAATCCGAGTTCTTGGTTCGAGCCCTGATTGGGGAGCCAATTTAATATTCGATATGCAGGCGTATTCCCACAACCATTGACGGCCCACGATCACGGTTGTAGCCGGAGTTTTCGATGTACTGGAAATTGGGGCCTAACTGCGCGTACTTGCCCAGCTGGATGCGGTAATAGGCCTCGACAATTTTCTCGTAACCGTAGTTCAACGCACCATCCCCAAGCACAAAGCCACTGCCCCCGGCAGCAAGGTAATTTCGATGATCGGCGGACAGCCCGTTCACCACAAACCCGATACCCAATCGATCGTCGTTACGCCCCCAATGATTGCCCGCTACCTGCGCCCCAAACGTCACGGTGCGATCCACCTCGGTGAAAGCAAAGGTTTCGGTCTTCCCGTCGTTCCAGCCCAATCGGGCGAACAGCCCGGTTTCCCCACTGTCGGCAAGCGGTTGCTCCAAGTTCAGACCAAATCCATACTTGTTGCGACCAGGCTGGTCGTCT
>DATDGC010000070.1:0-16326 GCA_036522275.1 Burkholderiales bacterium | reverse complement strand
GGGATGCCGATGGGAATGGCGGAAATCGCCGAAGTGTTGTGGAACTACCATCTGCGGCATAACCCCGCCAATCCCAAATGGCCGGACCGTGACCGTTTCGTGCTCTCCAACGGCCACGGCGCCATGTTGCAATACGCTCTCTTGCACCTATCCGGTTACGACCTGCCAATGGAGGAATTGCGACGCTTCCGGCAGCTCCATTCAAAAACGCCGGGTCACCCCGAATACGGTTGTACGCCCGGCATCGAGACCACCACCGGCCCTCTTGGCCAGGGGCTTGCCAACGCAGTGGGCATGGCGATTGCCGAGAAAGTGCTTGCCTCCACCTTCAACCGACCCGGCTTAGATATTGTCAACCACCGTACCTATGTGTTTCTTGGCGATGGTTGTCTGATGGAGGGCATCTCGCACGAAGCCAGCTCCCTCGCCGGTACCCTGGGACTTAACAAGCTGACTGGCTTTTACGATGACAACGGGATTTCGATTGACGGACATGTCGAAGGCTGGTTTACCGATGACACGCCGGAGCGCTTCAAAGCCTACGGCTGGCATGTTATTCCCAATGTGGATGGTCACGACAGTGCGACGGTTGATGCGGCAATCCGCACTGCCAAGCAAGTCGGCGACAAGCCGACGCTGATTTGCTGTAAGACGGTGATTGCCAAAGGCGCGCCCCATAAGGCAGGCACCCACGAAGCGCATGGCTCGGCTTTGGGCGAAGCCGAAGTGGCGGCGACCCGCGCCAACATCGCCTGGAAATATCCGCCTTTTGAAATTCCGAAAGACATATACGAAGGCTGGGACGCACGCGGCCGCGGCGCCAAGCTCGAAGCGGAATGGAACCGCAAGTTTGCGGAATACGCCAAGGCCTATCCTGAACTCGCCAGGGAATTTAGGCGGCGCATAGAGGGCGCATTACCTTCGGGTTGGGACCAGCATGTTGAAGCGTTGATTGTCAAAGCCAACGAAAAAGCGGAAAACATCGCCACGCGTAAAGCTTCGCAGAACGCGATTGAAGGCTTGGCGCCGCTGCTGCCGGAGTTGACCGGCGGCTCCGCCGACCTCACCGGCTCGAATCTCACTTTGTGGTCGGGTTCGCGCACTGTCGATAAGAAGGACGGAGGCAATTACATTTACTACGGGGTACGCGAGTTCGGCATGTCGGCCATCGTGAATGGCTTGGCGCTGCACGGCGGTCTGATTCCCTATGCCGCGACTTTCCTGATGTTTTCCGAATACGCGCGCAATGCGCTGCGCCTCGCGGCATTGATGAAAATTCGCGCGATTTTTGTTTTTACTCATGATTCCATCGGGCTCGGCGAAGATGGGCCGACGCACCAGGCGGTGGAACAGGCTGCAACACTGCGCTATATCCCGAACATGGATGTGTGGCGTCCCTGCGATACGGTGGAATCGGTGGTGGCGTGGGCGCATGCAATTGAGCGCAAAAACGGGCCCTCCTGCTTGTTGTTTACCCGGCAGAACGTGCCTTTCCAAAAGCGAGACGCAGCCACGGCCGCACGCATAGCAAGAGGCGGCTACATCCTTGCCGAAGCTCCCGGAGGGAATCCGCGCGCGGTAATCATTGCCACCGGGTCGGAAGTGGCGCTGGCGACGGGCGCACAAAAAATCCTAGCTGAAGAGGGCGTCCCGGTACGCATCGTGTCAATACCGTGCACTTCGGTCTTTGACCGCCAGGAAGACGCTTATAAATCCTTGGTTCTGCCCAAGGGGGTAGCGCGCGTTGCGGTCGAAGCCGGAGTTTCTGATTACTGGCGCAAATACGTGGGGCTGGAGGGCGCGGTGGTGGGCATAGATACTTTCGGTGAGTCGGCGCCCGCCGCCGATTTGTTCAAGTATTTCGGGTTTACGGTGGAAAACGTGGTGAAGGCGGTAAAAAGCGTGACTTGAAGCTTATATCCCCCTGCGTTTCAAGTGCCCGCTGTTGTAAAATAATAATTTTTACCTGGAGCGAAAACTAATGGCCATTCGTGTCGCGATCAACGGCTATGGGCGCATCGGCCGCAACATTTTGCGCGCAATCTATGAATCGGGGCGTAACAAGGAAATCCAGGTTGTTGCCATCAACGACCTCGGTAATGCCGAAACCAATGCCCATCTCACTCGTTATGACACGGTGCATGGCCGGTTTCACGGTAGCGTTGAAGTGGAGGGCGACACCATGCTCATCAACGGCGACCGCATCAAGGTGTTTGCCGTTCGCAATCCCACTGAACTACCGTGGAAAGAACTCGCCATTGACGTAGTGCACGAATGCACAGGACTTTTCACCAGCAAGGAAAAGGCCTCCGCCCACATTAAAGCCGGCGCGAAGAAAGTCATCATCTCCGCCCCCGGAGACAAGGATGTGGATGCCACGGTGGTCTATGGGGTCAACCACAAAGAACTAAAAGCTACAGATACGGTGATTTCCAATGCGTCCTGCACCACTAACTGTCTTGCGCCGCTCGCCAAAGTGCTGCACGAGAAAATCGGTATTGTCAGCGGGCTGATGACCACAGTGCATGCCTACACCAACGACCAGGTGCTGATTGATGCTTATCACAAAGACCTGCGCCGCGGACGCTCTGCCACCATGTCCATGATCCCGACCAAGACCGGTGCCGCAGCAGCGTTGGGCTTGGTACTGCCGGAGCTCAACGGTAAACTCGACGGATTTGCGGTGCGCGTACCGACTATCAATGTCTCATTGGTGGATTTGAGCTTTACCGCGAAGCGTCCCACCACAGTCGAGGAAGTGAACGCGGTGATGAAGCAGGCAGCACAAGGAGAATTGAAGGGCATTCTCAACTACTGCGACAAGCCGCTGGTTTCGGTGGATTTCAATCATGACCCTGCGTCTTCGATTTTCGACGCAACGCTTACCAAAGTGGCTGGCGGCACGCTCGTGAAAGTACTGTCCTGGTATGACAACGAGTGGGGGTTCAGCAACCGCATGTTGGATGTGACGGTTGCGTGGATGAACGCGAAATGAAGCAAAGTATTGAGTCCCACTCGTTGCGGCGGAGGCTAACATCGCAGCGCGATGTTAAGCAGGCACCAGCCTGCGGCCGAAGCCACAATGCCCGCGATTCAGCAACCGCACGCTGGATGTGACGGTTGCGTGGATGAACGCGAAATAAGCCCGCAATGTCTATCTTGAAGATGGTCGATCTCGATCTTGCGGGCAAGCGCGTGCTGATTCGCGAAGATTTCAATGTGCCGCTGAAAAACGGCGAGGTGGCGGATGATACACGCATCCGCGCTTCACTGCCGACCATTGAGTATGCGCTCAAAGCGCGCGCCAAAGTCATGCTGATGTCGCATCTGGGGCGGCCTGAAGAAGGAAAGTACGATGAACAAAGCTCCCTGAAACCGGTGGCGCGGCGCCTTTCCCAGTTGTTGCGGCGTGAAGTGACGGTTGTTAGTGACTGGTTGAACGGAGTCGAAGTTGCCGCGGGCAATGTGGTTCTGTTTGAGAACGTGCGCTTCAACAAGGGCGAAAAGAAAAACAGTGACGAGCTCGCGCAGAAAATGGCGCAGCTTTGCGATATCTATGTGATGGACGCTTTCGGCATCGCGCATCGTGCCGAAGCTTCGACCCATGGTGTTGCCAAGTTTGCCAATATCGCCTGCGCCGGCCCCTTGCTTGCTGCCGAACTGGATGCGCTGGGGAAAGCGCTGGACAACCCGAGACGGCCGTTGGTGACTATTGTAGGGGGCTCAAAGGTCTCGACCAAGCTTACTGCCCTGAAGTCGTTGTGCAAGGCGGTGGATCAACTGATCGTGGGCGGCAGCATCGCCAATACCTTCATACTTGCCACGGGCCACGCTATAGGCAAATCACTATCAGAGCCGAAATTGGTCGGGGAAACGCGAGAGATCGTCGAGGCAATGCACGCCAAAGAGGGTGAAGTGCTGATTCCAGAGGATGTGGTATGCGCCAAGGAATTTTCCGGAACCGCCAAAGCCACCTTGAAGGACATCACAGAAGTCGTGGCGGACGACCTGATCATGGATGTCGGCCCAAAAACCAGCGAGAAGATTGCGCGAGTAGTGGAGAAAGCCGGTACCATCGTGTGGAACGGGCCGATTGGCGTGTATGAATTTGATCAATTTGGCGCGGGCACCCAAGCGCTGGCCAAAGCAATTGCCGGTTCGAAAGCGTTTTCCATCGCGGGCGGCGGAGAGACGCTAGCTGCGCTGGCGAAATACGGCGTTGCCGACAAAATTTCTTATATATCCACCGGCGGCGGGGCGTTTCTCGAGTTTTTGGAAGGCAAGAAACTGCCCGCGGTGGAAATTCTTGAACAACGTGCGGCAAAGCAATGAGGTGTGAGGAGCAAGGTGTCAGGAGCGTGCTAAAGTAAACCATCTTTTATACCCCTTACCCCTCTCTCCTAACCCCTCACAAAATATATGCTGCGCAGAACTAAAATTGTTGCCACTCTCGGCCCCGCTTCCAGCGAGGCGAAGGTACTTGAGCGCATGATAGCCGCGGGAGTGGACGTGGTGCGCATGAATTTTTCCCATGGCACGGCACAGGATCATTTGCGGCGGGCCGAGGCGGTGCGCGAGACGGCACGAAAAGTTGGCCGCACCGTCGGCATAGTAGCTGATTTGCAGGGACCTAAAATCCGCATTGGCAAGTTTGAGCAGGGCAAAATCATGCTGCGTTCCGGCGACAGGTTTATTCTCGACACCGATGGCGCGCTGGGCAACGAAGAGCGGGTGGGGCTGGATTACAAGGAGTTGCCGCGCGATGTTGCTCCCGGCGCGGTGCTGCTACTCGATGACGGGCGCATCGTGCTCGAGGTGAAGGCGGTGCGCGGCAATGAGATCATCTGCAGCGTGAGACATGGCGGGGTGTTGTCGAACAACAAGGGCATCAATCGCCAAGGCGGCGGCCTGATGGCGCCGGCACTCACTGACAAAGACAAGGAAGACATCAAGACCGTGGTTCAACTCAAAGCGGATTATCTGGCAGTATCGTTTCCCAAGAGCGGGGCCGATATGCGCTTGGCCCGCCAGTTGCTGCGTGATGCTGGCGGTCACGCGATGCTGATTGCCAAGATTGAAAGGGCTGAAGCGATTCCCGCGTTGCAAGAGATCATGGACGCGTGCGACGGCATCATGGTGGCGCGCGGCGATCTTGCGGTGGAAGTCGGTGATGCCGCGGTGCCGGCTTTGCAAAAACGCATGATCCGTGTCGCGCGGGGAATGAACAAGCTCACCATTACTGCGACGCAGATGATGGAGTCGATGATAGAAAACCCGATTCCTACCCGCGCCGAAGTGTCGGATGTGGCGAACGCGGTGCTGGATGGTACAGACGCAGTTATGCTGTCTGCGGAAACGGCGAGCGGCAGATATCCGGTGGAGACAGTCGAAGCTATGAGCCGCATCTGCCTGGAAGCGGAAAAATCCTCCGAAATCGCGCTGGACCGCGATTTTCTTGACCGTGTCTTTACCCGTATTGACCAGTCGATTGCGATGGCCGCACTGTTCACTGCCTACCATCTGAAAGTCAAGGCCATCGCAGCGCTCACGCAATCGGGCTCGACCGCGCTCTGGATATCGCGGCTCAATTGCGGCGTGCCGATTTACGCGCTCACTACGGAGACCGCGACGCGCCATCGTGTCAGCCTGTTCCGCGATACCTACCCGCTGATGTTGAAATACACCGGCCTGGATAGAGAGCAACTGTTGCGCGAAGTGGAAAGGGAGCTGCTGGCGAACGGCGTGGTACGCGAGGGCGATCTCATCGTGCTCACCATCGGCGAACCGATCGGCAAGTCAGGAGGTACTAATACCATGAAGATCATAAAAATAGGTGACCATCGGTAGGTGTGAAAGGCAAGCGCTTTTTGTCATTCACTGCTAAGATTTATAGGAGGGACAGCATATATGTACCAACGTGAACTTGAAGCCACAGCCGCCGCGATGGTGGCAAAAGGCAAAGGCATACTTGCCATAGATGAAAGCGCCCCCACCTGCAAAAAGCGCTTCGACAGCATAAGCGTCGAATCCACGGTGGAGAACCGCCGCGCCTACCGCGAACTCCTCATCACTGTTCCCGGAGCAGCGCAATTCATCAGCGGCATGATTCTCTTCGACGAAACAATACGGCAATCGGCTGCTGATGGCACGCCGTTTCCTGTAGCGCTCAAACGCCAGGGGATCCTTACCGGGATCAAGGTGGACGCCGGCGCCAAGAAGCTTGCCGGCGCGCCCGGGGAGCAGGTCACCGAAGGCTTGGACGGCTTGCGCGAGCGCCTTGCAGAATACCGTGGCATGGGAGCGAGCTTCGCCAAATGGCGCGCCGTGATAAACATTGGCGATGGCATTCCGAGCCCATATTGCCTTGAAGCGAATGCTCATGCGCTGGCGCGCTACGCAGCGCTATGCCAGGAGGCGGGGCTGGTGCCGGTGGTGGAACCGGAAGTGTTGATGGATGGCAAACACACCTTGGAGCGCTGCTTTGAGGTCACCGAGGCTACGCTGCGCAGCGTGTTCAATGCGCTCTGCCAACAGCGCGTCACGCTGGAACATATGGTGCTCAAGGCAAGCATGGTGATTTCGGGAAGCGAATGCCCAAAACGGGCGGGTGTGGAAGAAGTGGCGAAACAAACCCTGCGCTGCCTGAAGCGGGCAGTGCCTGCGGCGGTGCCGGGAATCGTGTTCCTTTCAGGCGGGCAGGGTGCCGAGGAGGCGACCGCGCATCTGAACGCCATGAATTTGATAGGCCCCAATCCCTGGCCTTTGAGCTTTTCCTACGGCCGTGCGCTGCAAGAGCCTGCACTCAAAACTTGGAGGGGGCAATCCGCCAATCTAGCGGCGGCGCAGAAAGCACTTTATCACCGCGAAAAAATGAACAGCGCCGCCTGCTTAGGCCGCTACACTGTGCAAATGGAGCAGGAAAAAACCGCCGCTTAAAGCGACTCGCTTTGCAAGCGCTAGCTGGCAATGGCAATCGGGATGCGCTGATTGCCGAACTGGCGGGTGAATTGCCCGAACTCGCCTGCAAGCGGCGTGGCGCAGTCGGGGCAGCGCCCGTCCTGCGTGACACGATAGCGCACAATACGGTGCCAGTCGCGCACGATGAGCGGTGTTTTGCAGCCTGTGCAGTAAGTAGTGCCGCCTTCCGTATCGAACACATTGCCGGTGTAGACGTATTGCAGCCCTTCTTGTTGGGCGATGGCGCGGGCACGGCTTAACGTTTCTGGCGGGGTCGGCGGCAGATCCATCATCTTGTAATCGGGATGGAACGCGGTGAAATGCAGCGGCACATCCAGCCCCAGCTCGCGCGCGATCCACTGCGCTTCATTGCGGATTTCCTCATCGCTATCGTTTTTGCCCGGGATCAGCAGCGTGGTGATTTCGAACCAAACCTGGGTTTCGTGCTTGAGGTACTTAAGCGTGTCCAACACCGGCTGCAACTGCCCGCCGCAAAGCTTGAAATAAAATCCATCGGTGAAGCCTTTGAGGTCCACATTGGCGGCATCCATCTTGGCATAGAATTCCCGGCGCGGCGCATCGTGCATGTACCCTGCAGTAACCGCGACAGTCTTGATGCCGCGTGCGCGGCAGGCATCCGCGACGTCCATGGCATATTCAGCGAAAATCACCGGATCGTTGTAGGTAAAAGCTACGCTCTTGCAGTCATGGGCAAGAGCGGCTTCGGCAATGGCATCAGCGGAAGCCGAATCGGCCAGGGTATCCATTTCCCGGGACTTGCTGATATCCCAGTTCTGGCAGAATTTGCACGCCAGGTTGCAGCCGGCAGTGCCGAAAGACAACACGCTCGACCCTGGGTAAAAATGATTGAGCGGCTTCTTCTCGATGGGATCAATGCAAAAGCCCGAAGAACGGCCGTAAGTGGTAAGCACCATGGCGTCATTCAGGCGCTGGCGTACGAAGCAGGCGCCGCGCTGGCCTTCGTGCAGCCGGCAATCGCGAGGACATAAATCGCACTGAATGCGCCCGTCATCCAGCTTATGCCAATATTTTCCTGGGTAGTTCATAAGAACAGGTTTTCCTTGCGCTCGGATTCATGGAACCTAAACACAGTATAGCGCGACAGCCTGACGCCCTCCACCCAGAAGGAAGGGGGTAATCCCGCTTTGTGTTTCAGTTGCGCCATGAACAATTGCGGTGTGGGCAGGCTCTCCCACATCTGCGGCAGAAACGTGCTGCTCTGGTTTTGGTATTCGAAAATGATGCCGTCAATCGCGGGGCGCAGCTGGTTCAGGGCGTCTTGTTCATTTACGAAATATATCGGCTCTATCACGGAAATCAGCGATATCTCGATCCTGGTATAGTCGAATTCGCCATTGGTCAATGGCTCAAAGCGAGGATCGTGAAAAGCAGCAGCGAGGGCATTGGCCTTGAGGTCTGTGAGCAGTGAGCGCTGCGCTTTAAGTGAGCCGATACAGCCGCGCAGCTCGCCATTCATTTTAAGAGTGACGAAGCAAGCTCTCGGCTCGTACAGCCACGGCGCGGATTCGTCCGCCGTTGTCTGCCGGCCCAATGCTTGGCCTATCGTCGCCCGGGCGATCGGCAGAACAATTTGCTCTGCGTTAGTGTACATGTTGTGCGCTCTCGTTAAACGCGAATGCTGCATAACCTACGACCCGGCTGCGGTCGCCTGCGGTATCGCCTGAATTACGCAAATCCAGGAGTTCCGGTTTGAGGCGGTGGCGTTGCGCCGCGAGCAACAAGCCGTTCACCGGCGATGCGCCGCAGGCTTGCTGGTGGCTGATAGACTCTCGCAAATCCAGTATCGTTTGTGCCGTTGCTTGGTCTACCCGACGTGCGGTTTCGTAAGGCAGGTAATGGGATAAATCGGAACTGACCACGATCAAAGTTTCTTCGCCTCCCCACAGTAAATCCAAGACATCAGCGATTTCCTCGGGTGTGGCATCTCCGACCGCAAGCGGGACCAGAGTAAATTTCTCCAGCACAGTCTGTAAAAATGGCAGATGGACTTCCAGAGAATGTTCGGAAGCATGGGCTGCGTTGCTTTGTGACACCTGAGGCAGCCGGGAAAGCGTTTCCACGCTGGCCTCATCCAACGGAACCATCCCGAGCGGCGTGGCAAAACCACTGGCATCGGGCAAGGCCAAACCCCGTACCGCTACAAAGTGTGCCGGGCCCAACAACACCACTCGTTTGATTCGTCCTCGGGCCGGTACCAGCCGGGCATAGGCGTTTGCTGCGACCGGACCCGAATAAACGTAGCCCGCATGTGGGGCGATGAGCGCCTTGGGAGTTACAGACTTATGCTGCTTCGCAGCGCCCAGCAAGGTAGCAACCTCCTGCGCCAGCGCTTCAGGCTGGCGTGGGTAGAAGCTGCCGGAGACGGCAGCGGGACGAACCTGATTCATAGATGACATCTAAATAGCAATGCTCCAATTTCATTATATATGGTGGCAATGCCGCAAAGTTCAAGCATGTGCCTTGCGCATCAGGTTAGACGCTTCTTTCAGCAGAAAATCCTTGAATGCTTGGGCTACCTTGGAGAGACGCTTTTGTCTTCGGTGCACTACATGCCAGTTACGCTTGAGCGGGAATCCCTCCACGTCGAGCAGCTTAAGCCGCCGTGTTTCCAGTTCCAATTCCACCGTGTGCAGCGAGACCACGCCCAAGCCCATTCCCGCCTGTACTGCCTGTTTGATTGCTTCGTTGGTGCCCATTTCCATTCCAGTATTGAGCTTGATGCGATGCTCTGCGAAAAAGCGCTCCATCGCGCCGCGAGTACCGGAGCCGATTTCCCTCAGCAGAAATGTCTCCTGCTGAAGTTTGGCAAGCGGAATTTTGCGCTGCTTGGCCAAGCGGTGATTGGGCGGGGCAATTACCACCAGCGGGTTTTCCATGAACGATTCGTCGACGATGTCCGCGCCTTGTGGCGGCTGCCCTATGATTGCCAGATCGGTTTCGTTGTCTGCCAATTGCTTGAGCACGGCTTCCCGGTTGGAGACGTTCAAGCTTACCGTGATCTTTTTGTGCAGTTGGCAGAATTTGGCGAGCAGCTGCGGCGCAAAATAATTGGCTGTGCTCACTACCGAGATATTGAGCTTGCCGTGTTCGAGCCCTTTCATCTGATCCAGCACTGCTTCCAGTTCCGCAAGCTGCTGCGCAATCACCCTGCTGTATCGAAACAGTTCGTGCCCGGCCTCGGCCATGTAAATGCGCTTGCCCATTTGTTCAAACAGCGGCAGGCCGATGTTGTGTTCGAGCTGTTTGATTTGCATCGAAACCGCGGGTTGCGACAAGAAAAGCTCTTCTGCAGCGCGTGAAAAATTCAAGTGACGCGCCACCGCTTCGAACACTCGCAGTTGGCGCAAGGTTAAATGCAGCATGGGGGAAAACCCGTAATGTAACTTGCCTAATACTATAATAAAAACCTTATTATAACAATCAAAACACGTGACTATCATTTATGGTTATTTGGCGTACCATAATCTTGTTTGAGCGGCATTTTCAAGGAGATGGTCATGGGCGGGCCGGGAGCAGGAACAATCAAGGGCAAAGAGCGCTATAAGGCGGGAGTCATACCCTACAAGACAATGGGGTACTGGGAACCAAGCTATGTGCCCAAGGATACCGACCTCATTGCGCTGTTCCGTATTACGCCGCAGGAAGGTGTTGATCCCGAGGAAGCCGCTGCTGCGGTGGCGGGCGAATCTTCCACCGCCACCTGGACTGTGGTTTGGACCGATCGTTTGACTGCCTGCGAAGCGTACCGCGCCAAGGCCTACCGCATGGATGTCGTACCCAACAGCCCCGGGCAGTATTTCGCCTACATCGCTTATGACCTGGATTTGTTCGAGCCGGGTTCAATTGCCAATCTCACCGCTTCCATCATCGGCAACGTGTTCGGCTTCAAGCCGCTCAAAGCGCTGCGCCTGGAAGACATGCGCATGCCGGTCGCCTACCTAAAGACTTTCGATGGTCCTCCCACCGGCATCGTGGTGGAACGCGAGCGGCTGGATAAATTCGGCCGGCCGTTGCTCGGGGCAACGACCAAACCGAAATTGGGGCTTTCTGGCAAAAATTATGGACGCGTAGTGTATGAAGCATTGAAAGGCGGCCTCGATTTCGTAAAAGACGACGAGAACATCAATTCGCAGCCATTCATGCACTGGCGCGACCGCTTCTTGTATTGCATGGAAGCGGTAAATCACGCTTCCGCCGACACTGGCGAAGTCAAAGGGCATTACCTCAATATAACCGCCGCAACTATGGAGGACATGTATGAGCGTGCCGAGTTCGCCAAAGAACTGGGCTCGTGCATCGTGATGATAGACCTTGTCATTGGCTACACCGCAATCCAATCCATTTCCAAATGGGCGCGCAAGAACGACATGATCCTGCATCTGCACCGCGCGGGGCATGGCACCTATACGCGCCAGAAAGCCCATGGCATCAGCTTTCGCGTGATTTCCAAATGGATGCGCATGGCGGGAGTGGATCACATACACGCTGGCACCGTGGTGGGCAAGCTCGAAGGCGATCCCAATATGGTGCAGGGTTTCTACAATGTCCTGCGCGAGCCGCACAATCCGGTTGATTTGCAACGCGGCATTTTCTTCGAGCAGGACTGGGCAGGCTTGCGCAAAGTCATGCCGGTGGCATCTGGTGGCATTCATGCCGGGCAAATGCACCAGTTGATTCACTATCTGGGCGAAGACGTAGTGCTGCAATTTGGCGGCGGCACCATCGGCCATCCGATGGGTGTCCAGGCGGGTGCGACTGCCAACCGTGTGGCGCTGGAAGCGATAATTCAGGCGCGCAACGAAGGCAAGGACATCTGGAACGAGGGCATGCAGATTCTCGAAAAAGCGGCGAAATCGTGCGCGCCGCTAAAAGCCGCACTGGAGGTATGGAAAGACATTACCTTTGACTACACCTCCACCGACACCGCCGACTTTGTGCCTACACCCACGGTAAGCGTTTAAGGGGAGCCGATCATGAGAATCACCCAAGGCACTTTTTCTTTTCTTCCGGATTTTTCCGACGCCGAAATCCGCGCGCAAGTGGAGTATTGCCTCAAAAACACCTGGGCGGTGAGCGTCGAATTCACCGACGACCCGCATCCGCGTAACACCTATTGGGAAATGTGGGGAATGCCGATGTTTGATATGAAAGATGCGGCAGGCATCATGCACGAGATTAATCAATGCCGCAAAGCCTATCCCAATCACTACGTGCGGGTAAACGGGTTCGACTCGACGCGCGGTTGGGAAACCGTGCGCCTTTCCTTCATCGTCAATCGCCCCAAGCACGAGCCCGGCTTCCATGTGCTGCGCCAGGAAGGCCCGGGTCGCAGCATCCGCTACACGCTGCACAGCTACGCCACTGAGAAACCCGAGGGCGAGCGCTATAAATGAATCCGGATCCCGGCATCCCACAGAATCTGCCTGACGATACACCGGTAGATCTGGAAGGAGCATTTCGCGATTCGCGCATCCAGGAAGTCCTCGACCAACTCGACCGCGAGTTGATTGGCCTTAAACCGGTAAAAACCTGCATCCGCGAGATCGCGGCACTCCTCTTGGTTGACCGGTTACGCAAGGGGCTGGGCTTGACTTCCGGGGCGCCCTCCCTGCACATGTCCTTCACCGGCAATTCCGGCACCGGCAAGACCACCGTGGCGATGCGCATGGCGGAGATCCTCCACCGCTTGGGTTACGTGCGCAAAGGCCATCTGGTTGCGGTCACACGTGACGATCTGGTGGGGCAATACATCGGGCATACCGCGCCCAAGACCAAGGAAGTGCTGAAAAAAGCTATGGGCGGGGTGTTGTTCATAGACGAGGCGTATTACCTGTACCGCGCGGAAAACGAGCGTGACTATGGCCAGGAAACGATCGAAATTCTGCTTCAAGTCATGGAAAACCAGCGTGAAGACTTGGTGGTGATACTCGCCGGCTATAAAGACCGCATGGAAGAATTTTTCCGGAGCAATCCAGGCATGTCTTCGCGGATTGCGCACCATCTGGATTTCCCCGATTACTCGCCGCAAGAGTTGCTCTCTATCGCGAAGCTGATGCTCGAGCGGCAACAATACCATTTCAGTGCGCAAGCCGAAAAAGCATTTCAGGATTACATCCTGAGACGCATGCAGATGCCCCATTTCGCGAACGCGCGCAGTATGAGGAATGCGCTTGGCCGCGCGCGGCTGCGCCAGGCAAACCGCCTGTTCGCGCGCAATCCGGCGAAGCTCACCAAGAAAGACCTTGTCACCATCGAAGCCGAGGATATTCTGGCAAGCCGCGTATTCGAGGAAGGCATGCCGGACGAAAAAGCCGGCGCAAAGCAGGGTGCGGCAAAATTAGGGAACCTCTGATTAAGTCCTCCGCGGATTGCGTTGCTAGCAAAATGCGGATGGATGCAAGGCGCGCGACGAAGGTCGTAGTCGGGACTACGATGCCGAGAAGGGCCCGCGTAGCGTTGCACCTGCGAAGCTGTGCAGCGGAACGGGCCGTGGCTCGCCGGATTGTGATTGCGCGGACCAGCGCTCGCCTTCGCGGTCGCACGTACCGAACTCCACGCTTCGGCGAGCACGACGCAGACGCCGCATTTTGCTGCAACCCGAAGGGACGGCTGCCGCGACACGGTCAGCGAAGCTTGGGGTGCGGGAGCGGCAGCATGAGCGCCCCGCTTAACAGTGTTTCTTGCGGTAGCTTGCGCCCCTTCCCGCACCACGCTGCGCGAGACCGAGTCCGGGGCGCTTGTCCGGGCGGTCTGTTTTGTCGCTCGGCTTGCCAAGGGGGTGGCCATTGGCTGCACCTCGCTTCGCGCGTCCCGTCCCGGAAAGTCACCGTCGCAACCGTGTGGGACTTAATCAGAGATTCCTAGCCCGCGGCGATAGTGTAAAATTCACAGTTTGCAGAGCAGCCACGACACGGAGAAATAATGACCAAAAAGCCGCTGCTAAGTGTGCTGATGGGAAGCAAAAGCGACTGGGAAGTGATGCAGCACGCGGCAAAACAGCTCGAGGATTTCGGCGTACCTTATGAAGTGCGGGTAATCTCCGCGCACCGCTCCCCCGACATGCTGGATGAGTATGTCAAAAGCGCTGCTGCGGCGGGCATCAAATGCTTCATTGCCGGCGCCGGAGGCGCGGCGCATCTTGCAGGAGTAATTGCCGCCAAAACTACTTTGCCGGTTTTGGGCGTGCCCATGCCGTCAAAACATCTCCAGGGTCTGGATTCGCTGCTATCCATCGTGCAGATGCCCAAGGGCGTGCCGGTGGCAACCTTTGCCATCGGCGAGGCAGGTGCTGCCAATGCCGGACTTTTCGCTATTGCCCTGTTTGCGTTGAATGACTCGAAGCTGGCAAAACAACTGCAGGATTTCCGCAAAGCACAAGCCGAATCTGTAAAAGCGGCGAGCTTATCCAAGCTTTCTTGAAGCCTGTTAATACCGCTCAAGAAAAAATGACTCGCTCAGATACTTTGTTGTTCCAATCCAACCTTACCAGCGTCCCATTACAGCACCGCGGCAAAGTGCGTGACATTTATGCGTTGGATGACAACAAGCTTTTGATCGTCCAGACCGACCGCCTCTCCGCATTTGATGTAATTTTGCCGACGCCGATACCAGGTAAAGGCAAAGTGCTCACCGCCCTTTCCAATTTCTGGTTTCAGAAGCTCGGTCATGTCATTCCCAATCATCTCACAGGAATTGCTCCTGAATCGGTGGTGAAGAAAGACAGCGAGCGTGAGCAGATTGCAGGACGTGCTTTTGTGGTACGGCGATTGAAACCTTTGCCAGTTGAAGCCATTGTGCGCGGTTATATCGTCGGCTCCGGCTGGAAGGAATATCTGAAGACCGGCAAAGTTTGCGGCATACTTCTCCCTGCAGGCCTGAAAGAAGCGCAAAAGCTGCCACAACCGATTTTCACCCCTTCTACCAAAGCGCCTGTGGGAACACACGACGAAAATATCTCTTTTGCCGATGCTGAAAAGCTTTTGGGAAAAGAGACCGCGGCAAAAGTGCGCGACACATCCATCCGGCTCTATTCCGAAGCTGCAGAATACGCTGCGAAAAAAGGCATTATCATCGCTGACACCAAGTTTGAGTTCGGCTTGGATGATTCAGGCAAACTTTATTTAATTGATGAAGTGCTCACTCCGGACTCTTCGCGTTTCTGGCCTGCAGACCAATATCAGACCGGAATAAGTCCGCCAAGTTTTGACAAGCAGTTCGTACGCGACTGGCTGGAAGCTCAACACTGGAACAAAAAACCACCAGCGCCGCAGCTTCCTGCAGACGTGCTGGAGAAAACCGCAGAAAAATACCGCCAAGCGCTGTGCTTGCTGACCAGCTCTTAAATTCTCTCACCGCAGAGGACGCAGAGGAAACAACAAATATTTCCCGGAAAAACTTGTTTATGCTTCTTGTGAATGACAAAGACATGATTACAATACGGCTTTATTAAGGCGACTTTTTGGCTGACTACTTCAAGTTGGAGGCAATTTGGAGTATTTCGCCTCTAACCCGGCAGCTGAGCTGACACGTTAAACTGTTTTTCTCCCTGCGCCCTCCGCGTCCTCTGCGGTGAAAATTAATGCCTAACCTAGATATCGAAAAAGCCGTAGCCATTCTACGCGCGGGCAGACTGGTCGCGTTTCCCACTGAAACGGTGTACGGTCTGGGTGCCGATGCTTCGAATCCTGACGCGGTGAAAAAAATCTTCGCCGCCAAAGGCAGGCCGCAAAATCATCCGCTCATCGTCCATCTTGCCGATGCTTCGCATCTCGCGCATTGGGCTAGAGAAATTCCCATTGCAGCACACCGCTTGGGCGAACGGTTCTGGCCCGGTCCCCTCACGTTGATTTTGCGCCGTGCGGACAGCGTTCCTGATGCACTCACCGGCGGCCAGGACACAGTGGGCTTGCGTGTTCCTGCGCATCCTGTCGCGCATGCTCTGCTTAAAGCATTTGGCAGTGGAATCGCTGCGCCTTCAGCCAATCGCTTTGGGCGCATCAGCCCGACCACTGCCGAGCATGTGCGCGCAGAACTGGGAGAGCGGGTAGATATGGTATTGGATGGCGGTTCCTGCGACATTGGCATTGAGTCCACTATTGTTGATCTATCCGGCAGCCAACCCGCCGTGCTGCGGCCGGGGAAGATTTCGGCTTCCGAGCTTGAAGAAGTTTTAGGGGAACCGTTGGTGCAACCCGGGCCTTTGTCACCGCGCGCGCCGGGGGTACTGGCTGTACATTATGCGCCGCAGACATCCCTGCTGGTGGTTTCAGGCAAGGCCCTGACAGAGGCGACCCATCGCTTCAGCGCACAGGGCAAACGCGCAGCGGT